>CAMNND010000010.1 GCA_946545035.1 uncultured Clostridium sp. | reverse complement strand
TACTGCTATCTTTTTTATCATATTTAACTGTAATTCTTTCTGGGAAATAAAAATCCTCTGTCTTTTTAAATTCTTTTTGCAATTTTACTCGCTGTTCTCTTTTTTGTATTACAGCATCTAGAATATCATATTCAAGTTTTCTTTCATTATTTATGATAAAGGCATAGAACTCTTTTTTGTTTAGTTTCAGTATCTTTTCTGGAAACTCTATATTTCCTAAAAATAAACGTTGTAATATTGGTGATAAATACTGGTATATCATTCCTATTCTTGAAGCAATTACATTTATTGAATGTCTTAAATCTAACCCATTTTTATATGTATCGACTGTGCTCTGGATGCTTATTTTTTCTGTTTTAATAATTGTTTTCTTATTAATTTCTACTGCATTTCCTTGTACAATCTCATTTGTTATATTTTGGTTAAAATTGTATCCTGCAGCTTCAAGTTTTTCTTTGTTATCTTCAGTATTTGTAAGACTATATTGATCAATAAAATATTCATATATTGCATAGAAAGCTTCTCTTGGTGCAAAATTATCTGCATCAGTATTCTTAATTTCTTTTGTTAGTTTAAATTTTCTATATTCATCTCTAACAAATAATGCTTTTACATTTGCAGCATTTCTACCAAGCTCTTGCTTAACGCTTTCTGTATATTGATCATCAAATGTATATAGATAACAATTGTCCAGTAACTCATTTCCGTAGTGTTTAGCCTCCGGCATTCTTCTTATTCTACCTAGAGTTTGTATTTCAAAATCTTCATGCATATTCTCTCTTATCTTAACAAGAATTTTTGCCCTTGGACAATCCCAACCAGTTGATATTGCTTGTTTCATAATTAAAAAGCATTGCTCTGCGTTGTTTTCACTGATATTGTCTATGTTTTCTTTTCTATCTGCAAGCCATATAGCAAGTAGACCATTATCGTATGTAAATCCTTCTTCCCTAAGGAACTCTTCGATTTGCTCTATTAGCTCCTCACTCATACTTGGTAATTGAATTATCACTAATGGATTATAATTTATTCCATTTTCAATGCAGCATTTACGTATATCTCGTCTTTTATTTATAGCAAGTTTAAGTAAATACTCTATTTCATTATTAAGTACGATATTGTCCTCAATTCCTTGGTTAATATATAACGATTTTGTTATTAAACCTGAGTTAATAACTTCCATCTCACTTATCTTTATGTTGTATGCTTCATCGTTTCTTCTAGTTGTTGCAGATACTCTTATTATTCGTTCAGAACCAAATAAGTGTGTTATCCCCTCTGCTTTTTCTGTTTTATTTCTATGTTCCTCATCAATGATAACGATGAACTTTAATTCGTCATCTCTTGCTTGCTCAACTCTATCATATAGGTTACTTTTCTCTAGCTCTTTTAGAGCTGTGTTTCCTTTTTTAGTAACATTTTCCCAGTTAATAAATGCTGTGTCTTGTTTTTCAAAGCCTGTATTTAATACATCTTCAAGTGTTTTTGTGTTTAATCCTGGGAGCAATTCATTCATCTTCTTCATACTTTGCTCCTCAAGTTCACCTGAACCTGGTGTTAGCCAAATAAAAACATAGTCATCATGTTCCATTAAGAATCTATCTATATACTCTAGAAGTATCACCGTCTTTCCGCTACCTGTTGGTGCTTGTATAAGTATCTCCTCTTTCTCACCAAAAACAGTTTGTTCAAGCAATTCTTCAACACATCGCTCTTGGAAATCTTTAAGCTTTATATTTATCATAAAAAATTCAACCTCCTCTTTGGTACCATTACCATTGCTCTATATCATTAAGCTCTTTTTCGTAATATAATTCTGGTATGTATTGTATCTCTATATTTCTTTTTTCAAATTCATTTATTTGCTCTTCCGTTATTAAAGCATTGGTGCTTATATATGCCTTTTTACATCTGTTTAATCGTTCTTTATTGTTAAAGAAATTATCAATATCATCATCGCTCAATAATAACTCAATATTTCCTTCCTCAATACTTTTCATATTATCCAATTGGATAAGCTCTTTTAAATATTTTTGTATTTCATTTTCAACATAATAAGAGTCATCATCTGCTTTAGTTTTATCTATATACTCTACACTATAAAACTTTAAATTGCTTTCTATACCTTTTACCGCTATATTTCTATTGTTATCATATCCCTTAATGATTCTTTTAATTCTCTCATACGTTATCTCTTTGCAAATATTGCTTTCGTTACTATTACATAAAATAAAACTTGCATTTTTCCCTTGAAACTCCTCAAGTACTGCTTGTCCGTGCTGTTCCAGAGCCAGCAAAGAAATCAAGAATTATTGGATTTTTTACTTTTGGAGAAATAGACATCTTTATGATTTCTCTGTATAAAGAAACTGGCTTTGGAGTATTAAATATCTTTTTATCTGGTAGTATTGACAGAAGCTCTTTTTTTCCATTTGTAGATGTGTCGTATACATCACTATCAAACCAACTATTACGTATCTCACCTTTCATTTTGACTTCATTATAGAATACTTTTAGCTGTGGTCTTGATCTACCATTCTTACCAAATACAATTCTCTTATCTTCTAATAACTTTTCGAATTTGTCTTTTTCAGTTCTCCAGCATCTCCCTTTAGGAGGTAAATATGTAACTCCTGTTATTGGATTTACAATCTCATATGTTAAATTAGGTCTTATATTCGGTGCATCAAATGGATCAGCTTTCCATATTCCCCTTGGATCATTGTCTGGATTTGAATATTTGCTTGAATCTGTTTCCTTTGGTTGAATGACAAAATCATCAGTTTTATACCATACATCTTCATTACTAGCTTTTAGTCTTCTATTTGTAACTCTTCTTTTTTTAGCATACGCCAAAATATACTCATGATTTATGCTGATGTCAGTATCATTTTGTACAGAAGTTCTATTATGCCATGGAAAACAAGCTACAAAATTTTCTTCTCCAAATATGTCGTCGCATAGAAGTTTAAGACCAGCTAGCTCATTATCATCGATATTAATGAATATAACTCCACTATTTTTCAATAGTTTTTTTGCAATACTCAATCTTTTTTCCATAAATGAGATCCACTTGCTATGTCTAAATGAGTCCCCTCTGTCTATATAATTATCATCATATAAGAAATCATTTAAGCCACGATTATATGGAGGATCTATTATTATTAGATCAATTTTATTTCTATGTGTTTTATCTAGTAAATATAAACTATGTAAATTGTCGCCTTCTAAAATAAAATTTGTTGATTTATCACTATTACATTTTATTTCCAAGTTCTTATCTTCAACAAAAACTGGTATTTTATTTTTAATTTCTTGATCTATTTTTTCTTCATGATTCTCCCATACTAATCCATATTTTTTTCTTTTTAATTCACGCTCTATATCATTTAACGATTTTATTAAATCAGGCTCATCTTGAAGCTTTTCTCTCATTATCTTTATATTATTTATTATTATCTCACGTTTCTCACTTGATAAGTTTGTACTCATTTTTTCCTCCGGTTCAGCTTTCGCTAAGTTACATTCTACGTCCTTCAATCCCACGACGCAATCGTATCATAAAAAGAATCTTTTAACAAGATTCTTTTTTACGGATTATTAATCATATCAGTAATTTTTTCTGCCATACGAATTGTTTCTTCATCTGTGTATTTGATATTATTAAATGTTTTTTCAACAGCATCTGAAGTCTCTATAATGAACGATTTTAATAGAGATTTATTTGTATCTATAATTCCTTCTAATTTTTCATATATAAAATAGATTGCTGCATTATCCTCTATTGATTTAAGTTCTTCGAATTGATTAATATATGCTTGAAGTATATTGTTGGCATCATCACACAATTCCGTCAAAGTATTTGAAATAACTTTTTGAACTTCATACATATTTAACTTAAAACTTCCATCTACTTTTTCTTCCGTATTTTCAACAGCCTTAATATCAACATTGGCTTCATACATATAGAACTCAATAATTCCATTTGAAGATTGACTTTTAGCAATTTGGTATATTTGTTCCGGAATGGTAAATTGTATATAATCTGCCCATTCTGAAAATGTACTTCTCGATACATTAAATATATCATTTGCAATTGTATTGTAATTAATTCCTGTCCATAATTCATTTTGTCCAATGCTACTATAGCCACCATATATCTCTGAAATTTTCTCTCTATAATCGTTGGCAATTTTTGATAATTGCTCAGCTAAGTTGGCCACATTTTGTGGCTCCCAATTAATGTCACTCATATTTATTCTCCTCTGAGAGTTATTATATTCTATTTTCTTATTATTTTACAATACAAAACAGCAAAATAAAAAAGGAATTACATTTGTAATTCCTTTTAATTTTTTAATTATTCTTCGTTAGCATATGGATCAGCATATGTTGCTCCCATATCTTGATATCCCGTATATTTAGAATATTGATTAACCTCTGCGTCAACTTCTGCTAATTGTTCTGCAGTAAGACCATCAGCAGTTCTTCTCCAGTATCCTTCTGGTGATGGACCGTATCCACTTTGATGATTAATAGAACTATCAATTATTTCTTCTCTCATATCAATTGCCCATTGAACTTTTTGTCTATCATTTAAAGTATTTGGGTCTACACGATATATATCGTTTGATGGTGCATCATAATCAACATGATCTCCTGCTTGATATTGTGCTTCGCTAAGTCTATTTTGCTCTGAATCACTAAGTTTTGATACAAATTCTGGATCATCGTATGCTTTAGCAACACGTTGATCTGAGCTTAAACTTGACCAATCTGCTGTTCTATCATACTCTGGTTTATCGTATCCTGAATGTTCATAGTCACTTTTACTACTTGAGGCTAAATCACGAATCTCTTGTTTTTGACTATCAGTTAAATTTGTATTATTATCAAGATAATCATCTCCTGCATATGATGATGATACGCCCGCAGCTTTATACTCTAAATATCCACGAGCTACTTTATCTTTATCAGACATTTTACTCCAATCTTGATTTGGATCATAAGTATATCCTTTAGATCCAGTTGGTGTAGGATTTATATTATTATAACCAGAAGCATTTCTCATTGATTCTGCTGAAGCATAGTAATGACATGGGTCTGAAGTTGATCCACCTGGACCGTAGAAATGGCATGGGTCATTCCATTCAGGTGTAGTGTTTTTACTTCCATTGTTTCCTGTGCTGTATCCACTTCCTGAATTTCTAAAATGACAAGGGTCAGCATCCCAGTTATATCCATCTGGTGCTTTATTATCTTTTGGTTTTAGATGACAAGGATCTGCATCCCAGTCATACCCACTACCACCTGATGATCCACCGTTACCTGAGTTGCCACCAGGATTTCCTCCAGGGTTACCACCAGGATTTTCTCCAGGATTTTCTCCAGGATTTCCTCCAGGATTTTCTCCAGGTTGTGCTGCACCTTGGTGCGCCATCTTAACTGCTGCAATATCTACTTCTTCAATTCCATTTATTTCTTGAGTTGCAACATCAATAACAACACCTAACATGTAGTCTGTTCTTGCTTTAAACATATTGATAAATTCTTCAACATCAGCTCTTGCTGTTACAGCTGCAGCGTTTCCTTTTGTATATGGTTCATATGCATCAAATATTGCAAGATACTCGTTTAGTTTTGTTTTTGCAAGTTCAACCTCACCTTTAACAGATGGATCTGTTGTTCCAACAAAGAATTGTTGAACTTTTTCAGTAGAAATTCTTCTAGCACCATCTTTACTTATTACTGATAATGGAACTTCCCATACATCACTATTTCCAGAATCGTAAGCACTGATTAAATTTTGAGTATATGCTTGTCCTCCACCAGCTTGTGCTTGTACATTAACAAAATCCTCAATTCTTTTTGGAATGTCGTATGCAACTAAATCAGTTTTTTCTTTGAATCCAGTTCCATAACCACCATTTCCGTCGCTATGAACAAATTCATTAACAAATTCCATAACTTTGTTATAATTTTCACCTTCCCAATAAGGTGTTACTTGGTATCTGAATTGCCAGAATATATTTGCTACCTTGTTTTTTACTTCGATACCTTTTCTGTTCAACTCTACTACCATTGATCTCAAACTGTCAATATCCCAATTGTACTCGTCAGACATCTTTTTTTCCTCCTTCGTCTCTTATTTTATATTAATAATAATTAATATCTCTTTTGTATACTACGATCAGCTTATAGTATATATATACAATACTACTATTTTACAATCAATATTATATGAAAAAACTTTTTTTTATACAAGTCTATAATAAAAAAAATAGAGAAAATTTTTTGTTTACATTTTGATAACAACTTTAAAATTTCTCTATTTTTAATAATTGTATTTAATTATTTATAGAAATGACATGGGTCTGAGCTCATATCATACCCGTCCGGTATTTTTGTTCCTTCTGGTATTAAATGACATGGATCTGACCATGTTACATTCCCCTTATTGTTTGAATTATTATCGCTACTTCCAGCCGTATTTATATGACATGGATCTGACCATGCTACACTATCTTTGTTATTTGAATAGCTATTGCTACTTCCAGTCTTTATAAAGTGACATGGATCCGAATTCCAATCATATCCATCTGGAGCTTTTGTTCCTGATGGTATTTTGTGGCAAGGATCTGCATCCCAGTCGTACCCACTACCATTTGATGTTCCAGCCGGATTTTCTTGTGGAGTTGTTGGTCTTGGTATACAAGGATCTTGATACGTACCATCTTTTGGCTCCCATCCTCCATTTGCAGGGCTACATGGGTCACCAGGATCAGAAATGTTACGTGCATTTCTAATTGTTTCGATATCAACTTCTTCTATTCCTGCAATTTCCGCATTTGCAACATCAATAACAACAGTTAACATTGCGTTTGTTTGTTCAACAAATTGTTCTTTAAACTCAATTACTTTTGTTCTAGCATCATATACAGCTTGATCACTTCTTGTAAAGCTTTCATAGTCATCAAATACTGCAATATACTCATTCATTTTTTGTATTGCAGCTTCAACTTCTCCTTTAACAGAAGGATCTGCCGTTCCAACAAAAAATTGTTGAACTTTTTCAACAGTAATTCTTCTAGCACCATCTTTTTTTATTACTGATAGTGGGACTTCCCATACATCACTATTTCCTGTATCATATGCCGTAACAAGATTTTCATGTTGCTCTGTTCCTCCACCCGCAATGGCTTGTTGATTAATTATATCCTCAATCTCTCTAGGAATTTCAAATGCCATCATGTCTGTTTTTTCTTTGAATCCTTGTCCATCTCCATGTCCATGAACAAATTCATTAACAAATTCCATAACCTTATTGTAATTTTCACCTTCCCAATAAGGTGTTACTTGATATCTGAATTGCCAAAATATATTTGCAACTTTATTTTTTACTTCTATACCTTTTCTATTAAGTGAAACTACCATCTCTCGTAGTGCACTAATATCCCAATTAAACTCGTCGCTCATATTCTCCTCCTTTTAATTATATTATTTCTCTTGATATATAAATCTTTCAAGCTCATTTTTTTTATAGTCGTCATAGTTATATATTAAATTGTATTTCTTTATTAAATCATCCATATTAATTTGTTTAAATTTTAAATATACTTCACAAATTTCTTTAATAGATTCGTTAACACATATGTCAATTTTACTTTTGTCCATATAAATCCATCTTATATATATTTGTATTATTTGCTCTAGTGATATTAATTCTATCAGTTCCTTACTACAATTAAAATTTATAGCAATGCTTAAAGCCTTCTCAGTGTTTATTGTAATATCATGGAAATCTCTAATTCTGCTCTCATCTGGATTTTTTCTATATATTGAATTTATATTATAAAACCATCTATACGTAACATTATCAATATTACTCATCTTCGCGCCATACAATCTTAGCAACATATTAAAAGCCATATCCTCGTTGGAATAACTATCAAAAAATTTTATTTTATTATTATCAATAAAACTTCTTCTATATATCTTGCCATGTAGTGATATGTTCCAATTTTTCACAATTCTATTTCCATGCAACCCAATTTCTTGAATGGAAGATCTTACTATATCGCTATGATTACCTTCTATGGCATCATACAATGTTTCTACAGCATTATCTTCTAACATATCATCTGCATCTACGAAAATAATGTATCTGCCATCTGAAATATCTAGTCCATAGTTTCTTGCTGCACCTGGACCACTTTTTTTATCTAATCGATAATAGTGAATATTTAACAATTTTTTATACTTTTCAAGCACGCTGTAATAGCTTGCATCTGAATAATCGTCGATTAAATATATATTGATTGTCTTGTCTGTATTTTGCTTTAAAATTGATTCTAACGTTTTTTCGATGGTTCCTTGTGCATTATACATTGGTACAATTATATCTATCATATTACTCTCCATTAATACTACTTATAACTTCAGCCACCATTTTATTTTTTTGGTAATCCATATGTGCTCCTATGATTGTTTTAAGGCCATTTACATCACCTTTTTTAGCTAAATAATTATAGTAATATTTTGCTTTTTGTGGACTATAGTAGTCACTTTCCCATGGTTTTGCTCTTTGCGAATAATGAATGATTCTAACATCGTTTGTTTTATAATCTTCTTCCACTGTATTAATTTGAAGATTAAATTTGTTATCTACATGCATTATTTTTCCATAAAATAATTTGTTAATTACATCTTGATCTTGCATTTTTAAATTATTTCTATTCTCATTAATAAAACGAATTATTTTATCTGGCGATACATAGTTTCTATATTTTTCTACGTCAATAAGTAAAACTCCTGCATTTATATAATCGTTTGTTATTGGTAAATTTAAGTTTGTATTAAATACAGTATTTAAATGGCTCATTTCTTTGCATAACATGTTTTTGCATCCTGCAATAATATTATCTCCTATGTTTAAATTATACAGTTCATCAATTTTCCCATTAACAATTATATCGCAATCAAGATATAATAATTTGTCTATTTTTTCATTTATTATAAATGGTGCAAATAATCTATAATATGTTACCTCGGGGATATATTTTATAGTATGCGGAAAACTGTATTGTTTTCCATTAATATAATATTCATGTAAATTTCCGATTTCATTTGCCTCAACAAATTCTCTTATTACATTTAGAGAAGTAATTGATAGATTCTCATATAGTAAATATATTTCCAGAGATACATCATTGTTTAGTATTATAGAATGTAACATATCTACTGCATGACATGTATAGTCCTCATCAAATGAAATAAGAATATTTAGTTTATCTTTATCCTTATCGATTTTTTTGTCAATACTATTATGAATTTCAATGTTTTTTAGAAAGTTATCAAAACAATCCATAGCAAATTTGGGAGACCATTTTGGATTATATAAATTACTTCTGTACTTAAATATATCCTGAATTTGCTCTTCGCCTAAATATTCTGATTTGTATTTATCAAAAGATTGCTTTAATTTGTATGTCCATTTCAATACATTAGCTCTTTTTGATTGCTCACTAAATCTTATATAATCAGTCCAAATGACAAATAATGAATTCAACACTTGTCGCATAGCAACTTGCATATTTAAATTCTTTTCAGCAGTTAGTTCGAGAATTTTTCTTATATTTTCACTATAACTCTCTATATAAGTATATATAAATTCATAATTATTCTTTCTTGTTATTGAATCATCATTGCATGCCCAAACATACGTGACATCTGATATAGCTATAATCTTTGGATTGTTTACCTGCAATAACATATTAAAAGCAGCATCTTCTGTTGCTCTCGAATTTAAGAATTCTACTTGTTTTTCTTTTATAAAAGATGATTTATACATCTTTCCGTGTAACCATCCCATATTATTAGAATTACTATATTTACCATTATCCGATTCTTCTCTAAAATAGCTGACTACACAATCTGCCTTATTATCGACTGCGTTTATAAGCAATACCTCTAATGCTTTTTCATTATAAAAAAAATCGTCCCCGTCAAGAAAAATAATGAAATCCTCTTTACTTTTAAGTATTCCATTTTGCCTTGCTAAACCTGGTCCGACATTTTCTTTTAGCTCTATTTCTTCTATGTCAAGAGCAGAGCTATATTCAGTTACTATATCTTGATAATTATATATCGAACAGTCATTTACAATGTACGTCTTTACCTTGATTATGCCATTAAGAGTCTGCCTAGCAATACTATCTATTGCCCTTCTAATAGTCTTTTTTGTGTTATAAGCTGGTATAATAACTGCAATACTATAATTATATCCATTTTCTATCATATTTTTTTTATCATAGTATTCTTTAAAACAATCTTCAATAGAAGCAACCATGTACTCCATTGAATTTTTTGCTCTATTTCCCATGCTATATATTGCTTGACTATTTTTAGTAGCATAGCTGCATTTTATCCTTACTAATTCATCTATTTGACTGTTTATAAACTCACATTTTTTCTTTATATTAAGTATCTGTTCGTCATAATCTATCTCTTTTTTATCAACAAGCATTTCCCTACTTGTGTTTTCAGGAAATGCTTGAGTAATTTCTCTTAAATCAGCTTCACCATTCGATATATAACTATTGATTTTTGTATAATAAACATTAGATTTATTATTTTGCCAACTACTTGGAATAATGCAATATATATTTTCTATTAATTCTCTATAGGCGTTTTGTATATTTTTTATTGTAATATCACATTCATCCATTTAGTTTTTTCCTAATCCTTTAAATTTTAACCAACAATAGTTGCAATTCTTGCTGCCATTTGTCTTGTCTCTTCGTCTGTAATTTCAACATTTTGTATTGATTTCTCAACAGCTTCTGTTGCTTCTTGACTGAATTGCTCTATTAAGTTTCTTGTTTTAACTAAAATTTCATTTAATTCATTTGACATATCTTTAATAGCATTATTATGTTGAATTGTTGAAAGTTCTTCAAATTGAGTTAAATAATTACTTACTATCTCAGAAACTTTTGTGTTATATCCTGGTAATGAATTGTTAATTATATTTCTAACCTCTGAAGGGTTTAATTTTTGACTTCCGTCACCCTTATCTTCAGTTTCTTCAACTCTCTTAATCTCAACTTCTACATTTGTTAAAGAATAATCGATTACTCCACTTGAACTCTTTTGAGTCTCAGCAATACCACATACTGTTTGTGGTACTATTAATTGCATATAATTTGACCATTCTTCAAATAATCCCATTGTTCTGTTAAAAATTCCAGCTACAACTACATTATAGTTACGTCCAACCCATAATTGATTAACTCCTATTGAATTAACTTCATTATACATATCTGCAATTGTTGTTCTGTATTCAGAACCAATTCGAGATAATCTAACACCTAAATCAGCAACTTGTTGTGGCTCCCAATTAATTTCATCACTCATAATATACCTCCATAAAAAAAAGAAATTAAAAATACATCTTGTATTCCTAATTTCTCTTATATATTAAAATTATAAAAAAATCAACTTAGCATGCTTCTTTTTTGAAAATTTAATCTTGTTGTAATATTTTTGTAATTTTTCTGTAATATTAAAATAATATTAGCTCTGTTCCATTTCTTATATCTGTATCTATTACTTTTATGTTGTAATCATAGGATGTAGCATTTTCTTTGTTGTATAACCTTGGATAGTTTTTTTCAATATCATACTTTATTTGGTTTAATGAATTAATTCCTGATATGAATCCCCTAATTATACAATCAATGCTTCTATTTACTGGAATCCATATGTTATATTTTTTTTCCATTAATGGAACGTATAAATTAACTAAAACTCTATTCATCGTCATCACTCTTTTCTTCAATTCCTAGGAATTTAATATATTCAGGTTTACCTTTATTAACAACATAACCCATGCTATCTCCACAATTTGGAACCAAGCTTCTCCTATCTGCTTCATATGATATCAAGAATTGAGAATCAAATCCATTTCCTATATACATACCACATCCTGGAGTAACGTTGCTCTTAAACCACGAATCCATAGCGTGGCTCTTTAGGGTTGCAGCTGTATCTGCGACAATAAAACTAACGTTTTGACTGACTTTAGCAATTTCTATATTCTGATCAAATCTATTTTTTTCTGCTCCCATCATATCAATAAATTTACCAATTCCAAGAATAATATATATAATATCTTTATCAGATTTATTATACATATTCTCTCCTAATTTATTTGTCATTCCATTAAACGTTTCAATAAATGGACCTATATTATTACTATCAAAATTGTCCATATCAATAATTATTGGCTCAATTGTGTGAGTCATAATCATCGCATCTTTTAAACACATAATAAATGTCCTTATATTTTCCATTTGTTTAGATGCAACTATATTTACTATGTTTCCTTTAAAGTTATATGCGTATGGCTTAATATTCTTTGCAGAAATACCAACAGGCATCTCTTTCGCGCTAAATATTGCTTTAGAAACACTTTCAATATTTACAACTTTTGGTAATACTGGTATGCTTTGTGCTCCTTCTGGGTACCTTTTATTTAGTTTCTCTGAAACAGATTTGATGTAATCGTTTAAGTTCTCTGGTTTGCATATTTTTGTTGTCTGGAACTCATATACATCGTCACTGTCTACTGTTGTCAAACCTCTACCGCTTAAACTAGATGGTTTCTTTCTTCTTGCCTTGTTAAATATGTATGAGTAGTCATCGCCTATAATCTGTAAAGCAATCTTACGTTTACAATTCTGTGTAATTCTTGTTCTTAATTCATTTACTGTACTTGCTGTAAATATAAATACAATACCATATTTCATACATTCTTTTGTAATTTTAGTAAGCTCTTCGTCAATGCTTTGATATGCTTGTGAGAATGTACCATACTCATTTATGATAATAACCATCAACGGCATCTTTTCATTGCTCTTGCTTAAGTATAACTCATAATCACCATTATATTCTGCGAGCTTTTGCTTTCTATCTTTTATTTCTTGCTTAATCATTTTTAATAAACGGTTAATTTTTTCTACATCATCTGAAAATACTACATCACCAACATGTGGAAATTTACTGAATATTCTCATTGTCTCACTACCAAAATCAAGTATATAAAAATTAACTTCATCTGGCGTATGAGTAACTGCTGTATCATATATAACAGAAGATAGTACAAGCTCTTTACCACTATCAGCACTACCATAAATCGCCGTATTACCATCTTTGGTTAAATTCAAAGTCAATACATTTTGTAATTGGTTAAACGGATCATCATATTCACCGATTATTGGATTAATTATGTTTTTAACAGGCTCGACAGAATATTTGTCTCTGATACCTTTTATTGATATATTCTCAGGTATTGGATCAAGCCATAATTGTCTTTCTTCTATATGTCTTTTCTTTGCAAGTTGGGCAAGATAATTAACAATGTTTGTTAATTGGTCTCCTTTAGCATTCGTCGTTTTCTTAATTTCTACTTTATCTTCAATTCTCTTAATTGAAGCACCAGTATTTGAAATAAAATCTATATAGTTGTTTTGCTCTACTTTAACAGACTCAGATGGTTCATATGGTACACCTGTATATCCTGACTGTCCAAGAGCAAAATACTCATCATTTCCTACATTGATATAGAATTGACCTGCTCTTTTTAACATTGCTGCATCTGTTTTCTTAATAATATCTTTACTATCTGATTTATCTTGTACTTTCAAGCAAACACCAAATTTACTATTACTTCTAATTTGGTCATTTACTATACCTGCTGGTTTTTGTGTTGCCAGAATTAAATGTACTCCTAGCGAACGTCCAATTCTGGATACACTCATAAGCTCACTCATAAAATCAGGTTGTTGTTGCTTTAACTCAGCAAACTCATCACATATTATAAATAAGTGTGAAATTGGATGCTTTAATACACCATCATGATATAATTTCTGATATTTATATATGTCGATTGTTGATTCATTAGTTTCATTCTTAGCGTCATTAAACATTACTTGTCTTCTTCTTAACTCACTTTGAATAGATTCCAAAGATCTTTGCAAACCAACTGAATCAATATTTGTTATTGTTCCAACTAAATGTGGCAATTGAATATTTTTCTTTTTAAATGCCCCAGCTAGTCCACCACCTTTATAATCAACTAAGACAAATGTTACATCATCTGGATGGTAGTTAATTGCAAGTGATAATATGTACGTTATAATAAATTCACTCTTTCCAGAACCTGTTGTTCCAGCGATCAATCCATGCGGTCCGTGATATTTTTCATGTGCATCTAGGTATACTGGTGCTCCAGTTGCATCAATTCCAATTTGCGCTTGCAATGACTGGGTTGAATCATTTAATCTCCACCTGTCTAGGACATTTAATTGATCAATATTTCCAGCATTGTACATCTCCAAGAAATTGTAGTGATCAGGTAAACTCGTAGCTTTGGTTGAAGTATATTTCATTGGTATATTTGAAATAACTCTTGATATTTTGTTGTAGTCATATTTTTCACTATTGTCTAGATGAAAGTCAATCTTTGTTGATGATGATACTTCATTCCTAAACATCAAGCATTTTCCATCTTCGTTTATCTCAACGAAAGTTTTACATTCATTTGGTAATTGTGTTATATCTTTTGTTACACACAATAATCCAAAACCTAAATCATCACCAGTTCCCAACACCCTATTTAAGATTCTTACATTTTTTAAGTTTCTATAGTCGTCAGTAATTATTAAATAATATGAATCAAACATTCTGTAGTCTTTTTGTCTTCTCGATATAGAAATCATTCCATCATTATCATCCGCACTACGCTCACCAATAACTTCTTCTAAATATTGTGAAATTTCTTTAATTTCTTTGTGGTTAGAGCCAAAAAACCTTATCTGCTTTGAGTCATCCCACACATGTGGCAAAGACTTTGCATAATCCCATAAAGACTCATCTTTTACAAGAAATACAAGCTTTAAATCTCTATAATTTTGTAGTGTTATTAATTGTAATACAATGTTCTCCATATAATCTTTTATCATTTTATTTGTGTCTATTATAAAAGCTGTAATTCTGTTTCTTGTGAGTGGTAAAGTAATTGGTATTTCTTCCAATGTCCTAGATTGATTTGCTACATCATAGTATATGTCAAGCAATGAATCATGCTCTAAAGTGAACTTCTTTTCTTGTGCCTTTAAACCAATATCTAATGGCATGTCACCCGTACCGATATTTATATTCAAGAAATCTTCATCACTTTTTTGTCTTTCCCATAGTTCATTTGATTTTTCTAATACAACTCTCTCACATTGCTCAGCAGACATATTTTCCTCTTTCATAATGGCGCTTCTGCTCTCCATTATACGATTAATTGTAACAATCTTAGAGTTGATATATCGTTTATATTCAATTTGTCTAACTTTTTCTTTACGTTTATTTATTTTCTTTTGAATAATCATTCTTATGATTGGTATCAATAGCATTGAAACTAACATAACACATGATGAAACAATTCTTGTAGATTTTTGCAATGCTGATTGATTTGTACGGTTCATATTACTTACTGTATTTACCAATGTGAGTAATGTAACAGATCCCATTGCCATTGTCGTAAATGTTGATAAAAATTGTAGTATTCCACTACTTCCACTACCACTTGGACTTGGTGGCTGATCAATCGTAACATTTACATCATCTATTTTATCTTTAATTCTTGGTGAATTATAAAAATAATCATCTTCAGAATAAAGCTCTATATTTTCATCGTCATCTACTGGTTCATCAATAATTTGGGGCCTTTGATTAACTATTTGCTCACTTTGTAACGTTCTTCCTTGTACTTTGACTTTATCATTTTTTCCAAAAATATGTATCAAATCGCCTAGAATCATTATTTTGATTCCTGCAATAAAAATTATATCTCCATTTTCTAGCTCTTCAGAATCCTCATCAACTACATCCATATTTTTAAAAATTTTTGTTTTTAAATCATAATTTTCAACAAACCATCTACCATTCTTCTTAAAAATACTTGCATGGTAATCATTAACAAGGTCATCATTGATAATTATGTCATTTTTTGAATTCTTTCCAATTGTAATTTCTTCTTTGGTATTAACTCTATATGACATCACGTTCTTCTCATATGAAGAAGTACAGAATAAAACGTATATAGATTCACTATTCTGTGGTGATATATAATATTTTGAATACTCTTTCAACTCAGCTTCGCTCATTATGTTATTATTAGCTGCAATCGCAGTTATATTGTCTTCAGAAACTCTTATATACTTATCATTAACAATCTTCGAATATTTAGAACTTTTGATAAACCATTTTCCGTTCTTGCTTTTTATATTGACTAATTTAAGTTCATCTTTACCTGATACGTCTTTAATCCAGTAATCACCTTCGCCACCATCAGCCAATGATAAACGATACATTTTATTATCCCCAATAAATGTAACTAGCATATGCCTACTCCTTCTATATAAATTAACTTTGATATATATATATATATTATTTTTATTATTATCAAATACGTTTATTTGAATATTATATATATTTATACTTAGGCAACTGGCAACTTTAAGGTTTAACTTTATATTTATATTTAAATATTAAATTTATAATACATTTTATATATAAACTAAATAAAAATAGTGAAAAGCAGGGGTTCCGTAGCACCTAAATGCTCTTGACCCCTGCTTTTTATTCTTCATCTTTTTTGACCCTATCTAATCCCATATTATGGATTTGAGATAAACCAATCTCGTATATTTGTTTAATATAGTTTGGTATTTCATATCCATTTCTTAATACGTTCTTATCGTTCGTCGATATACTTAATGGTATTTCTTTTACCTTTTTTTGAATCTCATCTAATGTAATTGTTTTTATAACATATTTACCATCAAAATTTAATTTAAAAGTATTATTATTTGCATACGCTCCATTTTCTAACAGACGATACATTCTTGTCTTTTCCCCGTTGGTTGTACTATCTTCAAGATATATCATTGTTGGTCTATATCCAACTATACACTCTTTTTTACTTTTGTAAACAATACTTACTGCTTTACGATGTACAATGCTTCCGCTCTTATCGTACTTTTCTACCTCAATTCTTACAAGATACGGGCTAAATTTTAATGCATTCCATATGTTGCTTTCCTCTTCAGATGAAACAAACTCTAAATTCGTTAGTTTTAAATACTCTTTTACTGCTCTTTCGTCGCCATATGGTTGTGCTTGATCCTCCAAATACATAATTTCACTTTCACTTGGATACGAAATAGATTCAGAATAACTAACACCTAATCCTTTTATCTTTCTACTATATGTTTCATTTTTATTATCATATTCGAGTATATCCTCAAACGAATCACCTTTAAGATATCTTTTATAGTACAAATTCGCATACTTATTTTCGTTTGATTTTTTTCTTGTTGATATGTCTACGTAGCCATTATCTAATATAATTGTCTGCCCGACCTTATTAAGTTGAACATTCTTTCTCCTTACGGATATGTAGTCTTGACCAGATACACTTCCTTCTATAAGAGGAAAATTGTCATGTGTTGTATTGACAATCCCCTTAAGCTGGCTATCTATTCTACTCATAAGTTGCTTTCTTTTTGCTTGTTTCAATTTTTCAATTTTAACTGAAAGTTCTTTATGATATTTATCTTGATGTAAATATTGATTAACATTTGTTAGATCTATTTCCTCATCATCATCATCGTCTGTGTCAATCGGCGCTATTAATAATTTCTTATTGTTATTTGATGAAAAAAAGTTTTTAAATGCTTCTTTAATCTTTTTCATGAGTGCCATACTAATTCACCTCACACTTATCTTTCGTTACTAACTAGTTATCATTACTTGACGAACCAAATAATTCATCAAATTTAGCCTCAAGTTCTTTTTGAATATCTAATATCTCACTATCAGTTGGCGCTGCTGTATCTGAATAATCATCCGCAAATAATTCGTCTAAGTCCGAATCAGTTATCTTACTTTGTTGCTTTTTGTTATTTGTTGTTTCGCTTTCGTCGGATAATAAATCATCAAATGATGCCAAGTCAATAGCATTATTGTTTTCTTGTAAGTTATTTCCTTCAATTGAGTTATTATTAGTTGACCCTTTGTTTTCTGAGTCATCATCAAATAAATCATCTAGTGAATCAATCTTTAAATCTTTTTG
>CAMNND010000009.1 GCA_946545035.1 uncultured Clostridium sp. | reverse complement strand
TCAATTCCAACAGGTTTTACCTTCATGGTAAGCACCTCCAATTATTATTTACAGGTATTACCTGCATGGCATGTATTTTATCATATTTTAGTTGCATTTGCAACATTTGATAAAAAAAGCTATATTACTTATTGTAATATAGCTTTACTTTATTATTATTATATACAAGTATATGAAATTATTTTACGTAGTCATCTATAATTTTATCATCAAATATTCTTGAATTACCTTCAAATGTTATATAATTAAAGCTGTTATATTGTGTACTATTGAATCTAGTTTTGTAGGTTTCTTCACTAACTTCTTCACCATCAATTGTGTATTTATATGTATCAGAATAATCAATATCACCCTCTTTATATGGTGCACCGAATTCCAATTTTAATTCAAACTTTCCATTTGACAAATCATAAAATTTTGTTGATGTATAACCTTTCATTGTACGCTCTGCTTTAACAATGTGATGATCAATGTCAACAGATAAATCATAAGGATGTTTTTCTATTTCTAATTTTTCAAAAACGGCCTGTCCATCTTCATATCTAACAACAAAATCTGTTGTCATAGCTACATCTTGTGATTTGTCTGTAACCCTAATTAAATAAATATTATCTGCTACTTTTATAAATTTGGCATCTGATTCAATATCTATACCATTCTTAGCCATAAACCTTCTTTCTTTTAATGCTTCAGCTATTACTTTAGCAACTTCGTCATTGCCTTTATCTGTTGTCTCCTTATCTTCCTTCTCCTTATCTTCCTTCTCCTTATTGTCGTCCTTAGTTTCAGCAGTCTCATTTATAACTGTATTCGATTTGTTTGTTGTTGCATTTGCAACATCATTATTTTTGTCTTTGTTGTTAATAACTTTATCCACAACAATAAATGTAATCAAACCAACAATCAACAAAGCCATACAAAGAATTAAAATTTTTACACCTTTTTTCATAAACAACATCTCCTTTTACTTAATTTTTACCATGTTATTTTTGTTCATCTATCTGTTAGACTACTAAAAAATAAATTTGGTTCTCAATACAAAAAAATTATACAAATAATCATTTAAATTTACAAGCTTCAATATTTTTTCATATTGTAAAAAAAAAATCATACTAATTAATATAAGCCTTGGAAGGATTTACTATGAAGAAAAAAGTTATAACAATTTTATTTATTTTCTTTTTAATATCATTAATTTTATTCTCTAATAACACTATAATTGCAGCTAAAGAAGGATTACTTCTTTGGGCTAATTGTGTTGTTCCAGCTGTTTTTCCATTTTGCATTGCAGTAGAGCTCCTTAACTACACAGAATTAGCACATATACTTGGTAGGCTATTAAATAAATTAATGAGGCCATTATTCAATGTTCCCGGCATAGCATCATATGCACTTATAATGGGTATAATCAGCAGTAGTCCAATTGGAGCAACAATTACTTACGATTTATATGAAAATAACTTAATTACAAAAAATGAAGCTGAAAGATTACTTGCATTTACGAATAACACCGGTCCATTGTTTATTGTTGGAACAACCGGAACTCTTTTATTTGGTAGCAAATTAATTGGATATCTTTTGCTTCTAACTCATATTTTAGCATGTCTTACAGTTGGTATAATTCTTGGAGTTACTTCAAGAATAAAAAACGAAAATAAAGAAATATACGATAAGAATTATTATAAAAAAACTATAAGAGCGAATAGCAACGATTTAAGTGATCTTGGAGTAATCCTCAGCTTAAGCATAAAAAAATCTATTGCTCTTATTTTACAAATAGGAGGCTTTGTTGTATTATTTTCAGTAATTATTTCTATACTAAATGAATCAAATGTATTTATAATAATTGGAAATATGCTTGAAAAATTCTACATTCCAAAAGAATTTACAAAAAGCTTATTAACAGGAATGCTAGAGCTTACATCTGGGGTAAATATTATTGCTAGGTTGCAAACATCTAATTTATCTTTGAATATCATTTTATGCTCATTTTTACTTGGTTTTTGCAGTTTTTCTGTAATGCTTCAAGTAAAATCTGTTGTATCAAAATCAAATTTAAGCATAAAAACTTATGTTAATGGCAAATTACTTCATGGACTTATTGCAATGCTATATACGGCCATTCTCATTAGATATATGCCTATATTTCAATTAGATATAAAACCAAACACAGCTTCTATGAGTTTGACCAAGATTACATTGATTATTATTGCTTTTATTGTTGCATTTGCAACAATATTAATAAAATCAGAATTACATCATAAATTTATTAATAGACAATATAATTAATTAAATTAATAAAGGAGGTTTTTATGGATTATAACAATTACTCTGGATATTCTCCATACATGCCATTTGATGGAACTAATATAGATCAAAATCCAATGCCAGATCAAAACCTATTTAATCCTTCAATGCAATATGAGCAAGCATATATGTACTATAGATATTTAACACAGCAAATGGATTATAAAATTAAATGTAGAGAATATGAAAATCTAAATAAAAATGATAAAAAGTCGTAAAATCTTGTAGATTACAAAAATAGACCATTATACTTGAAGTATAATGGTCTATTTTTATATTGTATGCTAATTAAATATATCTCCATGTAATAGCTGGTTCATCTATTATATATATCTTTACGTTATATAATTCAGATATTCTCTTTGAAAACTCTTTTAAAAACATATTTTCAATTTCGATACATTCATCTTCATTGTATTCTTCGCAAATAAAAATAACTTTTACAATATCAGAATCTTTTATTTTTTTTAGCTCTATATCTCCAACTTTAGGATACTTTTCTTTTATTTTATTTTTTATTGCTGCAGAGTTTATAAGCTCTTGATAAGTATTAATCATCTGATTATCAGCAGTATAATTTTTTGATGTATCCTTTATAATAGATTCATCCTCTATAATAATTGTTGCAACAGCAATTACTTGTTTCTTTTCTTCTTTGGTCTTTTCTATTTCTGCTTCTTTAGCTTTGTTTATACATATACAAGCACCAGCTATTGCAATAATAATTAGTACTGCACATAAAAAAATAACAATTTTTTTCTTCATAGAATCCTCCATAATTGATTTTATTATATAAAAAAAACAAAGCAACTATTATCATAATTGCTTTGTCTATGGTAGCGAGAGGGAGATTCGAACTCTCGACCTGCCGGGTATGAACCGGATGCTCTAGCCAACTGAGCTACCTCGCCGTCAACGTAGTACATTATAATATTATTTTAATTTTTTGTCAATAAAAAAAACGAAATAATTAAAATTATTCCGTTTTATTGATAATTTAATTAATCTGCTCTATCTTGAGATAATGTATGTTGTTTTTGTTGTGATCTATCAGATCTTTCTCTTCTTATAGAACTCATACTTCCATCAGCCTTTAAACCTGCTTTATAATTGTCTTCACGTTCATGAATTTTATTAACAACATCGTTAAATCTAGCCTCTGCTTTTTCATCAACAGGCTCTTTCTTCCTTTTACCTTCACCTACCCACATTGCCTTAAATACGTCAGGTAAAAATTTCTTTAATCTGTTTATTCTATTATCTCCTTGTATAACTTGATAATCTTTCTCTTTCATAACTCTTTACTTAATTCTTCCTTTTCAGTTTTATTTGCTATTAGGTAAAAATCTACAAAATAGCATAATATTGTATATATATTAACATAAAGTTGTTGTAAAATCAAGCTTTTTATTAAATTTCTTTGTTTTTTTGTATTAGAAAGCGCCAAATATTAATGTTTTTTTATTATTTGACGCTCTTATTTTGTTATTAATTCATATAATCTTTTAACTTTTTGCTTCTGCTTGGATGTCTTAATTTTCTTAATGCTTTAGCTTCAATTTGTCTAATTCTCTCACGAGTAACCTTAAACTCTTTACCAACTTCTTCAAGTGTTCTTGCTTTTCCATCTTCTAAGCCAAATCTTAGTTTTAATACTTTAGCTTCTCTTGGGGTTAATGTTCCCATTACCTCTTCTAATTGCTCTTTTAATAATGTATAAGCAACTGAATCTTGTGGTGCTGGAGAATCATCATCTTGAATGAAATCTCCTAAATGGCTATCATCTTCTTCACCGATAGGTGTTTCCAAAGAAACTGGATCTTGTGCTATTTTTTGTATTTCAACAACTTTTTCAACAGGAATTTCCATTTCTTTAGCAATTTCCTCTGGCGTAGGCTCTCTTCCTAATTGTTGTAATAAGTGTCTTGAAGTACGAATTAATTTATTAATTGTTTCAACCATATGAACAGGTATTCTTATTGTTCTTGCTTGGTCAGCTATAGCTCTTGTAATTGCTTGTCTAATCCACCATGTTGCATAAGTACTAAACTTGTATCCCTTAGTATAGTCAAACTTTTCAACAGCCTTAATTAATCCCATGTTTCCTTCTTGGATCAAGTCTAGGAACAACATTCCTCTTCCTACATATTTTTTAGCAATACTTACAACCAATCTTAAGTTAGATTCAGAAAGTTTCTTTTTACTATCTTCATCACCTTCAAGAATTCCTTTTGCAAGCTCTATTTCTTGGTCATATGTTAATAGAGGTATTTTACCAATCTCTCTTAGATACATTCTAACCGGATCATCAACACTAACACCTTCGATATTATTTACATCAATATCTTCAAGCTTAATTTCTTCAACTTCCTCTAAATCTTCTAAATCAGGCTCTTCTTCATCTATATCATCTTTATCAATGTTTATTCCTAATTTCTCGAATTTTTCTAAAATAACTTCAATTTGAGCAGGACTTGCATTTCCGATTTCAACAGCAAGTTCTCCGTATGTCATTCCACCCTGTTTTTTTGCTTTTTCAACAATTTTATTTATCTTTTCATCTTCTTCAGAAGCAGACTTATTTTCTTCCTTGTTTTCTTTCTGTGATTCTTCTTTTACTTCTTCGGAAGTATCCTCTTTAATGTCTTCCTCTATATCTTGAACATCTTCGATAGGATCTTCTTCATCATATATTGCTCTTATTGCTATAAAAGGTTTCTTTTCATCAATATCCCAAGCAATATCTTCTGTTATTGTTTCTCTATCGATTTCAACTTTCTTTTTACCATTTTTGGCATATAATTTTGTTTTCTTAGCAATAATCATTTCATCATCAACATCTAAAACAAGGTCTAAAACTAGTTCTTTGTCATCTAATAAAATACTTATTGATTGCTTCTTTTCAGATTCCTCAAATTTTTCTTTATATACGTATGTGTTGCTCTTACTTTTTTTAATAATTGAATCATTTATACTACATGTAATGTCTTTATTTAAATTTTTTCCAGTTCTATCAATTAGCTCTATTTCAATACTATAACTTTTCATTTAGATTAAATACCTCCTACTTCATCCTAGCTAATTTTATTATTAATCCACTTAATTCTTTTTCTAAACTAGCTACTTCATCCTTTGTTAATTCATTAGTATTTTCTAATTGTTTTATTATATTGTTCCTCTTAGCAATTAATTTATCTTTTTCGTAACTTAAGATTACATCTTCTATGCACTTTTTAACCTCAGTAATTTCAAAATCTGTTGCCATAATGCCACTCAAATGATTTACAATCTCATCTTCTTTGAAAACATCAAGTATTGTTGTTACATTATTATTACCTTTTTCGAGCTCTTCATACAATTTCTCAATAATCTTTTTATTTCTTTCTGATTTTATATCTTCTAAACTAATATTATCTTTTATTGTTTTATAAGCTTCTTCTGGATAATTAATAAGTAAGTATATAATTAAGTTTTCTCTCCTAATAATAGAAGAACTGATTCTTTCCTCATCTTCATTAACAATCTTTGGCTTGACAGCAGAATTTTTCTTTTCCAATATTTTATTACTATTTTCTTTTGCATAAAGAATTTTATTTATTTCAGCGTATATAGCCTCTTTCGATATCTTGTAATCTAAAGCAATTTTATCTATATACACTTCTTTTTCGATACTGTTATTAACTCTCGAAAGCTCTTTTGCGATTTCCGTTAAGAACTTTATTTTATCATTTGCTACATCTAAATTCAAATCTTTCTTAAGATTCTTTATCTTGAACTCCACAAGCGAAATTGCATTATCCATACATTTCAGTAGTCTCTCTGGACCATATTTTAATATGTATTCATCTGGATCTTTTGCTCCTTCAATTTGAAGAATTCTAACATCACACCCTAGATTTTGTAATATTTCTAAACCTCTCATTGTAGCTGCTTGTCCAGCACCATCGGCATCATATCCTACGATAACTTGCTCACTTGATTTTCTTAGGAGCCTTCCTTGCGCCTCTGTTAAAGCTGTTCCAAGTGATGCCACAACATTTGTTATTCCTCTTTGATGTAATGAAATTGTATCCATATAACCTTCTACAATTAATATTTTCTTTAAACTACTTTCATGAGCAGCTTTCTTTGCTGCATATAGACCAAATAAGTGCCTACCCTTTGAATAAACAATATTCTCTGTAGAATTGATATATTTTGCTTGTTTCTTAAAAGCTAATTTTTCCTCTTCTGATGCATTTGGTCCAGGAGGATCAATTAGAATTCTTCCTCCAAAAGCAATAAATTTGCCTCTTTCATCTTGAATAGGAAACATTAACCTTTTTCTAAATCTATCTATGAATTCACCCTTATCGTTTTGGTTTACAAGCTTTGAAGCCAAAATTTCTTCATCTTTAAATCCCAGTGATTTTAAGTGATTGTACAGCTCGTTGTAATTACCAGAATATCCTATATAGAAAGTTTTTAATGTGTTATTATCAAGCTTTCTTTTCTTTACATACTCTTGAGCTTTTTTAGCAGTTGGCTTATATAGATTTTCATGATAAAACAAAGCCGTAGCTTCATTTATTTGATATATTTTAGTACGCATATAATATAGCTTATCATCTTCATCATTTGATGATGAGATAGGTAAGCTTACATTCGCTCTGTTAGCTAGAATTTCAATTGCATCTCTAAAACCAACACCTTCTATCTTACTTACAAAGTGGAATACATTTCCGCCTACACCGCAACCAAAACAGTGAAAGATTTGTTTATCTGGAGATACAGCAAATGATGGGGACTTTTCATTGTGAAATGGGCATAAACCAAAGTAGCTACGACCGCTTCTTTTTAATGCAACATAGCTACCTATAACATCTACAATATCATTTTTATTTTTAATTTCGTCTATTAGCTCATCACTATATCGTACCATTAACTACCTTTCCTCCATTGCTATATTATATAATTCGACACAAACCTTGTAAATCCTTCTAGTCTTTACATAATTTGTGAACTTCCTATAGACGTAATTAATAGGAAAGCTGTACAACTTTCCTATATAACAACTATGGGTAGTCTTCTATTTTATAGAAACTACCCATCTAATTACTCTTGTGATGTTCCAGTACTTCCAACATTAAATGGTATAAATTTACTTACTACACTACTTGTATTTATTTCAGCCTCTATACCAACATTCTCTCTGTTTTCTTTGTATGATACATCAATTTTATTATCTACTAGTTGTTCCATTTCATTGCTTGTTGTATTTTCAACTAAAACTAGTTCACTAACTAATATTTGTTTTGCATTATTAAGCATTTTCTTTTCGCCAGTAGATAAACCTTTTTCTTTTTGTTTAAAGCTTAAATTTCTAACAACATCTGCTACTTCATAGATATCTCCGCTCTTCATTTTGTCCATGTTATCTCTATATCTTTTATTCCAATTATCAGACATTGCTGTTTCATCTGTTTCTAATATACAGAATACTTTTTCTACCTCATCTTGCGAAATGATATTTCTTAAACCTTGCTTTGCAGCTTGGTTACGTGGTACCATTACCTTTACGCCTCCAGGCATAGAAATATTTATATATTCTACTTCTTCATCTAAAATGTTCTTTTTGTCTATTGAATCTATTGTCCCTGCTCCGTGCATTGGATATACGACTTTGTCTCCTACATCAAACATGTAGAAATCAACTCCTTCCTTTTGCTATTTTATTGAAGTTAATAAAGGTATTGTTCTTTTTCAACTACAGTTATTATTATACTACAAAAATTGGCAAAAGTCAAAGGACTTTGCCAAATTTATTTGAAAAAATAACGATTCATTATATCATACAAAAAAAATAGAGTCAATATATTGACCCTTTCTCTTTTATCTATTATTTCTCGTTAATTATTACTCAATATCTGATTTAAATTTGATATGTCATCTAATAGATTTTCTTCCATGAATCTCAGCTTTTCTATAATCTTTTTAGTCTCTTCATTTTTAGCTATAGCATTTAGAATAGTTGCCTCAATTGCAAGCTCCTTTCCAATTGAATATTTAGACTCAAATGAATACTCACTTACAATAAGATCTAGATTTGGAAACATCTTTTTACATGTGACTACATCATCAATTTCTTCTTCAGAAATAAGTACATGCTTATCAGGTTTACTTTCATATACCCCTACTTTATCATTATTTCCAGATACATGATAAATTTTTACTTTATCTAAATATGTTAACTTGTTTATATACTCTTCAAAATCAATTTTGAGAGCATTAGATGCAAGTTTAGCATGAGATATGTCGTATACTCCAAAATCTGCTAATTTCCAATTCTCGCTTATATATTCAGGCGTTAATGATTTAATATCATATTTAAAACCTCCTGGTATATTTTCAAGACCTACCTCAACCTTTTTACCAAGAGCATATTCTAAACCTTTTTGTAAATCACAATAATTCTTTTTCCATTTTTCATTTACATCTTTTTCTAAATATTTATCAAAGCTATCTGCATGCTCTAAACCTATGTGTGTACTGATTCTATTTATGTCATCATTAATTTTAAATACTTCTTTTAATTTTTCCCAATCAACATTTTTCACAAAGTTATCACTCATACAAGAAAATGCCGGAGTCATCCCCGGCAAACCATGTAAATCGATTTTAAGGTTTAGCTCCTTAGCAAGTTTTAAACATGCTTCCATATGACTATAGTCACATACTCTTCCCGGAAACTTTAATGTATTTATTATGTTATGCTTTTTTAGTATCCTATAGCATTCATCATTTCCTGCTAAATAATTAATTCCAATATCAATCATAAAAACCTCATCCATCAATAATATCTTCTATTTGTCCAATTGAATTTCTTAAGTTGAAAAGCTCACTTCTCTTCTTAATATTTTCTTGGTATTTTTTCTCTAATTCTTTGTCTGTCAACACTGCTTTTAATCCTTCATATATTCCTACTGCATCATTTTCCACAACCATTCCACATTCATTGTCATCACCAAGTATTTCCTTGGCACCTGGACAATCAGTAGAAACAATTACTTTTTCAAGTATAGTTGCTTCAACAATAACAGTACTTAAGCCTTCTATCCTAGATGCACATACAAATATATCCGAATTTTTAACATATTTATATGGATTATTTGAATATCCCATAAGTCTTGCTGACTTTTCAAGTTTATTCTTTCTAATGTAATCCTCTAATTTTTTACGCTCTACACCATCACCAACAATCCATAATTCGTGCATTATCCCTTCATCGATTAATCTCTTATGGACTTCTAGCAATCTATCATATCCTTTTACTTGCACTAATCTACCAACTGTACATACAACCGGTACATCGTTATTTTTCTTTATTGTTAATTCTTCTTTTGCTTTTTCTAATATATCTAAACAATCTACCGGATTTATTTGAACAAGTACATTATTATCTCTTCCAGTTTTTTGTATAAATCTATTTCTTACCTCTCTAGAAACACATACTACTTTATCAAATGTATTGTAGCAATTTTTTTCATCATCATCATCTATGAAGATTGAATTCGTTCCAATATTAATATCTGTATGAATCCATGCAATTTTTTTTGAATCTTTATTGTTAGATGACGAAACAAATTTTGATACTTTTCCCTCTAAAAATGCAATTTCAACATCATATTTTTCATCAACATACTTCTCATATAGCTCTCTGGAATTATATTTCAACTTCTTCAAATATCTCTTCCAAATAGAGCTCATTATATTTGTTGCTATCTTATGGAATTTTGATTCCTTATTTGCCCTTGCTTTTTTGAAGTAAGATTTAAATACATACTTGTATGTTACTCCCTCAATATTCTTAACTTCATCAACAAAAACGCCATCATCAACTAAAGCTAATACAGTAATATCATACTTTCTTTTACTTATGTATTTTAGTATATTTACTAGTATTTTTTCAGCTCCCCCTATTTGCAATGTATGCACGACGAATAATAGCTTTTTTTTCATTTTTTCCCCCTTATCAGCTATAAAATTACATTTGTCTCTGTATTTACATACAATAATTTTTTTCGCACTTTTATTTTCATTTATTATTTTGATTTTACATAATCATCTTAAATTCTACCATAAATTTTTAAATATTTCAACTATTTTTTTGTGCCAAAAAATGCTTATTTTTCAATACTTTCAGCCTATACAAAAATAAGTATAGCTTTGAGCTATACTTACTACTTAATAAAAAAAATTATTTATTTGTTGATCCAAATCCACCTTTTCTAACACCTGTTGCATTATCATTATCTACCATTAAATATTTAGTAAATACAACTTGACCAATTACATCACCTTTTTTTACTTCTATATCATGATCACTACAATTAAAATATGCAAAGAAGAAATGTCCATCATTATCTTCATTTCCATAATAATCACTATCTATTAAGCCAACACTGTTTGCCATTATAAAGCCTTTCTTTGGTCCGCTACTTCTGTTTAATAATAAGTAGCACTCATCTGGTTGGCAATAAGCCTTAAGTCCTGTTGGTATTAATGTTGGTTTACATCCTGGTGTAAATCTTGGTATTACTATATCTTCTGCTGCTTCAACATCATAACCTGCTGAATGAGCTGTCTTTCTAATTGGAATGTTAATTCCTTTATCTTCATATCCCTTAGCAATTTCAAATCCTCTTGTTTTATCCATTTGTTTCTCCTCCAATTTCTTTTCTGTATTCTACTTATGCTTTAAATACTTTTCTAACATGTTATATTATATGCAATATTTATTGTCAAGAAAAAAGCTCTATTTTACTAATCTAAAATAGAGCTTTTTATCTTATATATATAATCTAATTAATATTAATCTCCTTTAATTATGCAGCTGGTTGAACAGCAGTTGCATCTGTAGGTGTAGTAGTAGGTGCAGCATTAGGATCTACTGGTGCATTAGGGTCTGTAGTTGCTGGTGCTGCAGTCTTTGGAGCTAATTCCATTATTTCTTGTTTTGTTACTTTTATTCCATAGTTTGCAAGTCTAGCAGGTAATACATCTGACATCTTTGTAACAATATCTGTGATTATTTGGTTAGTTTCTTCTTTTGATTTACTAAATAAATCTACAGAGTTTGTATCATTATATGTTTCGATATCTGCTCTACCATATTCAATTGAACTATCTACCTTAACATTTACTTTATATGATTGTACTGATGCATTAACGTCAAGTACCATTGATTGATTATCTGTATCAAGACCTGTAGCTTCGCATTTAACATCTATATCAACACTTGCAAGTGAAGAAGTAACTTTAAAGTTTCTCTTTACTTCTGAATCAGATGTTACTAATTCATAGTCAACTTGTGCAATTTCTGCCTTTTGTCCATTTGCTTTAACAGAAACTTTTAATGTTCCTTTTCTTTCTGTATCGCTCTTCTTTTCTATTTCGTCAACAATTACTACTTTATCAAGTGGTATTGAAGAAGATGCATTTTCACTTCCACTTACATCAGCAACAACTTTCATTATATTTTGAACATCTATTGTATATGTGTTCTTTTTACTTCCAACTTCTTCTGAGAATACTACATATCCGTCATCATCTGCATTTTTAACAATAGCTACATCCATTCTAACAGGATTGCTCTTCTTATCAGCATAAATTGTTATTTTAACTGATTTCTTTAAAGACTTAAATGACTCTTCTGTCTGTTCAAGTGCATCAAGGAATTGATCAAATACTTTTTCAACATCAGATGTTTGAACATCTTTTCCTAGTACTTCTTCAATTTCCTCTAAATCAGCTTGGCTTGCTCCTGATTTAGCAATTTCACCTATATTATTCTTTAATAAGTTAATCTTATTAACAATAATGCTCTTTAAATTATCATCATTCTTTGCGTCATTTGCTAAATCTTTAATAAGATTATACACGTCTTCTCCAGATATTGTTAATGAATATCCAGTAGCTTTTATTTCATTACCATCTACAGAAATTTTCTTTGATTTTTCTGTAGTATAGTTCTTTTTATCAATATATTTTTCTAATATACTTCCGTAATTTTTTTGTAAAGCTTTATACTCATCTTCTGTTAAGTATAATAAATCATATATCATAGCTGACATTTTATCGCCATCATATGATTCAAATGACTTTTCAATATTTTTTAATTCTTCTTCTGAAATATTAATATTGTTGTTCTTGCAATACTCTCTTATTTTGCTTACATCTAATGTTACAGCTTTATCATAGAAATCTTTTGAACTTAATGTGATTTTCTTTCCATCTTTTACCATTTTTAGATTTAGAATATCACCTGTTTGATATTTCCAATTGATTTTAGTAGACACTGCTTTACTTCCAGCATCATAGCTATTTTCCATGTTAATTGTTGTATTGTTGATTTGTCTTTGTGTTGTGTAATCAATAACTGAACTTGGTACAGTTATATTTGCAGATACATTTGTTTTTGATACAAATGATTTTTGCTCTGCTTTTAATGGCTCTATTGACTTAAGATAGTCATCATAGCTCATTTCTGTTTTAGCTCCATATAATTTTTTTACTTGAGCCGCGAAATTATCTCTTGCTGGTTTTAGGAAGTCAAAAAGAGGTGTAAAAAACCATAATACTGCTCCTACTCCTCCTAGAATAACTAGTAAAGAGATAATTATAATAATTGCTTTTTTCATTTTAAAGCCCTCCCTTAAATTTTATTTACATCAAATATTATTACATAACTTTTTTTTATTTACAATAAAAAATTTTAAATTAAAATAAATAAATTTGGTATCAATAAAAGTTGTTTTTTATTTTCCATTATGATAGAATTTAGTTTGATTATATAATATTTAGAAAGGAGATGTGTAGCTTTTCGCTACAAATCATATGAAACAAGAGAAAGAATTAATAAAAAACACTTTTATAATAGCAATGGGTAAATTTAGTACCCAAATAGTTTCTTTTTTACTAGTTTCGCTATATACAGCCAAGTTAACTACACAGGAATATGGTAGTTATGATTTAATTGTTACAATTATTACTTTTATAACTCCATTTATTACCCTGACACTTGAAGAATCTATGTTTAGATTCCTGATAGATGCGAAAAATAAAAGAGAAGAAAAAAGTATTATTACACAGACTGTCCTCACTATACTGACAATGCTTTCGATTGCATGTTTATTAATATTTTTTATAATAAAATTATTTTCTATTAATACAACCAAGTTTTTCATACCTTATGTTATAGCAGTTGTTCTGATGGCAATGATGAATGCTCTAGTAAGAGGACTTGGTAAAATAAAATTATACTCACTTTCTAATTTTATTTTAAGTATTTTAACAATTGTTTTAAATATTGTTTTAATTTTAGGAACAAATTTAAAAGTTGATGGATTACTACTTTCCGTTATTATTGCTAATCTCGTTATGGTTGTATTTCTATCAGTAAGACTTCATCTAAGAAGATACATTAATCCCAAATTAGTTAACAGAAGATTAATGAAAGAAATGCTTTCATATTCAATTCCATTGATACCACATAGTTTATCTTGGACAATTATTAATTTATCGGATAGAGTTATAGTAACATCTTTTTTAGGAGCTGCAAGTAATGGTATTTATGCTATTTCTAATAAGTTTCCTACTATCATAAATACAGTGTATAACTATTTTGCAATTGCTTGGAAAGAATCTGCAGCTAAGGCATTACATAGTGATGAGAGTAGCAAGTATTATAATAAAATATATGTTTCTCTTAGAAACTTAGTTTATTCTGCAACAGTCGTTGTTATTGCAGCAATACCATTTATTTTTAATATTTTAATTAATAAGAGCTATTCTGAAGCATATTTATACATTCCAATACTAGTATTCTCTGTATATTTTTCTAATATGGCAAGCTTCTATGGTGGTATATTTAGTGCATACAAACAAACAAAAATTATTGGCTCAACTACTTTAGTAGCTGCTGTTATAAACTTAGCCATCAACTTAATCTTTATAAAACTATTTGGAATATATGCAGCAGCAATTTCAACATTTATTTCATCAGTTTTCTTGTATGTATATAGAAAAAAGAAAATTTATGAACTTGTTAATTTAAAACACTCTAAGGATATGAACATTACAATCTTAATAACGCTTGTTGTATTCCTTGCATATTATTCTGGTAATATGTTCTTTAAGTTTATAGCTCTATTATTTGCACTAGCCTATGCTTGTATGATGAATAGAGATACAATTAAGTTATTTGCTGGAAGATTTGTTAGAAGATAAATTATACGATGTGAAAGCAATTATTAATAAAAGTAGAGCACAAATTGATAACAATTTGTGCTCTATTTTTTATTTCTCCTTTTATTATTTTTTGATTTTGAAAAAAGTTATGCTGTTCCATTCAATTCTTTTATCTCTTTTTCTGATAACCCAGTACATTTTATAATATCATCCATTTTCATTTTATTTTTTATCATTTTCTTTGCTATTTTAATTGAATGATAAATATATGCAAATAGTATATCTTACCTTTAATGGTTTATCAAGAAAAATCGCCATACAAAATTTGACAATATGTGCCAAAAGAAAAAGAGCTCAAACTAATAATTAGTCAAGCTCTCACAACTTTATTTATTCTTTTCTATATAATTCCATGAATCCCTGCACATATCTTCTAATGTTTTTTCAGCAACCCATCCAAGCTCTTCTCTTGCTTTAGCTGGATCAGCATAACATGTGGCTATATCTCCGGCTCTACGTCCAACGATTTTATATTTAACTTTTTTTCCTGTTGATGTTTCAAATGCTTTAACCATATCTAAAACACTATATCCTGTTCCTGTTCCTAAGTTATAAATATATAATCCTTCATTTTCTCTATCTAATTTTTCTAATGCTTTAACATGTCCTTTTGCTAAATCAACTACGTGTATATAATCTCTTACTCCTGTTCCATCTGGTGTATCATAATCATTACCAAATACTGATAGCTCTGGTAATATTCCAGCTGCTACTCTAACAACATATGGCATTAGATTATTTGGAATTCCTTGTGGCTCTTCTCCTATTAATCCACTTGAATGTGCACCAACTGGGTTAAAGTATCTTAATATACATATATCCATTGTATTATCTGATGCATATACATCCTTTAAAATTTGTTCAATGAATAGCTTTGTTGTTCCATATGGGTTAGTTGTTCCACCAATTTTACACTCTTCAGTAATTGGAATAACTTCTGGATCTCCATATACAGTTGCTGATGAACTGAATATAAATTTCTTACAATTATGTTTTCTCATTACATCTAATACTGCTAAACATCCACCAATATTATTTTCATAATACTCAATTGGCTTTTGAACTGATTCTCCAACTGCTTTATATCCAGCAAAATTAATTACAGCTTCTATATCATTTTCAGAGAAAACTTTATCAAGAGCATCTTTATCTCTATAATCCATTTCGTAAAATTTAAAATCTTTCCCTGTTATTATTTTAATTTTATCTAATACTTCAGGCTTACTATTTGAAAAGTTATCAATGATAACAATTTCCTTTCCTGAATTTAATAATTCTACTGCTGTATGGCTTCCAATGTAGCCAGCTCCTCCTGGTAATAATATTGCCATTTTGTTTCCTCCTTTATATTATTATTATCAATAGATGGGGTTATTATATCGCTAAAATCTATTTCTAGCAAGTTTTATTTTTTGGGCTGATTTTATAGACTTTACTTTTATAGTGTGATACTATCTATCTAAAGGTAAACACCTTGGCTGTTATAAACAGTCACTCTCACAAGAAAGATTCGCATGCGAATCTTTCTTTTATTCTAAATGATACTATTTTTTATATTTTAGGATATTTTATTGTTTTTTTATTTAAATTATTTTATAATTCACACAAATAAACAAATTCAAGGAGGTTAAACATGATTTTTAATCAAATAATTGGACTATTGCTTCCTAGCATAGTTGGGCTTCGTGTATGTGACAGCATATATGGTGAAGAAACAAGTTTTACAAAAAAATTAGAAAGGTATTTAATGTTGGTTTTATTTACAAATCTTATTTCATACATATTTGTAGTATATGTATTAAAAACAAAGGGATTTGAATTCACAAATCAATTTACAATAAAATATATTTTATTTTCATCTTTTATTGCATTTGTGTTGCCTGTTATTAGTAGATTTTGGCACGATAAAATAAAATTGAATGTTGTGGTGAATAAAAATGAAAAATAAGATAAAAAGTTTAGTTTTGATTATATTAGTGCTTGTGTGCTCTCTTCTTATAGAAGCATCTATGTATTACAAATCCACCTATCCAGAGCAAGATTTTGAACTCATTTTATTTACGCTAAGAGCTGGTGTTGCTGGTACATCACCAGAAGTAATAAAAAGCATACTCTTTTCATGTATCGGTCAGTATATTGCTCTTCTATTAATTTTCTATTTAACATTTGCCAAACACACAAAGCATGTTTTAAATTTAAATATTACTAGAAAGAATAAGAAAAATATGATTATCCAGCTATTCCCATTTAAGCCGACATCAAATCATAGATTTATTTATGCAATAGTAACATTAGTTGTATCAATTACTTTATTTGTCAAAAGTTTTGGTATAGATACATATATAAAATATCAATCGCAGGAATCAACAATATTTGAAAATTACTATGTAAACCCTGAAGAAGCATACATGGAATTTCCAGAAAAGAAAAGAAATCTAATTATTATTGTTGGTGAAAGCTTTGAAAATACTGTACTTAGTAAAGAAAACGGTGGTGTATGGGAACAATCTTTAATGCCTGAACTAGAAGAGCTTGCTCTTGATAACATTAATTTTTCAAATGTTCCTGACAAACTTGGTGGTGCCCTATCTATCTATGGTACCGATTATTCTGCTGCAGGAAATATTGCTATTACAGCAGGTATTCCGCAAAAAGCTGGAGACTTTACTCAAAATGCTAACCAATATATTAATTATTATGATGGCTCAAAAAATTTTCTTTCTGGTGCATACTCACTTGGAGAGGTATTACAAAAAAATGGATATAATAATGAAATTATAATGGGATCAGACGGCTATTTCGGAAACCGTAAACAATACTATGAATGCAATGGTGATTATAAAGTATTCGATGTTAATTATGCGATAGAAAATGGTAAAATGACAAACGAAGAGCGTGTATGGTGGGGATTTGAAGATGACAAGCTTTACGAATGGTCAAAAGAAGAAATCACAAATCTATCAAATCAAAATCAACCATTTAATTTTATAATACTCACTGCAGATACACATTTTACAGATGGCTACCTAAGTCCATACGCAGATAATATATACCCTACCCAATATGAAAATGTACATGCATATGCGTCAAAATGTGCTAATAATTTTGTCAATTGGGTTAAACAACAAGACTTCTATGAAGACACAACTATTGTTATTGTCGGAGATCATTTAGGAATGCAAACAGAATTTTATAATTCAAAAATAGAAGGTTACTATATAAGAACCATATATAATGCTTTTATTAACTCTGCAATACCGGCATCACATAATAAAAATAGAGTATTTACATCGATGGATATCTACCCAACAATGTTAGCAAGTATTGGTGTCAAAATTGAGGGTGACCGATTAGGGTTAGGAACTAATCTTTTTTCTGGAAAACCTACATTAGCTGAAGAGCTTGGTTTTGAAGCTTTTGGCGATGAAATCCACAAAAAATCAACTTTCTATAATACTCATATTATAGGTGACGAATACATTACTATGAAGAAAGATTATAATGATAAAAAAAGAAAAGAATCTGAAAGCGAAAATTAAAAAAATACCTAATGAATGCATTTAAGCATCTTCATTAGGTATTTTTTATATCTCATTTAGCTATTCCGTTACATTATTATAATTTGGTGCTTCATCTATCAGATTGCATATGCTATCATTTGTATTATCCGAATTACATTTTTCTTCTTCTATAACTGCAACATTATCTTCCGCAACATTTGACATTTCCTGATTATCAGCTTCTTCTCTTATTTCCTCTTGTTGCTCTTCTACCTCTGTTTCTTCTGTTTCTTCTGTTTTTTCCATTTTTTCTTCCACTATTTCATCTTCTTTTGGTTGAACCTGCACAGTTTTCATACTATATGATTTTTTAATAGCTCTGTTTATTTTTTCTTCCTTTATAAGATTTCCACTTTCTACTTTATATCTATATGTGTCGTCTTCTTTTATTTGATTATCACTATATGC
>CAMNND010000008.1 GCA_946545035.1 uncultured Clostridium sp. | reverse complement strand
CACTCCATACTACATATATATCAAACTTTGGAATTTCTGCCGATTTGTCTAAATTTTTCATTGTATAATCTCTTACTAATTCCTTACACTTGTCTATAAATTTTTGATTATCCATTGTTTCTCTCCTTTACTTCGTAACTTTGGTCCTTGAATAATCTTTTTCAAGTCCAGTTTCTTTGCACAATGCTGTTAATTTCTTTTGTGCATTTTTAAGTTGTATTTTAGCCTCTGTTGTATCTTGTCCTGTTTGCTCTAGTATCTGTATTGCTCTTTTCTTGTGTCTTATCGTATTTTCACAAGCCCTTTGTTTTTGCTTTGCCTCGTATAATGGAACTGATTCTCCATTCAATTTTACTTTAGCATTCTTAAAATTATTTAATTGCTTATTTGTAAATCTTGGCTGTGATACACCTAATATTATTCCTGTATATGTGTGATGACAGTTGTATTCTTTCCACAAATCTTCAACATCTCCCCAATATCCAACACCGAACTTTTTAGCATCGCTTTTATTTTTGGCGAATTGTTTTCCTTGTTGCTCTGCGTGGCTTGGCCTTGCTCCGTTGTGTGCTGATACCTCATATCCATCACAACCTAACTCATCTTCAATATCTCTATTTATTTCATCTGCAGTTTGTCGTATTCCTGTTAATACATTTCTTCTAACAGCAACTTCAAGCTGTACTTTTCTTCCTGCTTTATCTTTTAATGTAACACCACTATCAGCAAGCTTTTGACAAGTTTTATTTATTGCTGTAGTATAATCAAAAGCTCCAGATATTACTTGTTGATATGCTTCATCTACAGCATTTTTGTATATCTGTTGACTATTAAAAGCTATTGTATTTGTAAAATTTTTTAATGTTCTATCTGTCCTTTTTAATCCTGTATTTAATATACGATATTGTGTAGCAGATAACTTAAATGGTTTATTTCTATACTTGTACAATTCTTTATACGTTTGTATATCTTCCTTTGCCATATCTTTGTAAACATCCATCAGGGCTTGTTTCGTTTCATTATTTAAACTACTACATTTAATCAGAGTTTCGTTAAATATTTCTTGTCCATTGGTTTGTACTAAAATCTTTATTTGATTTTTTGTTGCTTGTGATATATCTCCCATTGATTGAACACGTCTTATTATATCTTCTGTAATATCAATATTTAATTGTGTGTATATATCTACAACATCATTAAATTCAATTAAATCTAAATAATCCGCTTCAAGCATATATTATTCCTCTTTTTCATTTTCTTTTAATTGCTTTTTCTTTGAATTTTTGTTATCTTTTTCATCTTCGTCTTCCTCTTCTTCGATGTCTTCTATATCTTCTCCTGCAACCATTTTCTTTGCTGTTTCTTCGTCCTCTCCAAGGAATTTAACACGATATTCCCAAGGCTGTCTTATACCTTGTGCTATATCCTTTCTGAATTCTTCTTTGGCAGTTTCTGTATCAACAAGAAATCCATCCTGGTCTATAACCTCTATGTCGCAGTCCTCTGTGACTTGTTCATTAAATAATACTCTACCTAATAACAATAAACCTTTGCATATGTTTGCTACAAATCTATTTACATTCTTACGATACTTTTTTGCATTTTTAACAAGATCTTGTCTATCTCCAACATATTGCGTTGCTGTAATAGTTCCGTTCGCATTGAATTGGTAATATTTCATTCCAAGTCCAGCTTTAAATGATAATAAATCTAAACAAAACTGTATTCCTTTTGTATCTTCCTCGACTCTTAAATCTGGATTATATTCTGTAATTACTGGTTCATCTTTAAAATTTGCTTGTTCATCTCCATAAGTAGCCCACTGTTGCCTCATTATATCGTCTGGGTAGACATCTTCTGTAACCTCTTTGTTATCAACAATTTTTGTTTTTTTACCAACAATTTTTTTATTATAGAACATTTTTTTACCACCTAAGAAAAAATCCATCACAAAATTATGATATGTTATATCGCAAGCAAATAACTGGTCTTCTGCATTACCATACATTGAATAACCCATGCCGTTTGTTTTGTAATCTATTTCTAGTGGATTAGCAATAGGTGTCTTACATATTGAAAATAGAGGAATATCACTATTAAAAGAGTAACTTTTCAATATTCCCTTTTTAACAATCTCATTTCCATCTTCATTCAAATATGTATTTTTTATTACATATTTATCTATCTCTAACTTTTCATCCCAAACTTTTTCGTGTCTTTCAATATAGTACTCTTTTTTTCCTTTTACTATATTTTCACTTACAAAAGCAACATCTATTATCTTTCCATGCTCGACTTTTAATGGAACAATTTGACTAGCATATAAATAAATTATGTCTTTTTTAGTTCTTTTTGTTGGAACTATTTTATTGTTCTCTAATTTCACGTGCGTTACTCTAAGAACTGCACCTGCCGTTCCCATCGCTGCTGATTTTTCAACTGCTTCATGCAATTCATCATATAAATTTAATTCTTCTGCTGTCTTTTCAAGGTACTTATTATTCTTTGCTGTCTGAGTCTTATTTTTGGCTATTGATTTAATTTCATCACGCTCTGACAAAACTATACTTGCCCAGTCTTCTGATAATCTTTTTGCCATTCCCATTGTATGCATTGTTCTTTCTTTGCCAGAAGAATCATGGTACTTATGAGCTTTAACCGTATTTTTCCACCAATTTTCCCATTTTTCTATGAAATTGTAGTAATCTGTTGAGACAGTATTATATCCTTTTTGCTGTAAATAATTTAATATTATACTATTATTCATCTTATGCAACCTCTCCTATATAGGCAATTTCTTCGTACCAATTTTCGAACGAATACCAGAAAGAGTCTAATGAGTCAATATCAGATGTTTCTCCATCATCAATCCACCTGTCTTCTTTTGCTGTTTCGTCGAATAAGGCCGTTTGTAATGCCTCTATTATTGTGTCCGTCTGTCCTTCAATGAAGTTTAGACGTAATAAATTCAACAACCTATTTATCAATTCAATTCTGTTTTTGATTTCTATTTTTAAGCTATCTTGTACTATTAAATTGATATTATTATTTTGTAATTCCGCCTCTAGAGAACGATTTAATACTTGCTCTGCACTATCTGCAAAAAGAAAAGACACAGTACCATATTTGTCCTGTATCTCTTTAATAAAGTTTATTATCCATCTAAAGACTTGCTTTGTATTTGTTCCTGTAGCTTTCATCTTATCCGACTTAAGTACCTGAACAACCTTATAATTTCTATCGACTTTTGTTGCACATATACTATGTGCAGACTTATTTCCTCCCCAGTCAATTCCGATAGTAATAAATGAATTGAACTGGACTTCTTTTGTAAGGTATGGAAGATGGTCTTCTGCAATTTGTGGGAATATTAAACCTTCTGCAGCAACCCATAAACCAAGTATATTTCTTTTGAAGAAAACACCTTTGAACATTCTTCTGTATTGCTCTTTTTTCTTTTCTGATAATGTTAGGTTGTCCTCTTGTGTAAAATGTAAATAAAGTATATGTTTTTCTTTTGCTTTATCAACAAATTCTTTTTTGAAATAATGATTTGGGTTACTAGGATTGCAGTTAAACCAGAATTTTGCACCTTCCACACTAAGTCTTGCAAGACCTTGTGTTACAAATGACTCTGGCATCAATACAACTTCGTCGAAAAGTATTCCTGCAAGTGTCATTCCGTTGTATTAGATCCTGTGAACTTTCATCTTTTCCACCAAACAAATAAAAGCTATTAACTTTTCCATTTTTCTTTACAATTATTACATTATCACTACGTTTGTGTTCATATTTGTATTTTAAAGAGCGTAATTGTTTTTTTAATGTATTTATAACATTTCTATTTAAAGAACCTATAGTTTTACCACATATTGCAAAATCACACTCGTCAAAATTATCCATTGCCCACATTATGAAACTTGGAGCCATTGCTATAGTTTTACCGCTTCTAACAGCACCATCTGCTATAATTCCATCATAATCAGCATAAGGACTACCAGGTGTCCACCAACTCATTATTTTAAGTTGCTTTTTTGAGAATGGTTGCCACTTGAATTTTCCCTTATTCTTCTTCATCCCATATATCCTTTGTTATACCTTTTAAAGCATCTATAAATGAATTATCTTCCTCATCGTCCTCATCGTCATTTGGAAGTTTAGCAAAGGTTTCAATGTATCTTCGTTTTGTTTCTTGTACTTTAGTCAATGCCTCTTCTAATCTTTGAATTACATTTATAGTTGGTTCCAATGTGGTATTAGTGGAATTTGTGGGGCTTACAGCTGTACTGCCATAGTGATAACTATTTTTGCTAGAGCTCATACTAGAAACAGACATTTCTTTTGCCTTTTTCTTTTCGTTAATTCGCTCTAATATTCTTTTTTCTCTAATCTCAAGAATTGCAATTTCCTGTTGTATTTTTTTCTTAATGTCAATTTTTTCTTGATTTGTATTGTAAATAACTTTTTCGTTTTCATCGAAAAGACTTTCAATTATTGTTTCGTATGCTCCAGTAACAACAGCATTTTTGTTTTTAGGTGGTGCGCCACCTTTGTTTCCTGTTGCATTTTTGTTTCCTTTTGCGTTTTCAGATTTATTGCGTGTTAGTTTATTTTTTCGTATGAAAACAATCAATTTGTTGTGGGTAATATCATACTTTTTACATAGCTCTTTATATGTTAGTCCTTTTTTATAGTCTTTTTTTAGCTTTTTTTCGTCTTTCTCATTCACTTCATACCACCCACCTCGTTTCTAACTCAATTTCAAAACCTTTTTTATATCTAAATTTCTGTTGTATGTTTTGTTATTTGGTAATGGTAGGTTAAATTCAAAATCTAGAGCTTTTATATATTGCTCATCACTTAATTGTTTTACTTTTTTAGCCTCAATTTGAAATGTAGTACCATATTTATTCCAACATACATTTATCATCTCAAAACCTTTTTCTTGTAGCTCTTTTATCATTTCATCTTTATTATGAAAATGTTGAAAGTACCATTGACCTTCTCTATATGTCGATGTGAAATTATGATCATCTAAAAAAGTTAATCTGTTTTTTATTGCATTTCCATTTTTAGACTCCCATATTTTGCACCCTTCTGTTGTTCTTCCAGAAATAAATAATCTATCATTTGTAAACAGATTCAAGCACGTTATTACACTTTCTTCCGCTTCTAAACTATCTACACTATTGAGAACACTATCACATACAACCACATCAAAATATTGTTTTTTACCTATGTAATTTATTAAATCGTCAATTTGTTTATTGCCTTTACTAATGTTAATGGCCTTACCATTATTGTTGTAAAATTCTAAACCTAGAGCATATTTATATTTCTTTGCAAGTGAGTTTATATAAGCTCCTTTACCACATCCAAAATCAAGAATAGAAATATCCTCTTTTAACTTTTCTAAATAAGGTAAAACTAAATATGTGTATAGAGTGCTTTTATTTTGTTTAATATCTTCTCTCTTTTCTACGCTACGATTTAATTGAGCCAAACCTTGAACATAAGTCTTTCTCTCAATGTCTCCATAATAGTATTTTCCATATTGTAGATTTAAGTAATAAACTACTTTTTCAAACTTGTCCTCTGGCAATATGTAGGAATTTACTTTTAAATTTAACATTTTACAGGCTTTAACATACTCACAACCATAAATAACTTTATTTTTGCATACAACACAGCTTAAAACATTACCATATTTTAGTATTAGTTTGCATATCTCATTTACAATAGTTGCAAAAGCATTTTCGTTTGAAAAGTCAGCATTATCTATCTCGATAAATGTTTCTTTTTCATAATCTTTTAATAGTGTTTGTGAATTATTTAATGTTTTATCAATTCCATTATGTAATTGGTTGAACTTTATTTCATCGCCCAATACAATTTTATCAACATACATAACAGGGATTTTATTTATCCCACATAGCTTTGCTGTTTTTGTTCTTTGATGGCCTGCAATGATAACGTTATTCTTTCTATTAACAAGTACCGGCAATATAAAACCTATTTCATTGAATGATTTTTTTAATTGTTCAATCTGTTGCTGTTCAATTCTTCTAGGGTTATATGGTGCAGGTTTTATAGTATCAATATCAACATATTCAACCATTAAAACCACCTACCAAATAATTCACAAATCCAAAAGAAACACCATTCTCATTGACATATTTATTAAATAAATCAATTATCTTCTTGTATTCTTCTTCGGTCATTACAATTTCTTGCCTATCAATTTTTAATTTGTGTTCAAACCTTGTTGTATCTGCATACCCATTGTCATTTATATCCTCAAAAATATCATCGTTGATAAAATCCTCAATATTAAAATTGTATTCTTTTAAATCTGGAATTGAGTCTAATAGATCCTGTACCTCTGCTTTTAATAATTCGTTATCCCATTCAGCAATTTCACTTGATTTATTATCAATCAGCCTAAACGCATTTATTTTTTCCTCTGATAAACCATCAGCAATAATACAAGGTACTTCATCTATATTATTTATTTCTGCCGCCTTTAGTCTTGTATGGCCAGCCACAACGATATTATCTTTTGTAATCAATATTGGTACTAAAAATCCAAAATCGTTTATTGATTTAGCGACATACTTTGCCGCTTCTTCGTTCTTCCTTGGATTCTTTTCGTACGGAATTAGTTCCGTTCTTTTTTTGTATACTATATTCATTTTCTTCAACATCCTTTCTAAAACAACTATGCTCATATCTGCAATTTTCACATTTTCTTAACATACATCTTGCAATATTCATATTTGCTCGTTTCTTTCTATTCTTGCGAAATTACAACATCTAGCATCTCCACTAGCTGTAATTCTAATATCGCAAGAATCCTCTTTTTGTTTATTTTTGCAGATAGGACATACATATTGTTTATATTTATCAAACATTTCTTTTTGACTAATTCTTTGACCCATATTACCTCCATATACAAAAAGAAGCAGGTCGCTAGATAACCTACTTCTTTATTCTCAATCTATAATATTTATAACAGACGAAATACACAACAACATTCCAACCGTTCATTAACTATCTAGCATCGTCAATTAAACTAGCTTAATTATAACTTAGTTGTTTTTTAAAGAAAAGCCCAAAAAGGGTTGAAAAAGGGTACAAAAAAGGTGCAAAAAAGTGTTATAAGCAAAAAAGAACACCTTGCGGTGCTCTTTTTTATTTATAACTTTAACATCTTGTTTCTTGCATTTCGTATTATTGTTTTTATGGTTTTTGAATCCCTAGTTTGATTGTATAATTCATAATATACTTTATTTCCTATTTCCTCAAACGTACGACCATTAAAATAGTATTCCTCTATAAATTTACGTTCTTTATAGTTAAGTGCATTTAAACGTATTCTCACATCTTCTATATTGTCATCTAACTTTTGTATTTCCATTTTTAAGTCAAAGATTTCATTTTTTAGCTCTTCAATCTCTGTCAGCTTGTTAACAACGGCATTTTCAACTTTATTACTAATTTTGTTTTTACTTCTTATGTCGTTGTTTATTCCTGGAGCAGATGAGATTGGTGCCTCTGGTGCTGCATTCTTTAGCTTATCTAATTGGAATATAAGTTTATTTAATCTACGCTCTTTTAGCTCTTTGCTAGAAATATTTTTTTTATGATTTTTTAATCTACAAATTAGTTCATCTTTTGTCATTCTTAACTTTCCCACCTTTCAAAAAAGTTTTATCGTGTTGTTTCAAAAAAGTTCACTTATAAATAAAATTACTACTTTATTTCTTCCAGTTTGTTTTTCGATGGCTCTCTCCATTTCTTTAATTTCTTTGCCACATCTTGGCTTAAAATTGGTTTCAAACTCATGCGTGTCAAACTCTCCTACGTTATATGTATAACTAACGAAAAACTTATATCTTCTCTTCTTTTTTAATTCTGATACTGCTAAAAGCAATAATACTATGCAACAAATACACATAATAAAATCTGTAGCATTCCATAGTAGTGGTGGTCTTTTTAGCCAGCCAAGGATGGCATCAAATACAGCATATATCATTTGTTTTTCTCCCTTCTGTCAAATATTGAAGTAAGTAATACTCTGCTACATACAGGGCATTTTACACCATAGTGCCAATCATCTGCAGTATATCCCCATATTTCTCTATCACTTTTTTGGTACGTAAATATCGTTTTACAAGTACCGCATTTTTTTCTGTACTTTGGTTTACTTTCTTGATAATTTCCTTTTACGATTATTTCTATCATTTGTGTTCCTCCAATAACTCTTCCAATAACTCTTCCAAAACATCTGCTTTCCAAAACAGTTCATGTTCTATATTTGACCACTCATAGTCTGCAAATTTAGGGTAATTTTTGTCTGTTTTAATTTTGTTTAATTTTTCTCTTATTATGTCTTTAAAATCGGTATTTTCTTTTTCTTGTTTCTTTATTAGATTTAATATACGCATTATTATTTCGCTTATTGCTTGTCCCGAATATGTGTGACCGCTTTTTAAAGTATACTTTACTATATATTCAGGATCCCTATCAGCAGTTTGAAAACTTTGTCCCAAGTCTACTAATACTTTAATAGCTTTTCTTTCTTCTTTAGTCATCTTCTACCTCTCTTTCAAAAATTGTTTTCATTATGTTCTAATTTTATTGTTTTTAGTTCTCCATTCTTATCAATAAATTCTATGTGAACATAGTTAAGCTGTTGAATATTTAATGATTTAATCAAGTCTTCCATTTTATTTTTCCTCTAATAACTTTTTAATATCTATGTAAAACAAGTAACCTTGTTCCAATGGTGTTTTTTTATGTTTGTTTAATATTTTTTCTAAATCTTCTTTGTAAATATAATTATCCTTTACATATTTGTCTGTAAATTTCCAATTTTCAATTTCTTGCTGTAGGTCTTTTACATAGTTAACTAACCTATCAAAATACTTCTTTTCAACTACATTTAACTCTGGTCTATCTGAAAAACCTATGAGATAATTCGTGCAATGGTTTATAATATCATCAATTGTTTCTGTTCCATTTTCAAATCTTTTATGTATTTTTTCTAATTCGTCCAACATAAATAGTTTTGCTAAATTTTCACTTTGATTTTCTTTTAAGTCAAAACTAAATTCTTTATCCATTTAATCACCTCAATCAATTTTAATATCAAATCCCTTTGGATAAACTTTATCCTCGTTAGCATCAAATTTGAATGCAGTAATAAATTTAATACTTGCATTTTCTATATGTGTAAATTTAAGGTTTTGAATCATATTTATAAAATCTTCTTTTTTTAGGTATGTACAGGGTGCTATATTTACATTTTTTGTGCAATCAACTATTTCTTCACTTCTATTATTCATTTTATTAAACCTCCATATTCCAGCAATTCTGTTGAAATTGCTCTTTAGTTAATATTTTCAAGATTGTTAATTCGTCCAGCATAATTCCTGCTCTTGTTCCTAGCATAGGTTTATCTTGTTGTATTTCTTCCCATATGATTATTTGTTCAATTTGAGGTTTGCTATTATTTATTGAGCAAAGAACAACATCACCTTCGCAAATTAAATCTTTTTGTTTCTTGCTATGTATTTTTACAATTTCATTCATAACAATTTCAGTATATTTACAGAATGTATTTGTAGTGTATATGATTAAATCTTTGTATCGTTGTTTTCCTGTAATTCTAAAAATATCTCCATCGTACGTCCTAACATACTCGCCTACTTTAATCTCCATAGCAAAATCCTCCTCTATTGTGCTAATTTGGCTATCTTTATCATCTGTACTGCAAATTCGTCCGTTTTATCCTCTATCCTTTTGAGAATTTTTTTGGATTCTTCACTATCGCCCTTTCCTTCATCTTCGAGTTCTTTAGCTTTTTTCATCAGAGCAATTATTGCTCCTGTTATATTTGCTGATTTTTGAAAAACTCCTTGAAGTTCCTCGTGTTTTTTTATTATCTCTTCAAAATCTCCCATTCTAATCACCAACCTCCAAACACATTTTAATCACTTGTAAGATAAACCAGCCCGCTCCATACATTCCAGCTATCATAATTGATAGTGCAATAATTATCTTTAATATATTTTTCATTTGTTTACACCTACCCTTTTCTTAGAATTATCTAGTGCATATCTATATAAAATGTCTCCTACAATCGACCTTGCTTTTGAAATTTGTATTTTATTGTCTTTTGCATATTTCTTGCAAATTCCATCTAGTGAGTAGCCAAATTTCCATAATTCAATAATATTATTTGGTGTAAGACATTTACCTTCTATTTTTACAACAAATCCGTTGTTTCTTTATGTCCATCTATAACCACCTCACTTTAATTGTCTTGATATTTCTATATTTATTCATAACATCAATTCCAGCTCCAAACTAATTCTATCGTCGTTATCTAGTAGTAAATAATCGGGATCTTTACGAACGTCTTGGATGATTGATGTACTAGGTGGAAAATCGTTGCTTTTATATTTATTTAATAAATAATAATAAATATTATTGTTATTATTATTCTTATTGTTTGTTGTTATTTGATTGTTATTTGTTTGTTGTTCGTTTGTTATTTGATTGTTATTTTGTTTGTTGTTTTTTTCTTCTTTATCTTGGTAAACGCTATATTTTACAATAGATACAAGAGTGTATTTGTTTGTTGCTTTGGTTGTTATTTCATTTGTCTTTTTCAATTTTTCTAGAGCCGTTCTTACTTGTTGTGGTGTTAACTTTAAATCTTTTGACAGATGGTCCAATGATGTTATTAGTTCGCCTTTATTTATAACTTTCCCTTGCCAATGACCCTCTTTGTGGTTTGCTTTTAGTAATAAATGTAAAAATACTCTCATTGTATTTGCATCTGTGTACCATTCCCAGTCAGTAAACTTCCTGTATAAACTTATCCATCCGTTATCACTCATCTTTTGCATTCCTCCCTATATGAGATATTAGGGGAACTTGTCCCCTAATATTTAGCTAAAAAACTCATCTGTGCTAAAATCGTCTGGATCTGTTTCAATTTCATCTGGAATATTATTCTGAAATTCGTTTTTAGCCTCTTTTTTGTCTTTGGCAACATTATTTGTTGTCTTGTTATTTTTGGTGATTGTTTTTTTATTCTCACTTAAATCTGTTGACGTTGTATAATCATCAGAATATATCAACATATCATTTTTTATATTTCCTCTATCGTCAATTTTTTCTACTGCTGTTTCGTCACTATCTATAGCTTGAGCTAACACATAATTAACTTTGCTACTAAATAATGTAAATAATTCTTTTGCCATTTCTTTTACTACTTTTGTTTTTACCATCTTAACTGGCATTGTAGCCCAAGGACTATATTGTGTATTAGCACTCGGAGAAACTTTTTTAATAGTATCAATTTCTGTTTTACTCATAAAAATTGTCTTTTCAAATCCATTTGCAAATTTGATATAACAATATGCCCCTTCTATGTCTTCATAATTGTTACTATCTTTTTTCTTTATATGTTTTAGCTCTTCCTTTACAGGATCAAATGAATACTCATCATCTTTGAAGATAACGTTAGAAGTAAATCTCATTATTTCGGCTGGTTTTATAATATCTATAATTTTAAACCACCCCTCTTTTTTTCTTGTTATTACTGGTTTTCCTTTAAATGGTACTATATCGAAATCTGTTCCCGCTTCTAATCCGACCATAGCTTCTTTCGCAACTCCATAAATCATTTGTAATTTTGCATTTTTATTTAATGACATTAAATCTTCACGATTTACAATATAAAATCCTGCACTATTTTTTATTCTTTCTACTGCAATATTTTTAGGTAATAAAGAGCTGTTTCGTGCTACTAATTTTTCTATAGCAAGCTCCACTCCATTTTGGTCATTTAAAATTATTGCGTCTTCTTCATTCTTAACTAAACTATTATTTACCATACTATTTTTCCTCCCTAACAATATCTATCCTTGTAACTGCGTTTCCGCACTTATATATTTTTATCTTTGTTTTATTTTCTGTTGTATAGTCAATTCTTCCAGATTTTTTATTCATAATATTTTCTAAATTATTAACAATAAAATCTTTGATTTCGTCCATTTTTCCCTCCTAATTCTTTGGTACTGGACCATATTTAATATTATTTGTTATTAAAAACTCTTTTAACTTTTGCATTTGTTCCTGTGTAACAAAAACTCTGAAATCTAATTGTTTTAAATTTTCGTTTTGTGTTTCATTTTGTGTACTATCTGTTATTTTTTGTGTTTCATTTTCTACATTTTGTGTACTATTTGTTACATTTTGTTTATTTTCTGTTTCTTTTTGTTTTAATTCTTCTAATTTCTTGTTTTGGTCTATTATCTTGTTACCTTCCAATATTGATAATGTTAATACATTACTATCATCTATTTTGTTTAGGTAGTATTGTTGTACTTGTTTTTGTATATTTTCATCGTTGAATTGTGTTTTAATAACGTCAAAATCTGTTTTTGTTTTTGTGAAAACGTGTCTAATTTCTGCTTGAATATCGTCCATTTTGTAGGTTTTATTTAACCACTTTGGATTATAGATTTTATCGAAATCAATTAGCCCCTCAAACTCCCCTGTATTTTGAACAAAGAAATCTGTAATCTCTTTTAATTTCTTGTCATCTTCTATCTTTTCTAGCTCTTTAATTTGCTTATCTAGGAAGCTTGATGCGTCATCAACATATTGCTCTAGCTCTTTGCAATCGTTAATGTATTTTGATAAACCAAGTTGCTCTTCGACTTCTTTTGTTTTTGATATTCTTTGTGCCGAAATTGCTTTTTTGAAGTTGTTAAGATTGGCTCTATATGTTTTTGCCTCTTTCAATTTTTCGTCTGTAACAGCCATCCCTTTATACTCTGTCATCTTCTCTATGATTTGCTTTTTTAAATCCTCGAAATTGGTTAATTTCATAGGTAGGATTTGACCTTCTTTAATTTCAATATCACTTGTTAATAGTTCCATAATAATTCCTTCTTTCTTTATATTTTAGGTAATACCAGTGGCGGTCTTTTGTCTTTCAAGACATATTCCGTCCAAAATTCAATTTCCTTTTCTAGTAGAAAATTGATGTCGTCCTCAACATCTTTCCTTTCTATCGTGTATGTTTCTAATGTTTGATGATTTTCGTTATATCTTAGCTCTGCAAATAGTTTTACAAATTCATAACCTGTTACCAATAAATAGTGTAAGACTTGACAATAATAATTATCTGGTATTTTGTCTTTCCACTTTTCTTTCGATGTGGCCTGCATAACATCTGCAGTTTTTATTTCTAAAATTCCATTTCTTCCTGTTGCAATCTCCAATATCTCTCCATCCAAACTCGCAAAAATAAAAGGATATTTAGGATGTCTAATTATTGTATTCTCTTTGTGTGTAACCATATATTGTGGATTCTTGATTTTAAAGCTTTCTCTCAATATAGGCTCCATATCAACTCCATATTTAACGTGTGGATTGTCTGAAATATCTTTTGGTGTTAATCTTCCTGTTTTCTCTTCCCATAATTCGACATTATTTTTATAATGTGTTAATCCTAGGATGGCGGCAGCATCACTGCCACCTATCCCACTTTTTCTTTCCATTAACCATTCTTCTCTACTACTCATCGTCATCATCTCTTTCGTCCATCCAGTCTGGCATATCATCGTAGTAACTTTCATCTTTTGCTCTAGAAAGAGTTGACCAGGCAGAATCATTAAACATTCTATTTTCTATTTCTTCTGGCATTTCTCTTCCTCCCTTTTTGTTATTTCTATGCACTCAACTATTTGTGCTGGTGTTACTTGATATACTTTTGCTAATCTGCAGATATATTCTAATGATGGATTTGCTTTTCCATTTTCAAGTTTTGTCAAATGGTAAAATGAATTAACTTTCATTCCTTTTGCAACTTGCGTTTTTGTCATTTTCTTTTCAGCTCTTAATTGCTTTAATGAAATTTTCATTTTCTTAAATTCATTAAGCTTATTAAGTAAATCTGAAATTGTTTTATTACAATTTGTAATATCAGTACGTAGCTTTGCATTTTCTTCTTTTAAATCTACAATTTCAATTTCCCTTGCATCTAATGCCTCTCTGTATCTGACCTCTCTTACCACATATCCACCGATTTTTTCCTCTAACTCATTTATTCTTCTTTGTTTATTTCCAAACATAAAACTTTCCTCCTTGAATTTCTTTTGATTTTTTGCTAAAATGCAAATATAAAGTATTTTCTTAATACTTTAGTGATTGGGTATGTTTTCCATTTTGCGGTGTTGAAGCATACCCCTTTAAATTTTGTAACTTTCTGTTCATCTTTTTAAATTCGTATAATTTTGCTTGATATATAAATTTTTTTTGTGATTCTGTAAATTTAGGCATTTACCATCCTCCTTTCCAAGATTCTTTCAAATCTTTCGTATTTTTTTGCATTGGTTTTTATTTTGTGTATCTTGTATGTGATCTTCGCAAATGTATATAATGCTCTATGCATTAAAATCGGTAGAATAAATATACACATTGCATATGTTGTTATTGCTACTAATACTTCTTTTATAGCCTCCGTCATCTTTTGTTCACCTCCCTTCATATCTTTACTAAACTTGTAATTGTAGTATTGAATTGCTTTAGTATTGTCTTTAGCTGTGTATTTTCTTCTTTTACTTTGTTGTAATCTTCTATTGAAACAGAGTCGTTATCATAAACTGGTATTTTGTAATATCCTTTTTCTGTTCTTAAACATTTGATTTGTCCTATTCGACACTGTCTTTTTACTTCTTCGACTCCTAAACTTGAACGTCTTGCGTATTCTTCTGCACTTATATATTTTGGTATCATAAATTTCACATCCCTTCTTCTGCACATTTCGTGTTGTTACTGTGCAAAAAAAATATTTACATCAAATTGTGGATATCTATATTTTAATTTTTCCAAAAAATTTCTACTAGGTTTTCTTACACCTGTTTCTACTTTATCATACAAGGACTTCGAAACACCTATACTATCTGCAAACCCTTGTGGGCTTAGTCCTAGCGACTCTCTAAATTTCTTTAGTACATCCATTGAATTCACCTCCAACACATTTTGTGTTTTTATATTATAACACATTTTGTGTTTTGTCAATATAATTTTAAATTTTTTTATATTTTTTTGCACAATTTGTGTTATGGGTTTACATGACACATTTTGTGTGATATACTACCTAATCAAAGGAGGATTTTATGAGAGGAAATAGGTTAAAAATACTACGAGAAGAAAAAGGTCTTAAGCAAGATGAACTTGCAAATTTACTTTCTATTTCTCCAAGTGCTGTAGGAATGTATGAAAGAAATGAACGAGAGCCAAATGATGATTTAACTATAAAATTTGCAGAATTTTTTGGGGTATCAACTGATTATTTACTCGGTAAATCAGAAATACGCAATCCTGAACAAATACCATTAACAGATGAAGATATTAAGTTTATGAAGAGCATAAAAAAATTAGATGAGACTAATAAAATGATTATAAGAAACACAATGGAAGCCTTATTAGATAAACAAGAAAAAAACGAAAAAAAGGAGGACTAATTACAATGAAAATTGGAATGAGAAAACCTAATTTAAAGAAAAAATTAAAAGCTAGGACAACAGGAAGAGCAAAAAGAGCAATAAAAAGCACTATAAATCCCGTATATGGAAAGAAAGGTGTAGGATTTATAAAAAATCCTAAAAGGTCAGTACAAAATAAAATCTATAAGAAAACAACATTTGACCCAATTAAGTTATTAAAAAAATTATTTCACTAAAGATAAAAAGGTGTCTAACACGATACCTTTATTTTTTTTATTTGAAAGGAGGTGAAAACAATTGGCAACGAAATATAACTGCGAGAAAAATGGAAAAAAGTATTATAGAAAGACTATAACAATTGGTCATAAGTCAGATGGAACCGCAATTCGAAAAGAGTTTTATGGTAATGGAGAAAAAGACTGCGATAAAAAAATAGAAGAATTTTTAGAAAAAATGAAATCTGGTCTTAATGTTTCAGCTGAAAAATTAACAGTTGAAGAATGTATGCACTATTGGTTGTTTGAAGTACTTATCAATTCTAAAAATCTAAAATCAAGTACATTTGAAAAACACGAAACTAATTTTAGAAACTACATTAAAGGTAGCCCCATTGCATATGTTCAAATACAAAATGCAGTATCTAATCCATTTCAAATTTATTATAATGAACTTTATAAAAATGGTCTTGATATGTTAGATACAAGAACAAATACTATGAAACACATAGATGTTAGTAGCGAAAAAATCTTTGATTTGAATAAAACTTTACGCTCTTTCTTCACATATTGTATTAAACAAAAATATACAACCGAAAATCCATGCTCCTTAACTAATATTGAAATTCCTGGTAATGCTGACGGATGTGAGGATGATGCAGATGATGAAGAAATGGATATACAAGTATTTAATGATGAAGAAATAAACAAATTAAAAAAAGCCCTTGCTTATAGTTATGGAAACAATAATACTCTTAATGTTGCTATTTTGCTTGATTTAGTAACAGGGTTGCGCTTAGGCGAGCTTTTAGGCCTAAAAAAGAAATTTATAACTAATAACACTATCAAAGTTAGAAATACTCTTAAAAGGGTAAAAATATACGAAAGCGATACTAAATGGCATCGAGAGCTAAGACTTATTAGACCTAAATTTAAATCTTCTATAAGAACAATTAATTTTCCAGAAAATTTTAATTCTATTTTGCAGAAGTATTTTTTGGAACAAGAGCTAAAGTGGAAAAGATGTGGTCTAACTTTTGATGATGAATCTCCTATTTTTACTTCATCAACTTGTAATTTATTAGATCCTAAAAACTTTGCTGATTCATGGAAAAGATTATTACGAAATAATAACATTGATTGTAAGAAGTTTCATAGCATTCGTGATACGTATGCAACAACTTTAATTAGACGTGGTGCGAATATTCACGACATAAAAGACTTGCTTGGCCATAGTTCGATTAAGATAACTGAAAAATACTATATCTTTGTATTACCAGAAGATAAATCAAAAACTGCAAATTTGATTTCAGATATTGTTAATTTCTAAAAAATTATTTCGAGTTTGAAAACCAATGTGGGAAAAATGTGGGAAAACAAAAAAAGAGCTAATCAATATTCTGCCCGAATATCAATCAGCTCTAGGTTAAATGGTAGCGAGAAGTGGATTCGAACCACCGACCTGCCGGGACTAGGAAGGACTTTTTTAGTTCTTCCCAGTCCTTTATAATCACTACTTTTATAATATTTTATACCAAAGTTCTTTTTATATACCTGTACTTATAAAATTCTAATGTGGGAAAAATGTGGGAATTTTATTTATATGCATCTCGACCGTGGCACAGCCCCAGGAGATATAATTTTTTAACCAATCGCATATTTTTCTTCATAATCATTTTTTCTTCATTCGTGAAAGAGCTTTTGTTTTCTTTTACTATTTTCTCGATAAAAGTTTCCATCGTGCTACTCCTTCCGTAAAAATATACACCTGCATTGTAGCACTTTGTTTTTATGATTTTAACTACTTTATACAATAGTTATTTTAAAGAATTTACTACTTCATCAATATAATCTTGCTCTTTGTCTTCCTCGAACAATATTCTTAATTTAGAACTTTCAATATAATTCAAAGCATCTCCATATTGCTCTTTTTTTATCATTGCTTTTATTTTATCAAGTGTGTCTATTACTGATTTATTCTTCATTCACAACACCTCTTTTATGCAATTATACAAGAAATAGTTTCTTTACACAATAGTTATTTTGTAAATAAGTTATATACAACTCACTTACATTTAGCCAAAAAATGTTGTAAAATTGCGGTGTAAATAATTTTGGAGGTGTTCAAATGGTACAAATTGCAATTGATGAACTACTTTCACAAAAGAAAAAAACTAAATATTGGTTTATAAAACAGATGGATGGAAGTTACCAATCTCTATCAAATCTTATTAATAATGAAAGTTCTGGCATAAAATTTGATACCCTTGAAAGAGCTTGTAGCATTTTAAATTGTTCTCCAGGAGATTTAATAAAAATTAAGAAGTGAAGTAAATCTTCACTTCTCTTTTTTACGCTAACATTGTAGTAAATGTATTCTTGCCTACTTCTCCATCAACCTTTAATCCGTTTTTAGATTGATAGTCTTCTGCTGCGGACTTAGTATTTGAACCAAAATCTCCGTCAAATGCAATATCGTATCCGTTACAAATTAACAAGGCTTGTACTATATATGTAATATTTCCTTTTGCACCTTTTTTAATTGTTCTAATTTGTTCTTTTGTTTTTGGTCCGAATATTCCATCAACCTTTAAATTTGCCCCAAATTGAACATTTAATTCTGTTTGTAAAGCTATAACTAGTGCTTCTTTTGTTTTTGGTCCAAATATTCCATCAACAACTAGTCCTGCATTATAATTATTGTTCAAATGCTCCTGGATTTTCTTAATTCTATTTTTCATTGTATTTTCGCTCTGACTTGGTGTTGTCGCTGGTATATCTTGACTTTGCTCTCCTGTTAACCTTGCTTTAAAATCCATCCATCTTTGGAAGTTTCTTACAAATGGTTCAGGACATACCTTATTAGTAACATCATAATGTCTGATTACATTTTTAACAGGAATATTATATTTTTCCATTAAATATTTAACTAATTCTATAGTATTTGCAATCGTCTTTTCTGAAATATCGAGCGTTCCATTATTATTAAAGCAACACATTTCAATACCTATACTATTTGAATTCATACATATACCATTGAAGTGTCCGCCATCTCCGGACTTTAATGGATCACCACAATGCCAAGCACGGTCCGAGTCTTTAACAACTTGTACGATTTCGTTGTCATCAACAAAATAATTTGCACTTGCTCCCCTATATATTTTCTTAAAATATGTTGCATTGTTTCTTGCTGTGGAAACAGCACCAACATAATGTATAACTATATATTTATTAACTTTATTTGACATTTTGGTAAAATTGATATTAGTTAGGTTTTGTATTATTTTCATAATTATTCGCCCTCCTTATCCTCTTTTTTAGTAAAATAGTAGGTAATTATAGCACTTGCTATAGCCATAAACGATTCAACACTTATTACACCTTTAAAAGTTAAAATACAAGTCGTTATAATTACAGCCAAAGATAATATCGTTTTTACTTTTAGTAAATTTGCTAAATTTAGTAATAATTGTTTTATTGCCTCTTGCATATTATCACTTCCTTTCTATATCTTGTTTTATGTCCTTTAGTGTCTGTGTCTGGTTGTCCATGCTTTTCTGTAATAATTCTAAGGACTTAGATGTATTTGCATTAGACACCTTCATTTCTTCTAGGGTCTCTGTTATCTTCTTTTTATTTGCTATCCAATCCCATAAAAATAAGCCAACTATGACGATACTTACGCCATAGTTAGCTATGTTGGAAATTATATTGTCCATTTACCCCACCTCTGTTTCTTCGACAGATTCTGGTTGGTCTTCAACCTCATCAATTACCTCTTCGGCAACTTCTTCTTGCATTTCTTTTTCTTGTTCCTCAGCTAAGTATATAATTAGCTCCTCATAGTCATTAGCATTTATTTTGTTCTTATCTGCTAATTCACTCGCTTTAATTATTGCATAATCTACAGTATATACACCTTTTTTATATAGGTTGATTACTGCATTGTAAAATACTTTACTTAAATCTATCATAATTATTCCTTTCTAGCTATTCTCGATAACCATAGCTTCTAATTTATCTAGTTTACTTGGTA
>CAMNND010000007.1 GCA_946545035.1 uncultured Clostridium sp. | reverse complement strand
ACTATTGTATTTGTTGGATAGAATGTTTTTAAATCTTCTGTTTGCTCTGGCCAACCAAGTGTTGAGAATGGCCATAAAGCTGAGCTAAACCATGTATCTAATGTATCTGGATCTTGTGTTAATTCTGTATGTCCACATTTTGAACATTTTTCTGGCTTTGTTCTAGCAACATGTATTTCGCCACATTTATCGCAATAATATGCAGGAATTCTATGTCCCCAATATAATTGTCTAGAAATACACCAATCTTGTAGATTTTCCATCCAGTTAAAATATGTCTTATCATATTTATTTGGAATAAATCTAATATCACCGCTTCTAACAGCTTCTATAGCTGGTTTAGCAAGTTCATCCATTTTTACGAACCATTGATCAGAAATATATGGTTCAATTGTTGTTTTACATCTCTCACACTTAGCAACATTATGAGTATAGTCTTCTATCTTTGTTAAGAAGCCTTGCTCTTTTAGTAGATTAACTACAACTTCTCTTGCATCATATGCATTCATGCCAGCTACCTCTGGAATTAAATCATGCATTACTAAATTGCTATCAAATACCTCAACAAATTCCAAATTGTTTTTGATACCAGCTTGATAATCATTTGGATCATGGCAAGGTGTTAATTTAACACAACCGGTTCCAAATTCCATATCAACAAATGGATCAGCAATAATTGGGATTTCCTTGTTCATTAGTGGTAAAGTACAAGTCTTTCCAATTAAGTGCTTATATCTTTCATCCTTTGGATTTACAGCAACACCTGTATCACCAAGCATTGTTTCTGGTCTTGTTGTTGCAACTACTAAATAATCATCTGTTCCAGTAATTGGATATTTAATATGCCAAATATGAGATGCTTCTTCTTTATATTCAACCTCTGCATCAGATATTGATGTCTTACATCCAGGACACCAGTTAATCATTCTCTTTCCTTTATAGATATATCCCTTGTCATATAATCTAAAGAATACTTCTTCAACAGCTTTAGATAAACCTTCATCCATTGTAAATCTACTTCTTGACCAATCGCAAGAGCATCCAAGTTTACGTTGTTGTTTTTGGATTGTTCCACCATATAGACGTGTCCAATCCCATGCTTTTTCTAGGAATTGCTCTCTTGTTAAATCTGATTTTTTAATACCTTGTTCACGTAAACTTTGAACAACCTTCATTTCTGTAGAAATAGCAGCATGGTCTGTTCCAGGAAGCCATAATGTATTAAATCCTTTCATCCTTTTATATCTTATTAAATAATCTTGAATTGAAGCATCTAATGCGTGTCCCATGTGTAACTTTCCTGTTACATTTGGTGGTGGCATCATTATACAATAACTCTCCTTAGTTTTGTCCATACTTGGTTTAAAATAACCACTTTCTTCCCACTTTTGATATAAGCTATCTTCAAAATCATGTGGGTTATAACTTCCCTCTAACTTATGTTCTCTTTCCATATATATCCTCCTTAAATATTATAATTTTATTATTTTAATCTAACCATTTAAATGAATTTACCATTTTTAATGCTACTTCATCTGTTTCTTTTTCTTCATCATTGTTCCATACTGATTCATAGATCATAACATATTTCTTTTCGCCAACAATATAATACTGGGTACAGGTTAGCTCTGAGCTCTTTATTACAAACGTATATAGAATTTCTCCTTGCTCTGTTGTTGATCCATTTGCCAATATTTCAGAATCATTTCCAGAAACTTGTCTTGCGAGCTGAACATATATCGCATCTTTAAATTGTTCATGTTCAGATTTTGTATACTTGTTAGTTCCTCCATTGATTGAAATATTATTAGGTCTTGTATCGTTATCTTGTCCCTCTTTAACATAGAAGTATTTTCCGTTTCCAGAATGAGTTTTACTTTCTACCCAACCAGATTTAACAATATACGTTCCAAACTCTTTTTGGTATTTTATATCACCTTCATCAGTTACAATAATGGCATCGCCTGTATTCTCATCATTGTTTCTATGTCTTTTAAAATCTTCTAAGTTACATCCTGAGAAACAGACGAGTACGCTCTCCATTACCATAATGAATACCAAATACTTTACTATTTTTTTCATATGCTATTCCCCCTATATAAAACAAAAAACTCGTCCTAGAATAAGGACGAGTTAATAATCGCGGTACCACCTTAATTAATATACTACAAATAAAACATCATAATTTTCATTTTATAATATATTATCTCTAACGCATATAACGGTGCTCACCGAATATATCTACTTTATTTCAACATATCAACTCCAAAGCTACCTTCAATCTACTTTTCTATAAGGAACTTTCAGCGGGTCATTCCTTTTCTCTTATCTAGATAGTTTAGATTTACTCCTCTTCTTCATTGCATTTAATTTTGTATTATATGTTTTTAATATTAACACAGTTTTTAACATTCTGTCAACCATTTTTTAAAATTACCAATTTTTGTTAGAATGGTTAGTATATTTCTTACCTATGTTTTTAGAGCTTTCTTCTTTTTCTCTTTGCTCTTTTATTGCATCTTCTTTTATATCTTTAATCTTGTCTTCTATCTCTTTATTTTTTTCGTCATCTTTGTTGTCCTCATTATTATCATCATTGTTGTTATCATCTTTCTCTTCATCTTTATCATCTTGGTTTAGAAGCTCTTTAAGTCTTTCTATTTCTTTTTCAATATCATCCTTTAGCTCCTGTGCTTTTTCACTGTGCCCATCCCCATCATCATTTGCGCAATCTTGCTCTGTTAAAACATCAATTGCTTTCTCATATTCTTCTATAGCATTTTCTATACTTTCTTTATTACTTTCATCTACATGAATTAACTTACAAATAGATAATGCATAGTTTATTCTTATGCTACATTCTTTTCTTTTTGGTATACGTTCACTTAAAGCTTTTTTATATTGCTCTATTGCTCCATTATAATCACCATTTTTATATAGAACATTTCCATAATTATAATCCGCTACATACCCTTCTGGAAAATTAAATAAAGTTAATGTCGTTGCTATTTTTTCTGAATATTCTCCATCTTCATACTTGCTAATTAATATCCCATTTGCAACCAAATTAAATATAAGCTTAATTAATATAAGTATTATAAGCACATATACTATGACAAAAATTCTTTTTTTCATCATAAACTCCTTTTTCTAACTATAAAATCTATAATAAGACAAATTACAAGAGCTGCTGCAAAATAAAAATATGTATCACTATATGATTTGATTTTTTCTTCAGCAGTTTGTGATTCAAGCATTTCATTTTTTAATTCTTTTAATATTGAATCTATCTTTGATGTTTTATCCATATGAACATATCCAACTCCCAAATCAGATGCTATTTCTTTCAGATTTCCTTCATCAATCTTTGAAAGTGCTGTCGTTTTATTATATTTATTATCATAGTAAAAAACATAATAACTACTACTGCTTGGTTCATCTTCATATAGTCTACTTACCATTTTTCCACCAGATGAAGTACCATATCCCATAACAGCACCGCCAAGTACGTATTGTTTTAGTGAGCTAAACGATTCGTACAATTCTCCTTCTTTAGTTATCTCTCCATCAGATATGAAAAAAACTATTGTCTTTACATCTCCACCTTTTGTTTTTTGTGCTCTTTTAAACGTAGATTCCATTTCTTTCTTAGCAAGTTTCATCGATGTACCACTTGCATAAAAATCATCTTCTGTTGTAATTGCCTTAAGCTCTGCTTTTACCATATCCGCATCACTTGTGAAAGGAACTACTCTTTCAGCTGTATCGCCGAAAGTTATAATAGAATAACTTGCACCATTTAAAGTATCTATGATGTAGCTACAATCATTAACTACACCTTCCATTCTTTCCTTCTCACCATTATAATCTAGAGCTCTCATGCTGACACTTTTATCAATTACAAATAAAACATCTACGTCATATTTTATTTGAGTTGAATCTCCATTTGGTGTCATAAATCTAAGATTTAATAAGAATAAAACAATAATGATTATTGTTTTAGATATCTTGTTAAATATTTTATATTTAATTATATTTTTTGGTCTTTTATAATTATTTTTTCTGTTCTTCTTACTAAATTTACTAAAATCTATGTACAAAAGTAAAAGTAATATTATGCAAATAATTGTCATTAACCAAATTGGAATAATTGGATTTACTATCATAATTTAATCCTTTTCTCTAAAATTATTAATACAACAACTAATGTTGTTACAATCACACAAAGAGCTTCTGGGTGGTCAGTTATAATAGTTTTAACACTCGTGTTCATTTCAGAAGTCTTAGTATCTTTTATTTCATTTACAATATTTGAAGACATCTTGTCCAAACTACCAACATAAAACTTTCCACCAGCTATATTTTCAACAGCAGTTTTATATGATTGAATTTTCTCTTTAGATGTATATACATTCATATCAACAGATGGACAATATGCATATAATTTAACATTATTATCTTTGCAATATTTGCATGCCTCTTCAAGTGTTACAGTTTCAGTTCCAGCAACATCATTATCTGTTGCAAAAATAATAATTCTTGTTCTATCCTTATTTTCTTTTAAATCTGGAAATGATGATACAGTTCCTGCTAAACCGTCACCAACAAGAGAGCTTCCTTTTTCTTTATTGTTCGCAATTGTACCACCATACCAAAATGATCTTGTTTCCATGCCCTCTTCATCATATGAATACGGAATTGTTCCATTGTTTTTTATAACTTTTTCGATTTGTTCTTGTATTGTATCTAGACATTCATTTATATAATCATAGTCTTCAGTCAATGGACAATACACAACCGGAGCTGTGTTAAATAATACAATTCCAATTCTATCTCCTTCAATACTTGGAATTATTTTCTTAAACTTTTTAACAAGTTCCAAGTTTACTTCATTTTCTGAAAGAGATATATCAAGTCCGATTATAATATCTCTATTATATTTAGTCTCACTTTTAGTTTGTTTTGTAATCGGTCTTGCAATTAAAACACTTGTAACACATATACATATTGTTGTTACAAGGCCAATAAGAATACTATATATCTGATGTTTTCTTATCTTTGATTTATAGTACTCTGATTCTTTTATATACTTGGTATTTGCAACTTTTTTACCAGTTGTAAATTTACCTTTTCTTTTAAAACTTATTGCAAATATTGCAATAGAAACTATTACACAAATAATTATTGCAATTGGATACATTAATTCCATTCGCTTACAATTCTCCTTGCTTTATTTATTGCATCATCAAAATCTCCCACAGACTTACTTGAAAATTCTGGTTCATAGTATTCTTCAATTAATTCATATAAGCCTGGTATATTAGCTTCTTTTATTTCTGATAATGAAAAATTTTGTGTTGTTATATTTGTAACTTCAAAAATGAAAAAACGAACATCTTCACTGATTTGTTGGTACGCTTTTCTTAAGTCTATCTTGCCTGCTTTGTATTTACTTTCTATCTCATTAAGTTTTTTAATATATTTATTCTTTATAGCTGGAATGTTCTTTACATTCTTTGCTGGAATTTCTTTTACAGCTGGCTTCTTCTCTACTTTTTTATTATTTTTCAATAGCTTAAATAATAAAAATAAACTCATTATTACAAATATAAGTAAGAACACTAATAGTGGCCATACTGAATAATTATATAATTTTTGTAGATCAATAGAGGTTTGCATTCTTTCGCCTTTCTAATAATTTTAAAATATCATTTACTATATTTTTTTGACAATCGATTGTCCCTGCTGCAATTTTATATTTTTTTAGTTTATCTTCTGCTTTTTTATACATATCTTCTTTTATTTGATCTTCGATTTCTTTTAATTTATTATCTTCCCACATATAATATGGAACATAACAATCCTGATCCATATCAAATGAATCTATCTCTGAAATAGATGCATCAGAAATATTAATTACCATTACATCATGCATAGCAGTCAGTCTTTTGTATGTTGTGTCAGTTATACTATTAATTCCATCAATATCAGTTATAATAAATATAATCATTCTTCTCTTTATATGTTTGTATGTATATTCAACAAGCTTATTTAAATCCCCATCGGAAGGAATTTCCTTTTCAAAATATGTTAGTATTTTTTCTAAGTTGCTTAGTCCAGTGTTAAATCCTAGATAATTTATACCATTTCTCCCGTTGCAAATTGCTCCAACAGAATCTCCATTTTTGTCAACTAGATATCCAATTGTTCCAGCAGTCATAATTGCAATATCTTTTTTAGGCTCTAATTCTTTTGAATCACCAAGCATTTTCTTTCCAGAATCCAAGATAAACAATACATTATGTTTTTTTTCAGCAATAAACTGCTTAATTAAAATCTTATCAGATCTAGCTGATGCTTTCCAATCAATATCTTTGATATTATCTCCAACAACATATTCTCTAAGATCTTGGAAATTCATGCTCTTACCTTTATATATCGAATTATACATTCCCTCAAGCAAGTTAGTTGTTTTCTTTCTGGTTTGTATAGATATACTTGCTTTAACTTTTGTTATATATTTCATCTCCATAATATAAATCTCCTAAGTAAGAAATTATGGTGCTTTAACAGCATATAAAATAGCATTAATAACTGTTTCAACAGCTACATTATCTGCTACAGCTTCAAAACTTAAGGTTATTCTATGTCTTAGAACTCCTTGAGCCACTTCTTTAACATCATCTGGTGTTACATAAGCTCTTCCGTTAATAAGAGCTACTGCTTTACTTGCTTCCATAAAAGAAATAGCGGCTCTCGTACTTGCTCCACTAACAACATACTTAGAAAGCTCTTGGTTTATCACCTTAGATGGCTCTCTTGTTGCTTGTACTATATCTACTATGTATCTTTTAACAGATTCATCTATATACACTCGCTTACATAGATTTTGTAAATATTTTATATGCTCTAAGTTAACAACTTTCTCAGCTTTTTCAAATACGTTATTCTCAATTCTATTTAATACCTCAAGCTCTTCTTCAGCAGTAGGATACGTTATTGTCTCCTTAATAATAAATCTATCTTGTTGTGCCTCAGATAATAAATATGTACCTTCTTGTTCAATTGGATTTTGTGTTGCAATTACAACAAATATTTCTGGTAACTTAAAAATTTCTCCACCAATACTTACTTGTCTTTCTTGCATTGCTTCAAGCATAGCACTTTGTGTTTTAGAGCTTGATCTATTAATTTCGTCTAAGAGCACAAAATTAGCACACACTGGTCCAATCTTTGTTTCAAACTCTGCAGTTTTTGCATTATAAGTTTGAGTACCTACAATATCACTTGGCAATAAATCTGGTGTACATTGAATTCTTGAGAATTTTCCACCACAGCTTTCTGTTAAAACCTTAGCTGCTGTTGTTTTTGCCAAACCTGGTACAGATTCAACTAGTATGTGCCCATTTGCAATTAGAGCTACTAATAATGATGATTGTAGATTCTTTTGACCTACAATTCTCTTTGTGTAATACTCTGTAATTCTGTTTACTATGGTATTACATTTCTTCATTTCTTCTTCACTAATATTAATATTTTCCATAATACTCCTCTTTCGTTTATTTTATATTCTTTATTACTTCAAACGCTCCTGGTATATAGTAATACATTATTCCTAAACCTAGTATCGTAAGAATAAAACCAAATATTTTTAAATACTTTGTTCCTTCGTTTATATCTTGAAAGCTAAATCTATTTTTGGTAATCTTACGCGCATCATATATAAGTATAACGCCTATCAAGACGAAAACAAGTCCAACTATTGTAAGTGTAATTTCCATTCTTTTATCCTTTTCTTTAATCTTCGTAAAATTTAATTGAATATCTACATTCATATGATTGACCTGGTTTTAGCAAAATACTTCCAGTCTTTTCCGCAAATATTCCAGAGCTCTTTATTGAGTCTGAAAAACCATGCCATGGTTCAATACATAAAAATGGTGCATTTGGTTTAGACCAAATTCCTAAATATGGGAAATCAGAAAACTCAACTGTAAAAACAGGATTTTCTTTATATCTATGCATTAAGCTTATTCTCTTAGATGTTATTCCCTTCATAATAATCGCATCATTCTTAAATGAATCGGGACCAAGCATCATATGTCTTTTATCTTCCATTCTATTTTTAGCATACTCCGTTCCAATTAGTCCATCTACTAAATATAAGAAATGAATCTTTTCTTCGTCCTCTTCAAACTCCAAATAGTAATTTCCCTTATTCATTTCATTTGGATCAATTACTAACGCTGGATGTCCACCAATACAAAATGGCATATTAATACTTCCTGTGTTAATAACTTTATATATAGTTGTTATTGTATCTTCTTCCATTCTGTATGTATTGTATAATTCAAAATCAAATGGATATCTTGCAAGAGTTGCTTTATTGCTTTTTAGAACATATGAGTGAAAGTTATCCAATTTGGTTACTGGAGTATATTCCATATCTCTTGCAAACCCATGTTGAAATATTTCATAACTTTTTCCATTTATAATAGTTTGATTTCTTTTTAATTTTCCTACAATTGGAAACAATATAGGAAAGTGTCGTTTCCAATAAACTTTTCCATTTTCATCAACACAATCAGAGCCTTGATGTATCTTTTCTATACCATTTATTTTAAAGCTTATAAGCTCGCCGCCATCTTTTGAGGTTACCATTTGTGTTTTCATAATACTGTCTCCTTTACTTGTAATTACATTTTCCTCTATAATATATGTTTTTTTGGCTCAAATGTCAAGTGTTTTGGCGTTTTTTGGAGCTTTTTTAAATTAATAGAATTTTACATTTCAATTCTTCCATCAAATTTTTCATCAACCATTTTTTTTAGACCTAGATGGATATCAGATTCTAATTTTGGATCTAAATTTTCTATTTTGGAAGTTAGTCCCTGAACTTCTTTAAGTATATCCATATCTTCAAAAAGATTTGCTATTTTAAACTCTGGAAGACCATGTTGTTTTGTTCCAAAGAATTCACCAGATCCTCTTAGCTCTAAATCCTTTTCTGCAATAACAAAACCATCTGTAGTAGATGTCATTATCTTCATTCTTTTTTGTGCAACTTCAGAATTACTACTATATTTCAAAATACAATATGATTGGTACTCACCTCTACCAACTCTTCCTCTTAATTGGTGAAGTTGAGCAAGACCAAAACGCTCTGCATTTTCAACAATCATAATACTAGAGTTTGGAACATTTACACCAACTTCTATAACAGTAGTTGAAATAAGAATATCAATCTCACCATTTTTGAAACGTTCCATTATCTCATCTTTTTCTTTTGGTCTCATTTTTCCATGCATATATTCAACAGATAGATCTGTAAAAATTTCATTTTTGTATTTTTCATATATTTCTTCAACAGATTTAGCTTTAATCTCTTCATTTTCTTCAACAAGTGGACAAACTACATATGCTTGTCTACCTTCTTTTATCTGTTTTCTAACAAAATCATTTACTCTATTTTCCAATCCCTTTGTAACAGCATAAGTTTCTATTTCTTTTCTATTTGGTGGCAATTCGTCAATAATTGAAATATCCAAATCTCCATACAAAATAAGTGCTAAGGTTCTTGGTATTGGTGTTGCTGTCATAACAAGGACATCTGGATTAGTACCTTTATTAACAATAGTACTTCTTTGTCTTACACCAAATCTATGTTGTTCATCAGTAACTACTAATCCAAGTTTATTAAATATAACGTTTTCTTCTAATATTGCATGTGTTCCAATTAAAATATCTATTTCTCCATTTTGTAATTTTTCAAGAATTTCTTCTTTCTTTTTCTTTGTTACACTGCTTATTAATAGTTCACATTTAATTCCATACTTACCAAGCATGTTTGAAAAACTTTCCAAATGTTGAGTTGCCAGTATTGATGTCGGAGCCATAATCGCTGCTTGATATCCACACTTAACAGCCTTGTATGCAGCTACGATAGAAACAATTGTCTTACCCGATCCAACATCTCCTTGAAGAAGTCTATTCATTGCTTTTGTACTTTCCATATCATTATCTATTTCTTCAAGGACCTTTAATTGAGCATTTGTCAATTTGAATGGTAAATCATTTATTACATCAGACATCTTTACGTCTTTACTATATTGAATACCTGGTTGCTCATTTTTCCAACTACTTTTTAAATTTAAAAGTGCTAGTTGCATAATAAGTAATTCCTCAAAAACAAGTCTTCTTCTTGCATAAGAAAAATCTTTAAATTCTTCTGGCTCATGAATGTTTTTTATTGCTTTGTTAATTTCACATAGTTTATATTCGTTTAAGATATATTCTGGCATACGCTCTACAACGTTTCCATATACTTGATTAACCCCATTTTCAATAATAGTTCGAAGTGTTGTTTGCGGTAAATTATATGTTGTTGGATATATTGGAACAATTTTTCCCGTATGTTTATTTGTGTCTTTTGTATCAAATACAGGAGAATTCATTTCAATCTTAGAGCCCTTTATATGAACTCTTCCAAAAAAACTATAAGTCTCACCATACTTAAACTGGGTTTTTAGATATGGTTGATTAAACCATGTAATATTACATGATCCTGTATCATCTCTTACGGTTAATTTGTACATAACCATATTCTTTTTTACTCTTATTTCTGCAAGCTTCGAAACAACAATTGCCTCTATTAAAACATCTTCGCTATCCATACAATCAGCAATCTTTTTAGGCTTACTTCTATCTTCATAATCTCTTGGATAATATGTAATAAGATCCTTCAACGTATAAATTCCAAGTTTATTTAATAATTCTACTCTACTTGGACCCACACCCTTTACAAATTTAACATCATTATCTAAATCTATCATTAGCATTCACCCCTATAACATAGTTGTATTATTTCATATTTTTTTATAAAAGTAAACATTTGTACGATTTTATTGCAGCAAAAAAGCTCTACTTTTTTATTCAAAGTAAAGCCTTTTAATTATTCTCATTTTTTAGATTCTTTAATTTTCTTTTCTACTTTTTTTACTTTTTTTCCATCATCAGATATTGACGAAACTGTTTTTTCTTCTTTAAGCTCTGTATCTTCCTCATCTAAATTATCAAAGTCTTCCCAATCATCATCTAGCTCTTCTTCATCATAATCATCGTCATCCCCAACAACACCAAGATTACCTTCATCTCTATCCATCTTTCTTTTTATGATTCCATTTATCTTTTCAACAGCATCAGGAATATATTCTACAAGTTTATCTAGTACTGAACTGTGAGATGCTTCTAATAATTTTACATTATCATTTTGCACTACCAAGAAAGCAACAGGAGTTATATTTACTCCAGCTCCACTTCCTCCACCAAATGGTAATCTATATTTAACATGCTCTTCCTTTTCTCTTTTATTATATGAATTAAGAGTCTCGTCATTAAATTCACTTCCACCAGCTGCAAATCCAAAACCAACTTTTGATATTGGTATTATTACCGTATTATTAAGAGCTTTTATCGGTTCACCAATAATAGTATTTGCATCAATCATTTGCTTAATGCTATCCATTGCAGTAACCATAAGCTCTTCTATTGGATGATTATCTTCCATTTCTAACATCTCCAATCTTTGTTCTAATAAATGTACTTATAATATGCACCAAACTGGATGAAAATATGCATTTAATTTTTATATGCAAGACTTTCTTGTTAGAGTAAATTGGAATAACCTTATATATAAAATTATCTTTTGTTATTTTGATGTTTAAGCCTGAAAAAGTAATTCCTATAATACTATTCAATATTCCAGTTATAATTGCTGTAGACTGAACCTCAGAAGTACTAATGTATATTTTGGAATAGATTTTATCCGCTTTAACGTTTAATTTTCTTATAATCTTTAGATTTGTTTTTATATCTTTCATACTTCTAGATTTACTTTTTTTGAATCTTTTAATTAGTGAATTTAGATTGCTCTTATATATACATATTTTTTCAAATATAAAAAAGCATATTGTTATTTTATACCCATTATCATTAATTGTAATATAAAATTTTATAACACACGAAACTATAAGTATTACAATTAGCAATAATACAACAAAAATAAAAACTAGCAACATATAAATCTCCTTATATTTGCTAGTTATTTTTACCAAATTAAATATAATTATTAATCAATTTTTCTTTTATATTTTTCAACAGTAATATCACCGAATAAAAGCTCTTGAGTTGTTTGTACTTTACTTCTTCTAGACATCTCTAAAAGACCTGTAAAAGCTGTTACTACTTCCTCTTTATTACATTCTTTTTGAGAATATAAATTATTAAATACAAACTTTTTATTTTTTATAAGCTCTTTATACATTTCTTTAACTTTGCTAGAAACTGTATAGTTATCGGTAATTGCAATCTTTTTAATATTCTTAGCATTGCTATTTAATCTCGTTTTATTCTTATCTAATACATTTCTATATGCATCATATAAAAGCATATAATCAACATCTTTTTCATCAAGCTGTTTTTTATCAAATTTTATTTTTTCCTCATCTTTGAAGAAAATTCTATAATTATTCTTATACATTTCGCCAAATGTAGCAGATACTTCTTTATATTTTTTGTATTCAATAATTCTTCTTAATAATTCTTCCTCTGTTAATTCCTCTTCTTCTTCATCATTTTCATGAAGTGATGGAAGCAATGTCTTAGATTTTAAGTATAATAATGTAGAAGCCATAATAACAAATTCACTTGCGATTTCTAAATTAAGCTCTTCCATTTTATTAAGATATTCTATATATTGATCTGTAATATCACTTAAATTAATATCACAAATATCCATTTTATTTTTATCAATTAAATGACATAATAAATCTAGCGGACCTTCAAAATCATTTGATTTAATTGAATACACTTGTGATTCAAAATTTAATACATTTTTCATTAGTCTCTCCTCTCTAATGCCTCTTTAACATTATCATACTCGAAACCTTTTTTCAATAAATTTTGAATTATTTCTTCTGCTGGTTCATCATACTTTTTAGTTATAATATTACCCGCAGATTTTATTTCATATTCATTTAAATCTTCTCTATTAGCTGAAAAATAATCTTCAATCAAATCGTTGCTTATCCCTTTAGACTGAAGCTTATATTTTATTTGCTTTAAAGATAAATTTTTAAGGGCCATAAATTCATTCACGGCCCTTTCAATATATTGTGTATCACTAATATAATTATTTTCTTTAAGCTCTTCAATTATATCTTCCAGCATATTAGAGTCTATATCATTTTGAAATTTACGTCTAATCTCATTTTCAGATCTTTTTTTATATATAACATACTTTAAAACCTTCGTTTTATTTCTATCATATTCCTCTAACTTTTCAAAATCCATTTTTATCTCCAATATATTATTCTTCTGACTTTTCTTCTTCAGCCTCCTCAGCTGGAGCTTCTTCATCAGTTAAGCTTTGTTCGAAAGCTTTTTTATAATTTTCTCTAACTTTCTCTTCAACTTCTTCCATAACCTTTGGATTATCTTCTAGATATTTCTTGATATTTTCTCTACCTTGACCAATTCTTTCTCCATTATAGCTGAACCAAGAACCGCTCTTTTCGATTATATCTAGGTTAACAGCTAAATCAAGTATACTTCCAGATTTTGATATACCTTTACCATACACTATATCAAATTCTGCCTCTCTAAATGGAGGAGCCATCTTATTTTTAACAACTTTAACTCTAGCTCTGTTTCCTGTAACCTCACCATCAGTCTTAATGTTTTCAATTTTTCTAATATCTAATCTAACAGATGCATAGTATTTTAAAGCTCTACCACCGGTTGTTGTCTCTGGATTACCAAACATTACACCAACTTTTTCTCTTAATTGGTTAATAAATACTATAACAGTTTTTGTTTTATTAATAGCTCCCGCTAATTTACGAAGTGCTTGTGACATTAAACGAGCTTGTAAACCTATATGAGAATCTCCCATATCTCCATCAATCTCAGCTTTTGGAACTAATGCTGCAACAGAGTCAACAACGATAATATCTAATGCCCCACTTCTAACTAATGCTTCAGCAATCTCCAAAGCTTGCTCACCAGTATCTGGTTGTGAAACGATTAGATTATCTATATCAACGCCTAAATGTTTAGCATATGTTGGATCTAAAGCATGCTCAGCATCAATAAATGCAGCTTCTCCACCTAATCTTTGTGCTTCAGCAATCATATGTAATGTAAGTGTTGTCTTACCAGATGATTCTGGTCCATAAACTTCTACTATTCTTCCTCTTGGTATACCACCAATTCCTAATGCTATATCTAAACTAAGTGAACCTGTTGGAATAGCCTCAACATCCATAACTGTTGTTTCGCCTAATTTCATTACAGATCCCTTTCCAAATTGCTTCTCAATTTGACTTAATGCTGCTTCTAGAGCTTTTTTCTTTTCAGTATTTTCTGTACTCATTTTTTATCCTCCTCGTGAACGTTTGTTTGTAGTTATTATATATTAAATTTTTCTTTTGTCAAGTTTTTTTATGATTTTTTTTTAGAATCTGATAACTAATGTATACCCCATAAAAAATAATTTTGCAAGTATTTTCATAAAAAAAGAGCATAGTAAAAACACTATGCCCCCTATATATAAATAATTATTTTCTTGCCTCAATAATTAATTTTATTCCTGTTCTTTCTTCGCCTTCAACTTGAACCTCAGCAAAAGCTGGTACACAAACAAGATCAACTCCTGATGGTGCAACAAATCCTCTTGCAATTGCAATTGCTTTTACTGCTTGGTTTAAAGCTCCAGCACCAATAGCTTGCATTTCTGCATAATTATTTTCCTTTACTAATCCAGCTATAGCACCTGCTACTGAATTTGGGTTTGATTTAGATGAAATTTTTAAAACTTCCATTTTTTGGCCTCCTATTATTTTATTTTTTTGTTTTCTCACTACATATATATTTATAATACAATCACAAATAAAAGTCTATATTTTTACTAAAATTAATACCACTTTCGTAAGCCAAGATTCGAGCTTTATTTTATCATTATACGCTCTATCGACATAACTCGACAATTATCGTCATTAACCTCAAAAATACAACCATTGAGCATACATTTTCCATCAGCTAATTTATATCTTTCTGGTAATGAAGTAACAAATCTTTTTATTGATGCATCCTTATCCATTCCTATAATAGAATCTATTGGACCAGTCATTCCTATGTCAGTTATATAAGCTGTTCCCTTATCGAGTATTTGCTCATCCGCAGTTTGCACATGTGTATGTGTTCCATATACAGCTGCAACTCTTCCATCTAAGTAATTTGCCATTGCAATTTTTTCTGCAGTAGCTTCTGCATGAAATTCCACAAATATACAGTCACATTTATCTTTGTATTCTTCTACTAATTCATCAGCTCTTGTAAATGGATTTTCTGATAAAACATTCATATCTGTTCTTCCAATTAAATCAATTACACAAATTTTTTTACCTTTACATTCATATACACCTACACCTTTTCCAACAACCCCTTTTGAGTAATTAGCTGGCCTTAGTAGTTTTGGATGATCTATGAATGAAAAAATATCTTTCTTTCCCCATGTATGATTTCCCATTGTAATTGCATCCACTTTTAATGCTAATATTTCGTGAAATATAGCAGTTGTAATTCCCATACCTCCAGCAGAATTCTCTGCATTTACAATAACAAAATCTATATTATATTTTTCTCTTATTTTCGGTAATTCAGCTTTAAACTTTTTTACACCATTTTCGCCTACTATATCTCCTATTGTTAAAATCCTCATATTAAAAATCCTTTCTTTTTCTCTTGATATGATATCATAAAACTGTTTTTTTGTGTATATAAAAAGAGAAAAAATAGAATAACTTGTTTACACATAATTACTCTATTTTATCTATTTATTTCTCTTTCAACATTATCCGTTAAAAGTTTCATTTTATCTATTAAAATTGCCATCTTAGATCTGTATTCAACTTGATCATATGTTTTTATATATCCACTTCTGTATAGAAATTCCATTGCCTTTTCATGTTTTTTTCTCATCTTACTAATATTTCTTTCAACTGGCATTGGAAATCTTGATTTGTATTTTTCACCAATTACACTTTTTAGTTCACTTCTTTCAACTGAAAATGTACTTCCAATTTTTTCTCTTAGCTCAATAAGTTTATTATATGCTTCTTTGTATTTTCTTGCTTTTTTATTTTCATTAAAATATATATCAATATCTGCTAATATATCAATTATTTTATATTCTCTATTTGGCTCAGATCCTTCTTCGAACTTAGAGCAGCAATCATCTATCCCTTGTATTGCAGTAAATAAGTTTTCCTTTTGTTTTCCCCTCATTTCTGTTAGAACAAAGAACTCATCTAAAGCCTTTAATATTGTACTTCTATTTTGCATCTTATCATATTTTTCTTTCAAAATATTTCTATCAATATCAGCTCTATATCTCATATATTTTTCATATATTTCTTTTTTTATTGCATTTAATTGTAGACTTTCAATATTAGATAAATCGTTTCTATTTATTGTATTTAATTGTACTTCATATGTATCTAACAAATCATTAATACTCGATACCTTTTGAATATCATAATCCACATTTCTAGATTTTCTTTTTACAATCTCTTCAATTTTCTTAGTTAGCTCTCCTAAGTCTTTGATAAACTTTTCTTTTGTTTCCTCCATCTCGTATACTAAGTTATAGTTGTAGCAAACTATATCAAATCGTTCACATATACGATCCGTCTTTTTCTTTGACTTTTTTAATCCATCAATTTTAAAATCTAGAGTTTTTATTAAAAGATCAATATTGTGTATATGATTTCTATTTTCGTTTTGTAATTTAATCAAATACTCATTTTTATCCATAAACTCACCTATTTTCTTATGTGTATTAATTATAGTTCATTTCTTCTTGCACTATTAATTGGTCCAAAAACCATTTCATTTGTTTGTTTTATATCATCTTCAATATCTTGCATGCTATCGTGCAATAGATAATTACTGTACACAATACTTAAATCAACTTTCTTATCAATTACACCTTTTATACCTTTTTCTGTAAATTGCCATCCTATCATTTTAGTAATAATATTTTTATTTAATGCTCCATCCCCTTCTGTATCAGAATACCAATAATTTGGTATCTCTTTTACTCCTGGATAATAAGCAAGCCACATTTTAGCTTGTACATTTTCTAAATACTTACTTGCAATATTTGCATTACTGTATAAAATAACTTTTTTATTCTCTTTTTCTAGCTTAGATATAAGATCATTTACAAATGTATATCTTGTATCCCATATGCTATCTGCTCTACCAGCTTCGCTATGTTTCTCAACATCAATAGCAACCGGTAAAACATTATTTATGTATGGTCTATTTTCTATGTACTCTTTAATAAACTTTACTTCTTCATCAACTTCTGAAATACTTATTGCTTCATCCAAGAAATAATAACCAAATGGAATCCCTAAAAATTCACATGCCTCTGCGAAGTTATCTGCCTGTGGATCTGTATAGAAGTTTCCTGCTTGTCCATATCCTCTTCCACCAGCTCTTATATATACAAATTTAATATTATTGTTTATAACAAAAGCCTTAAATTCTCCAATTGTTTTAAAATTATTTTGCATATTAAATTTAGATACATCTAGCATTAAATCTCTTTTTTGATATTTCGGATTATATTTTCCAACATCTTTTGCCTTAACATAACCAACCTTATCGTTGATAATTACTTTATACCAATCTACATCATCTTTATCAGCTATTTTTTTAAGTATATATGTATCAGTTCCAATTTCAATAGAAGTATATTTCTTCTTTTCTTTTGGAGATGAATACATATGTACGGTCTCATTTATCGTAATAGCATGCTTAGCCGTTTTCATTTCATTTTTAACTATTAATTTTTCAATTCCAATTTTAGCTAAGACAATAAAAATAATAGCTACAATTATTATATCTAGTATAATTATATGCTTTTTACTGAAAAACTTATTTTCCACAATATCCTCCACATTCTATAATTATTGTATATTTAATAGATAAAAAAATCAACCATATTACATGTATTATTTAAAGAAAAAACCATCCAAAAATGGATGATTTTTCTTTATATTTTTTAAAATTATCTAAACGTTTTATATCAGCTTTTATTGTTGATCTCTTGGTCTCATTAATGGATAAAGAACTACATCTCTTATATTCTCAACATTTGTTAAGAATTGTAGAAATCTATCAACTCCAAGTCCCCAACCAGAAATTGGTGGCATACCATATTCCATTGCTTTAATGTATTCTTCATCAATAGACATAGCCTCTTCATCTCCACCAGCTTTTAACTTGCTTTGCTCGATAAGTCTTGCTTCTTGCTCTTTTGCATCTACTAGCTCTGAGTATCCATTGATTATTTCTTGTCCATTAACAACTAATTGGAATCTATCTGTTATTTGTTTATTATCGTCATTAGCTCTAGCTAAAGGTGATAAATCTATTGGGTGTTTAATTAAATATGTTGGTTTTATCATCTTTGGTCTACTAACTTTCTTATAAAGAGCATCTATAAGATTTCCTCTTCCTAAAGATTCAATATTTTCTTCATCAAGCTCAATATTGTTAGCTCTTATTTCAGCTAATAAATCAGCTGCTGTCTCATATTTATCAATATCAATTCCACAATCTCTTAAAACTAAATCTCTAAATGAAACAACATCCCATTCTCCACCAAAATCAATATCTTTATCTCCAATTTTGATAGTTAAATTTCCATCAAATAACTTGTTAAAAATGTATATAATCATTTCTCTTAGGAACTTCATATTATCTTCATAGTTCCAGTATGCGCTATATCCTTCAACCATTGTAAAGTCCTGTAAATGGCTTCTATCAATTCCTTCATTTCTAAAGTCTCTTGCAACTTCATAAACATTATTGAATCCTCCAATTATACATTTCTTTAATGTAAGCTCTGGAGATATTCTTAAGAATACATCCATATCATATGCATTATGATGTGCTACGAATGGTCTTGCTGTTGCACCAGATGCAGTATTTTGAAGTGCTGGTGTTTCAACCTCTATAAATCCATTGTTATCTAAATATTCTCTCATTAATTTGATGAATTTAGATCTTAATAAAAATCTCTTCTTTGTATCTTCATTCATAATTAGATCAAGATGTCTTTCTCTATATATAGCTTCTTGATCTACTAATCCATGGAATTTTTCTGGAAGTGGTCTGTATGCTTTTCCTAAAAATGTATATTCATATACTTGAACGCTCTTTTCACCAGCTTGAGTAGTAAATATTTCACCTTTAACTCCAACGAAATCTCCTATATCAATTGTCTCATGAAATTTTTGATAACTCTCTTCACCTAAATCTTCTTTCTTAATAACTAATTGAATTCTTCCTGTAATATCACTAATATGAATAAAAGAAATCTTTCCCATTTTTCTCTTAGAAATAATTCTTCCTGCTACTGAAACATCTTTTGTTCCATCTTCTAAAGCTCTTGCTCCTTCAATATCTACAGTTCTTTCATATCTTTCTGGTCTTGTATTTGTACCATATTCCTTTAATTTTGCTTCTTTCTCAAATCTAACTTGCATTAATTCAGCTTCATTTGCCATAATTATATCCTCCTAATTTTATATTAATAATTTATTTTTAATTAATATAAAATCCGTTTGCCGTTTTACCACCATTTTCTTACCTCCAATTTGGTCTATATTATAACTTATTATTGCTATTTTTTCAATACTTACGCAGTTTTTCTTTCATAACGTCTAACAATTAGTGCTTTTACTGGATAAACCATAAAAAATGGTAATGTCATATGTAGTACACTCATCACAATTGTAAAAAATTTTCCTGTTAAATTATATATAACAGCAACCGGTGTTCCAGGAAAATCCTTAGATATAAACATAAAATTTGTATCTAGAATATTATTTGCTATATATGATATTACAAGCATTATAGATATCAATGATGCATAGTATTTTAAATCTGATAATTGTAAATCAACGTAGTTCGTTATATGTACAAGTATTCCAAGGTAAACCATTGTTCCATGGAAGAAAAAACTTTGAATACTTAGATAATGCCATAATGGGTACATTGCAATTGATGTGTTTGGGCAGCTTAAGAAAAAACCACCTCCAACAATTGCACCAGTAGCTATAAAAATATCTCCTATTTTTTTCAAAGTTCCTTTGCAGAATGAACTTAAAATTCCCGCATATAGAATTATACTACAATAATATAATGGTACATAGTGATTTGGCTCTTTAACGAGTCCAACAGATAAGTTAAATATTATCTTTATTATTTCTACAATCCATAAAATAATTGTTGATCTCATTATTATTTTTTT
>CAMNND010000006.1 GCA_946545035.1 uncultured Clostridium sp. | reverse complement strand
GGATTACCTTGGACATTTACAAAGTATAAATTGACTGAGGAAAAACTTATAATTCAAACAGGTTTTTTTAATATTAAACAAGAAGAAATTAGATTATATAGAATAATGGATATAACACTAAACAGAAAATTCGGACAAAGAATATTTGGGCTTGGAACAATTCATTGTTGCTCTGCTGATAAGAGCACTCCAGAATTTGATATAAAAAATATTAAAAAGTCTGAGGCAGTTAAAGAATTACTATCGGATAATGTAGAGCAAGAGCGTCAAAGAAAGAGGGTTTCTGGTAGAGAATATATGCATTCAGATGATGATGACATGGATGACGATTTACATAACGATTAATTTGTGGTATAATTGATGAAATTTATTTAAGGAGAAAAGAAATGGATAGAAAATTTGATTTAAAAGGGAAAGTAAAACATAGGGGCTTCGGCTGCCAAGCTATTACAGCGAGATAACGCTATATAGGTTGTAATAGTTTATATTTAGTATATAGCGGTTATATCTCGCTTATTAAATTATTTTAGTAATAGTAAGGAGATATAATGATGATAGAATTAGATATAAAAGATTTAGTAAAAAATTACGGAATTAAGAATATATTAGATGGCTTAAGTTTCGAAGTTAAAACAGGAGAAAGAGTAGCCCTTATTGGTCAGAATGGTTGTGGTAAAACTACAGTTCTAAAAATTATTAATGGGGATGAATCAATTGATAGTGGTAGAGTTAATATAAGAAATAGTGCAAGTATAAAGATGCTAAAACAAATATATGAAAAAAGGCAAATCGACTGTACTATTAATGAGTTTTTAATGGAAAACTTTAGTAAATGTTTTGAACTTGAAGAAAAACTAAAAAATATTGAATATCAAATGACAATAGAAACTGATAATAATATACTTGAAAAGCTTATGAATAAGTACGGTAGAATCCAAGATGAGTTTATTATAAACGGTGGATATGATATCCAAGAAAAATATAAAAAAATATGTTCAGGATTTCATTTTGGAGAGCTATTTTTAGGAAGTATGTACAATAACTTAAGTGGAGGAGAAAGAACTAAGGTAAATCTTGCAAAAATTCTTATGAGTGAGCCAGATATATTATTACTTGATGAACCAACAAATCATCTGGACGTAGAGACATTAGAGTGGCTTGAGGAATTACTTTCTTCATATAGTGGTACAATTCTTGTTGTGTCGCATGATAGATATTTCTTGGATAAAATAGCAACAAAGACAATTCTGATTGAACAAGGGAAAGCTAAAATATACAACGGAAATTATTCTTATTTTCTAGAAGAAGATGAAAGAAGAACACTTGCAGAATTTGAAAATTATAAAAATCAGCAAAAACAAATTGAAAAGATGAAAGAGTCAATAAAGACTTTAAGAAAATTTGGAGATATTGCAAAAAATGAGATGTTCTATAAAAGGGCAAAGAGCATCGAAAAAAGGTTAGAAAAGATGGAAGTGCTTGATAAAGTAATTCTTGATAAAAAGGTAAGTAACATTAATTTAGTTGCAGGAGATAGATCTGCAAATGATGTAATAAAAGTGGAGCACCTGTATAAAAGATTTGGAGAAAAAGAAATATTTAATAATTTCAATATGAATGTGTATAGAAAAGAAAGAGTTTGTATTACAGGGAAAAATGGATCAGGAAAAAGTACTTTAATTAAAATGATAATTGGTGAACAATCGGATTATAATGGTAATATCATACTTGGCTCTAATACCAAAATTGGATATATTTCTCAGGATTTAAGTTTCAAAAATAATGATGAAACAATTCTTGAGTATATGCTAAATAATACAAACATGGGAGAAACGGAAACAAGAACATATCTTGCTAAGTTTTCATTCTATGGAGAAAACGTATTTAAGAGAATTAGAGAGCTTTCTGGTGGAGAAAAAGTTAGATTAATACTTTCTAAACTTATGCAAAAGAATATTAATTTATTAATTCTTGATGAGCCGACAAATCATCTAGACATAGCTTCAAGAGAAGCCCTAGAAGAGAGCCTAGTTAACTTTGAAGGAACGATACTCTTTGTTTCTCATGACAGATATTTTATCAACAAAATTGCGACAAGAAGGCTAGCTTTATAGTGGAGTTTGTGATATACTAATCAGAACTTTACTTGAAGGGAGTGAAGAAAATGCTATCAGGAATTATTGCTATAATAGTACAAATCGCCATAATATACTTTTTACTGAAAGTTGCATTTAAGATTACAAAATTCTTAATTAAAGTGGCATTTTACATTTTAGCATTAGCTATAGCATTAAATGTATTACGTATTCTTGTAGCTACAATTTTGATTTTATTGTAGTAATTGACAGAGCAAAGTGCGGGAGGGTAACACGATTTTTGTGTTGCCCTCTTAGTGCATTTATTGGTATAATGCAAGAAATAAGGAGGTAAAATTATGTCTAAAGAATTTATTGTGAAAAAATGTATGAAATGCGGAGCAGTTGTTAAAGTATTTGAGGATTGTAATTGTCCTGGATGCGGAATAAGATGTTGTGATGAAGAAATGAAAGTATTAGTTCCGAATTCAGTAGATGCAGCTGCCGAAAAACATGTTCCAACATATGAAGTAAAAGATGGAAAAATTTTTGTAAGAGTTAATCACGTAATGGAAGAAGAGCACTATATTGAATGGATAGCCATTGTATATGATGATCACGAAAAAATAACATATTTAAATCCTGGTGATGAACCGGTTGCTCATTGCAAATATGTTCCCGGCTCAACAATATATGCATACTGTAATAAACACAGTCTATGGAAGGCTGATGTAAAATAAAAAATTTGGGCTGTAATCAGAAATTGACAGCACATACAATGGATGATATAATGATTCAATCAAAGTTAACAAACTTTGAGTAGCAAACCCTTAGAAGAGCACTTTTATAGTGCATAAACCTTTATACTTTTTAAGGAGTGTGAAAAACAAAATGTTGTCAATTGGATTGGTTTTGGTGCTTGTGATTGACTTCATCATCTCATGGAGTAACGCTTACACATGTGGTACGGTATGGAGTGAGTCTAAAGCAACAGGCGGATTTTTCCGGGTCAATGTTGTAGCTGGCTACATCATGTCAATTATTGGTTTTACTCAAGTATATGGGGTGATATATATAATTCTATTTTATTATATCGGTCCACATATTGAGAAATTCCAGAATATTGATTTTGAAGCATTTGTTACATTATCGTCCGATTTGCTCTTTGTTGGAATTGGTTTTGCAATCATTCCGACAGGCTTCCTTATTTGGATTAATAGCCTGAGAGCATTTTGGAAGAATAAGACCTTGAAAAATGGACTTGTTGGCGGATGGAACTCGTATGCTCAGATTCGTAACACTGTGACTGTAGCAAGAGAGATGCCAAGCGCTATTGGAAGGCTTGCAGAAGCTTTCTTTGGTGGCAAGGGAAAAAAGAAAAAGTCAGATGGAGCATTGATGCTTGTAGTTGTTTTTGTGGCAATTCTTGCAGCTCTTGCTGGCTACTTCACAGCATCAGCTATAATGAAGAATGCGGATAAAAAATACGACGCTTTCGAAAATATCTGATTATTTTGTTTCTACCGGAGTGCTGAAATACGCACACCGGTAGTTTTTCTATATTTGACAGATGTTTAATAGCATGGTACAATAAAGTGATATTCAATTAACATAAATCCTTTTAAAGGAGGTATATTATGAATGAAATAAGAGAAAATATACAGCAAGAGCAAAATAAACCATTATTTATTGTAAGTGACTTTCATGGAGTTTATGATGCTATTGAGCTTGTTGAAGATAAATTGAATAAAAAAAATAGAAGAGTTGTAATTCTCGGTGATTGTATGGATAGAGGAAACGAAGGAATACGTCTTTTATCAAGAATTAAAGAATTGATAGAAAATGGAGAGAGTTTAACTTATATTCCAGGTAATCATGATGATGTTTTATATACCAAATTTAAGCGTTTTATTGAAGTATATAGAAATAATAAAGATGATATTACTGAGGAAATGGTAAGTATTGTCAAACCATTTGCAAAATCTTTAAATTTCGATGGTTTAGCAAAAGCAAACGGTCAGACTGCAACATATGACGAAATTATAGAGATGGTCAGCACTCCCGAAGGTCTTAAGAAATTCTTTGAACTAATGATATGGCTTGGAGAGCAACCATTGTTAAAAATTGAAACTGATTGTGATGGAAGAAAAATTGCAATGGGACATGCATCATTTGATATGGATTTGTATGAAATGGATGAGCCATTAACTCTACGTAGTAAGCAAATGATTGAGAGAAGATATGAAGAGCTAAAGTCGTCTAATCCTGAGTCAGAAGCTTTTGAAACAATAAAAAGAAAACGTGAAAAAGCATTTGCATGTTTATGGTATAGAAATCCAGATGATGTAAATAGAATGAATTTGAACAATATTGTTAGGTTACCGGACGAGTCAGAAGCAGATGTCATTGTTGTTGGACATACTCCAAAACAAGAAGAGGTAGAAATTATTGGTGAGAATTTAACAAGAGAAGCAGTATGCGTAGATGGTGGCACTGTTGAGTGCTATTTATCTGGAGAAGGAGAAATGCTTAAATTTGAACCATATAGAGAAAGCCTTCCTAGTAAGACAATGGTAACATCATTTGTTTTAGTTGGAAAAAAGGGCGCATATGAAAGACTCGGGTTAATGGATGAATACAAGAAATCCGATGAAGAATTGGAAGAAGATGATAGTGATATGAGGATATATAATCCTCCTAAGAAGAATCAAGACCAAGGTGATGATTTTGGTGATATCTAATAGTGCAAAATATATAACGAAAAAATAGTTAGATTTTCTAACTATTTTTTTCATGAATAAATGGGTTTGAATCAGTGCTAGCTATATTTATTTGAACAATTATATAAAATGTGATACAATGTGAAACTAGTGATATTAATGATTAAGGCAGGTGATATACATGACATTTAAGAAAATAATTAAAGAGATATGTGATGAAGAAAACATTAATTATAGTGTTATTTCAAAGGATTGGATTATTGTCTTAGAAAAGAATAACGTAACGAATATAATTACAGGATATAAATTTGGAATTAATAATCATGCTCTAGGAGAGCTTCTTGATGATAAATATGCAACATTTGAGTTACTAAGTAAGAAAAATATTCCAATAATAGAGCATAATATTATTTATGGACCAGGCAATAATAACCAATATGCAATTGGTAGCAATAGTGAAGAATATGTAAAAGGCTTATTTTATAAATATAACCAAAATGTTGTACTAAAAATAAATGATGGGACATGTGGAGCAAATGTACTACATATAAAGAATATAGATGAACTTGTGGAGCAGTATAAAAATCTTAGTAAAAAATATTTCTCAATGAGCTTATGTCCGTATTATGATATAGAAAATGAGTATAGAGCTATAGTTGTTAATGGTAAAACGGAACTTTTATATAAAAAGACTAAACCAGTTGTTATCGGAGATGGGAAAAGCACGCTAAGAGAGCTTTTAATTAATTTTAATAGTGAATATTTCGAAGAAAATAAAATTTTAGAAGATGAAGTATATAGTTGCATTCTTCCTGAGAATGATGTATTTGAATTTGATTGGAGATTTAATTTGGCAAAGGGATCAAAAGCTAGCTTTGATATTAGTGAAGTACTTAAAAATGATATTGAATGTTTAGCTGAAGAGATTTCTAGGAAGATTGGGTTAGGTTTTGGAAGTATTGATATTATAAAAACAACAGATAATAAATTATTTGTTATGGAAATAAATAGTGGTGTTATGATGGAGAACTTTATAAAACAAGTTCCAAATGGATACGAGATTGCTAAAAATATTTACAAAAAAGTTATAAAAAGTTACAAATGGTAAGAACCAAATGCGTATATAGAAGGTCTATTATTATGTAGGTATTAAAATACAATAAAAGGTTAAACTTGATTTTAAAAAATCGTATGATAAAATGTAAAAAAATTCAAAGGAGGAAAATATGTTTGCATATTTAAAAGGAGTTTTTGATTCAAGAACAATGGATTATATTGTTGTTGATGTTAACGGTGTTGGGTATAAGATATTTATGTCGGAAAACTCAATGAAGGAGATAGGCGAAATTGGTAAAGAAATAAAGGTACATACTTATGTAAAGGTTAGAGAAGATGATATTAGCATATATGGATTTGCATCAAGTGAAGAGCTTAGAATGTTTGAGCTTCTAATTTCAGTAAGTGGTATTGGAGCCAAGTCTGCAATAACAATTTTATCTAATATCGAACCTTCAACATTTGCAGCAGCTGTTGTATCTGATGACGTAAGTGTTTTAAAGAAGCTTCCTGGAGTTGGTGCAAAATCAGCACAAAGGATTATTCTAGAGCTTAAGGACAAATTGAAAAATATTAATATGGATGATGGTAGTATATCAAGTACAGGTAAAATTGAAATTCCAAATAACGAAAATATTGACGATTTAATTTCTGCGTTGCAAGTGCTTGGATATTCTAGAAGAGATATTGAAGAAATCTTACCAAAATTAGACTGCAAAAATAGTGGTTTAGAAGAGCTAATAAAGAAGGCTCTTAGCTTGCTATCATAGTCTTAAAATATATTGAAAAAACTCTTTTATTTTTTTATATTTTATAATATAATTTTAATGTGATTTGGTATAAAAATATAAGTGCCAGAAAAGGAGTATATAAATGGAAAAAAAGAAAAAAAGGAGATCAAGTGCTTCTGTTGGGAGTAATGTAGTTAGAAAGAAACCTGCTAACAGCAGAAACTCAAGAAAAGTAAGACCTGCAGGTAGCAAGGTTAAAAGAAATAAAAATGGTAAAGAAAAGAAGAAAATGTCAAAAATTAAAAAATTCTTTATCATTGTTGCTTTACTATTAGTTCTTGCTGTTCTTGTTTGTATAGGAATATTCTGTGGAATATTCTTTAGTGATAAATTTGCTTTATCAAGAGAAGATTTATTACTATCTAATGCAAATACAGTTGTTTATGATAGAGATGGAAATGTCATAGCTGAGCTATCAGGTACAGAGACAAGAAAGATAATTAGCTATGATCAAATGTCTAAACATCTTCCAGATGCATTTGTTGCAATTGAAGATGAAAGATTCTATCAACACAAAGGTGTTGACTTTAAGAGAACATTAGCTGCAACAACAACATATTTAGCAAAGGGGGATTCATCATTTGGTGGAAGTACAATAACTCAACAGCTTATTAAAAATATCACAAACGAGAGAGAAAATAGTGGTTCAGCGGGTGTTGAAAGAAAAATAAAGGAAATGTCTAGAGCATACCAAGTTGAGAAAATGATTTCTAAAAAGCAAATATTAGAGCTTTATCTAAATATAATTCCACTTGGTGCCGATGGTGGAGATATATGCGGTGTTGAAATGGCTGCAACATACTATTTTAATAAATCAGCAAGCGATTTATCAATTGAGGAGTGTGCATTTATTGCAGGTATAAACAATGCTCCAAACACATATAACCCATTCAAGAATGCAGGGGATGCTGAAAAACAAGCTCAAGTAATGAAAAAGGTAAAAGACAGAACACAAGTTGTTTTAAGAAAAATGAAAGAGCTAAAATTCATTACTGAAGATGAATTTAATACAGCATACAAGAATGCTGAAAATTTGAATTTCCAAAAAGGTGAACTTCCTTCATCAACAATCAAAGATTACTTTATTGAAGCTGCAGTAGATAATGTTGTTAATGATTTGGTTGAAAAGAAGGGAATGACAAGAGAATATGCTAAAAACCGTGTGTATGGTGGAGGATATAAAATTTATACAACTGAAGTTGGTTCAGTACAAAGTGCTTTGTATGAGACATACACAGCTGGTGAATATGAATTAACTTCTAAGAATTCTGAAACACACTCACAATCAGCTATGGTTGTAATTGATCATACAACAGGTCAGGTTGTTGGATGTATGGGAGGTCTTGGATCAGATGTTGATGCTATAGGTATTAACAGAGCTGTTGATACAAGAAGACAAACAGGTTCTTCAATCAAACCAATAGCAACTTATGGATGTGGAGTTGAGAAGAGAATTATAACTCCAGCAACAGTATATAATGATGAGAAGACTTATTTTGGAAATTGGGATCCTAAAAATGATAGTGGAGGATTCTCGGGATATATCAATGTTAGAAATGCTATAGAGCGTTCTGTAAATATTGTAGCATGTAAGATTATGTCTGAGATTGGTCCAGATAATGCAATAGATTTTTGTAGACAATGTGGAATAACATCACTTGTTAAAGCAAGCGAAGATCCAAAGTCAAATGATTCAAATTTAGCTGCAATGGCTCTAGGTGGACAAACAAAAGGTGTTAGTGTACTTGAGATGGCAGGTGCATATGCTATGATTGCAAATAATGGTGTATACATTTCTCCAACTTTCTATACAAAAGTTGAAGATTCATCAGGAAACATTGTAATTGAAGCAGAGCAAAAAACTGAAAGAGTTATGACAGAGCAACATGCTTATATCATGAAGACTTTATTAAAACAACCAGTTGAAGGTGGCTCGGGTACTGCTAGAGTTTGTAGAATGGATGATTTTGATGTAGGTGCAAAGACTGGTACAACAAACCAAAAGAAAGATAACTGGCTATGTGGTATGACAGCGTATTATACTGCAGCTGCATGGTACGGATATGATGATGGTACACCAATTAATGGTAGTGGAAATAATGCTGCTAAATTATGGGCAACAGCAATGAAGAAAATACACCAAGATTTAGCTCCAGCAGAATTTGCACAGCCAAGTGGAATTGTTAGATTATCAGCATGTAGAACAACTGGACAAAGAGCTTCAAGTTCATGTTCAGATACTTATATGGAATATTTTGTTGAAGGAGAAGAGCCTTCATACTGTGAAAGCCATTCTTCTGTAAAGGTATGTAGGGAATCTGGAATGGTTGCAACAGAGAATTGTCCAGATACGTATTACTATAGTTTTGCTCCTGAAAAGGAAAGAAATCCAAGTTGGAAGACAGAGGGTTCAATGTCATCAGCTCCATCAGAGACGTGTACAATACATGCTAATGGACCAGTAACAAATGTTGATCCAAACAATGGTACTCAAACACCAGTAACAACAACAGATATTACTGTTCCAAATGTAGTAGGAATGTCAGAAGAGTCAGCAAGACAAAAACTTGCCGGATTAACAGTTGTTACAAAACAAGTTGAATCTGACAAACCAAAAGGTACAGTTGTATCACAAAGTTTTGGTGCAGGTTCAGTAGTGGAAAAGAATGCTAAAATTACTATTTCAATTAGTAAAGGACCAGCTGAAACTCCAACAGAACCAACAACTCCAACGGAACCAACAGAGCCAACAGAGCCAACAGAGCCAGAAGTTCAAACAATAACTCCATAAGAGAATAATATTATAGAATGAAAACACTGGATATTATTCTAGTGTTTTTATTCATTTTGAGGTATATATGAAAAAGAAAAATTTATTTATAAACCAAGTATTTAATAGTATTACAAATTTTGATTCATACAAGGATGTAAGTACACACAATTTATCTAGTACTTTTATATATTTTTTTATTTTAATATTGATTTATTCAATTATTGTGACAATTGGTATAACTTATTCAACAAGGGCTAAAATATCAAAAGCACAGGATTTTGTTAGAAATGAGATTACAGATCTTAATTATTCAGATGGAAAATTAAGCGTAAATAATGATGAATACTCTTCTTATTATGGAGATTATATTATTATCGATACATCTGAAAATGCAAATATTGAAAATAGTAATGCTCAAGTAATACTAGCTAGAGAAAACTTTTACATTAAGGCAGAAGGTAATATTTTTGAGTTTTCATATAAAAATTTCTTTGATCAGAATGTAAATAAAAATACACTAGTAGATGCTCTTGATGCAAATAAGTATACAGGATTAATAATTGCAATTTCTCTGCTAGGAGGATTTATAGTATTGTCAATTTCAACTTTACTTGATATACTTGTAATCGCATTAATTGGATTTATAATGTCGAGAATATCTGGGAATAATAATATTAGATATAAAAATGCTTTTAATATGGCAACACATGCAATTACTTTATCAGTAATTCTTGGTATGGTATACTTTTTAGTTAATACTTTTACGGGATTCTATGTAAAATATTTTTCAACGATGTATACATTACTTGCAACAATATATATGGCAACAGCAGTATTATTATTAAATGCAGATGAGAATAATAAATAGGTACGTTGAAGGGAGAATTTATAATGAGTTCAAGAGAAAACAATAAAGATAAGAAAAAGAACAAAAAAGGAAATAAGAAAGGAAAAATCTTATTAGCTATTATCGTAGTCGCTGCTCTTGTAGCAGGAATTGTATATGGAATCATTTCATATAACAATGCTAAGAAAGAAAAAGAGGATAAAACTCTAGCTTACACAAAGCTTGTAACAGATATGCAAGAAGACAAAGTAGAAAAGATAGAGATGAAAGCTAAGAGCGAGACAGTAAAAATAAAGCTTAAGAATGATGATAAGGAATATGAAGCGATAGTTCCTGAAAATGAAGCTTTCATTGAATATGTACAAGATCAAATAAAAGAAGGTAAAACGATTGAGTTAATTCAAAAAGAAGAAAGCCCATTTTTATCGGTTGGAAGTAAAATACTTTCATTATTACCAACGATTCTATTAATTGTATTTGTAATTCTTTTATTCCAAATGCAAGGATTAGGTGAAAAGGGAAAAGTATATGATGCAACATCAGCTAAGACAAAAACTACATTTAAAGATATTGCAGGTTTAGATGAAGAAAGACAAGAAATGGTTGAAATTGTTGACTTTCTAAAGAAACCTAAGAAGTTCCAAGAAATGGGAGCTAAAGTTCCAAGAGGAGTACTTTTATGTGGTAATCCAGGAACTGGAAAAACATTGATAGCGAAAGCAATTGCAGGTGAAGCAGATGTTCCATTTATTTCAATGAGCGGATCTGAATTCATTGAGATGTTTGCAGGACTTGGTGCTTCAAGAGTAAGAAAATTATTTGAAAAGGCAAGAAAAATTGCTCCATGTATTGTATTTATAGATGAGATTGATGCTATTGGTTCAAGAAGAACTACATCAAGTGGTGCAGAGAGCGAGAACAATCAAACATTAAACCAATTATTAGTTGAAATGGATGGATTTGATACTGAAGAAGCAATAATAGTATTAGCTGCTACTAACAGACCTGAAATGCTTGATAAGGCTTTATTAAGACCAGGAAGATTCGATAGACAAATTATGATTGGTTTACCAGATTTAAATGGTAGAGAAGATATATTAAAAATTCATGCTAAAGATAAGAAATTAGCAAATGATGTAAATTTAAGAAGTATAGCAGAAGATACGGCTGGATTTACAGGTGCTGAACTTGCGAATATCTTAAATGAAGCTGCAATTATTGCAACAATAAAAAATCATAATGCAATAACAAATAAGGATATTGAAGATGCTGTTAAGAAAGTAACAGTCGGTATTGAAAAACATAGTAGAGTAGTATCTGAAAAAGATAAGAAGTTAACAGCATTCCACGAAGCAGGACATGCTATAGTTAGTAGATATTTAGAAACACAAAAAGATATCAAAGAAGTATCTATAATACCAAGAGGTGTTGCAGGTGGATACACAATGTATAAGACAAATGAAGACAAATTCTACGTATCTAAGCAAGAAATGCTAGAAAAATTAATAGCATTGCTTGGTGGTAGAGCTGCAGAAAAAATTGCGTTAGATGACATCTCAACAGGAGCAAGTAATGATATGGAAGTTGCAACTCAAATAGCAACTGATATGGTTACTGTTTACGGTATGAGCGATACAGTTGGACCAATTTCTATTAATTTAGAAAAAGATCCATATCAAATGCAATTATTTGGACAAAAATTTGAGGACTCTGTTGGAGCAGAAATTAAATTGTTGATTGATAATGCATATTATCAAGCAAAGAAATTGGTATCAGAGCATATGGATAAGCTTGAACTTGTAGCAAATGCACTAATGGAGAAAGAAATAATCTCTGCTGAAGAATTTGAGAGCTTTTTTGAAGAATAGTAAAGAGATAACACGAAATGCATGTATAATGATACTTTCGTGTTATTTTTTTATTAAAATGAAATTAAAGGAAAATTCCTAAAATCTCTTGTAGAAAAATGATAAAAGATGTAGAATAATCTGTGTAAAGAAAATATATAGGAGGGGAATATGAACGGAGTAAAAGAAAGAGAAGTGCAAGAGTACAAGTACAGATCTGATAGAAATTATAGCAGCCATTCAAACGGGAAAAATAGTAAGAATAAGCTTGTAATTGCTATACTTGCTGTAATTGCAATTGTAATTGCAATTGTACTACTTAAACAATTTTTAGGAAAACCAACATTCAAATTGAATGGAGAAGAGACTGTAGAAATCGAGTATGGTACGGAATATAAGGATGCGGGAGCAACAGCTAAAGCTAAGTTTAGTGATATTAGTGATAAGATCACTGTTGAAAGCAATGTAGATACATCAAAAATAGGCACATATACAGTTACATACAAGGTCCCTAATAATAATGGAGAAGATACATATACAAGAACAGTTATAGTAAAGGATACACAAGCACCAGTAGTTACTTTAACCGGTGAAGAAAATGTAGAAATAGATTTTGGAAAAGAATATGAAGAAGAAGGATTTTCAGTTAAAGATGGATATGATGGTGAAATACCAAATGATAAAGTAGCAAGAGAAGAAAGAAAAACAGAAAATGGTAATATTGAGATTCACTATATAGTATCAGATTCTTCATCAAACAAAGCTGATAAAGTTAGATATATTAAAGTTGTTGATAAAACTGCACCAGAGATAAAATTAAATGGAAAAGCATTCGTAAGTTTAAAAACAAACGAAGAGTTTAAAGACGAAGGAGCAACAGCAATAGACAAAAAAGATGGTGATTTAACAAGTAGAATCACTAAAGAAGGTAATGTAGATACGTCTAAAGATGGAAAATATACAATTACATATAAAGTAAAAGACAATAATGACAATGAAGCAACTGCACAAAGAACAGTTTTCGTTGGTGAAACACAGGCAACAGGAGTTATATATTTAACATTTGATGATGGACCAAGTGCAAACACAACACCAAGAATACTTGATACATTAAAAGAAAAAGGTGTTAATGGTACATTTTTTATTCTTAACTATAGTGATGCAAATGAACATCTAGTAAAAAGAACACTTGAAGAGGGAAATGCAATTGGTATGCATGGATATACACATGATTACAAAGTATTATACGCATCAGTAGATGCATGTTACCAAAATTTTAAGAAATTACAAGAAAAAATAGAAAAGACAACTGGAAAAAAGATGATGATAGCAAGATTCCCAGGTGGAGCTTCAAATACTGTGAGTAGAAAATATTGCCAAGGTGTTGTATCAGAGACAAGTAAAAAACTATTAGCGGATGGTATTAAATATTTTGATTGGAACGTTGCTTCTGGAGATTCAGGAGATGTTCATACAGCAGATGCAGTATACAATAATGTAACAAAAGGAATTAAACCAGGAAGAAACAATATCGTATTAATGCATGATTTTAGTGGAAATAATAAAACAGCTGAAGCATTACCTAGAATAATTGATTGGGGACTAGCTAACGGATATAGATTTGAAGTTATTACACCAGATACAGAGATGATTACACAAAAAATACAAAACTAGTAACATTATAATTAAATATTAAAATTTAAAACAAAAAAGTAGTTTTATGAATATTTTATATAAAAAGGTATAAAGTACATAGAGCTACTTTTTTATTTATACTATTAAGTTTTTGAAAATTTATATATAAAAAGTATTTATTTTTGGTCCGTGATACTGTATAATGAATACGTAGACGGAATTTGGAAAGCTAATAGATAATAATTGGAGGTGATGTTGTGGATGGAAAATAATATCATAAAGGAAAACCAATTAGAAGTATTGCCTAAGAATGAAATCGCAACTTTAGTAAAATTAAATAGTTTACCAGTGGCAAAAGATAAAAAGGAATTATTACCTACAATTATTAGAAAAGATGCATTAGCTTTAATAGAAATAAAGAAAGAATTTTATAATGTTAGAAAAGGACGCTCTATATATGGATTAGCATGGTTCTTTAAAAAGTTGGCTTTGTTAATGGCTAAGTTAATTAGATTTGTCTTTTTAAGTACAATGAGACTAACATGTTTTGCAGTTTTTTCAGTAATTGTTATTTTATCTACAACAATCATAACTAGAAATATTGTGAATTCTGTAAATGGAATTAGAGCTACTGAAGTTGAGGATAATACGAAAGGTTTTTCTATATATAGTGTGAAAGATGATGCTGATGCGAAAGCAAGGGCTGATTTGGAGAATCCAGTTCAAATAGAGAATGTGGATATTACATATGAATCAGATTATATTGAATAAAATACAAGTTGTTAAAAATTATACATATGCAACAAAAAACAACCACTTTAATGGTGGTTGTTTTTTTATCATTTAAATTAATTATTTTCTATTACTAATTTAATATTAGTCTAAGTTTTCTAATATTTTTGGTAACATTTGTTTCTTTCTAGAAACAACATTCTCTAACAATGCTGTGTTATCATTTAATGTAACACCATAAGCTTTTTCAACAACTTTAGAATCATTTCCTAAAGTGATAACTTTTGAGTTAGAATTGATTATATCAGTTGCAGCGAACATATATAAGTCTAAGTTATCTTTCTTAATTTCGTTATTGATAGCAGCTTCAAAATATACTTTATCTTTAAATACACTATCTAAGTCAGCTGTATTTATTTGAGCTATTTTAAATTTCTTTCCATCTTTCTCAAATAACTTACTATCAATATTGATGATTTGCTCTGGTGTATAATCACTTAAATCTGTACCAGCTTTTAATAATGCTGTTCCATATGTGTTTACATCAACACCAGCTATTTTTGCTAATTTCTCAGCTACAGCCTTATCTTCAGCTGTACATGTAGGTGATTTAAATAATAATGTATCAGAAACGATAGCACTAAGCATCATTGTAGCAATTTCTTTTGAGATTTCTACATCATTTTCTTTATACATTTTATATAATACTGTAGATGTACATCCAACTGGTTCAGCTCTATAGTAAATAGGTGTTGAAACTGAGAAGTTTAATGCATGGTGATCAACAACCTTTTGAACATTTAAGTTTGCAATGTTATCAGCACTTTGAGTTGCTTCGTTATGGTCTACTAATATTACATCTTGACCATCTTTTAGTTCTGTAACAAGCTCAGGTGCATCTATTTTTAAATAATCAAATACATATTGAGTTTCTTTATTTATATTTCCAAGACGAATTGCTTTTGCATTATTTCCTAATTCTTTTTCTAAATTTGCCATTACCATAGCAGACATTATAGCATCTGTATCTGGATTTTTGTGTCCAAAAACTAAAGTTTGATTAAAATTCATTTATATACCCCCTTGTTAAATAATAACAATACTTATTATACAATATTTTTACAAAAAAGTCAATAAGTGGGGGGGATCATTATCAAGCTACGGAAATCTATGTTTTATCAAATAAGTTTCCGGATTTTAATTTTAAGTGAACATTAACGTCAAATGTTGAATTTTTGTAATTATTTAACCAATCAGATGCATACCAATCATCAATTGTTAAATATTTTTTTAGAGCATAATTACCAAACTCGCAAATATCTGATTCAAATTCTTTAGAGGTTTTATATAAATAATTGGTAATTTGTTTTGAAATGTAGCTAGCAGAAGAAACTTCTATATCATGAATTTGACTTACTGAGTCATAATCAAGATGACTATTCATAGATAGCCCCTGGGCTATCAAGTAAACATCAACCGTTATATATGGATTACCGTTCTCAAAATATACTTGACTGTTAGTCTTTTTTTCAGATGTCAGATTTAAATCAATATAATTATCAAGTGTATTACTCGAATCGAGTGGAGATGGTATAGATATAATACATGATTTAAGTTCATTGTTAACTAAAATATGACAAATACTATCTAAACCAGTAAGCTCTCCTACAAGTTTATCGTCTTTAAATACAGCAATTCCAAGGTTATCAATTAAATCCGTATCTGCTATTGGATTAGAGCCAGCAACATAATTACCATTTTCTTCTATTTGTTGAGAATTGCTATTGTCTATTGTGTCTCCGAGTATCGCATATGCTTGAGAGCATGAGCTTTTCATTTTTGAGTAAAATTCAAACAAAGTGATATCAACTGTATATCCAGAATATTTGGCAGAATTTAATGTAGATTCATAAAATCTTGCAGTCTGATCTTCTAAAGTAGGATTCACATTATTTAAATAATCTTTTGTATTACATTTTGTAACAATAACACTACAATCATTCTTTAATTCTGAGTTATTTAAAAGTGTATCCATATAGGAAGAAATTCCATTTTTTGCTAGTTTTTCTGATATAAGAATAACTTGGCAATGAGACAGATTAAGTTTCTTACTAATATGGCTATTAATAAGAGAAAGACCAGAGTCAATACTAGTACATTTTATAGTTGTGACATTAGAGCTTTTTGATTGTGATGTACTTCCAGATGAATCACCTGATGATTTGTTTTCTGAAGTAGCTATTTGAACACTAAGCTCTAGCTCGTTGCTGTCATTTAAATCCAGTCCAAGAGCAACCACATAAGCAAGCTCTTCAATACCTGTTGCATCGTAGCATCCTGTAAGAGAAAAGAGCAGAGCAATAATTATTGAAAAAGAGCATACTTTTTTTAATATTTCTTTTGTGTTGTTTTTTATATAAGCTAAGATAAGTATAAGTGGGTCTATTATAAATATCAGATACAAAATTGCTGGTGTAAAAATACTTTGTATTGTCATAAAAAAAATTGGATAATTTTGAAATATTACAGAGCAAATTAATAATAAAATAGCTAAAGTGTAGTTGATAATAGATATATATTTTTTTGATTTATTTTCTATCTTAAAAGTTTTTTTTAAGATTAATATAATAAAATAAACAGTAGTACTTACATAAGCCATGATTGAAATAATCCATACAATCATAAAGAGAATATTAATTCCATGAATTATATTTCCATGATGAACAACCATAGTTAGCAAATAAAGGGTCATATTTTCATTTGTATTGATGTGAAATGAAAATATAAGTAACATACATATAATGCTAAAGAATAACGCAATGCTTGATAATGTAAGTGATATAAGTGATATTTTATTTATATTTGTATTTTTATTTAAAGTAGATGGAAGTAGAAATATATAACCAAGTCCGGATAATGCATATAGATTTGATAGTCCAGAAATGAAAGTAGTATGAAATCCATAACCTAATATAGGGAAGATTCTTTGAATCTCAAAGTCATTCGCTGGAGCAAGTAGCAGAATTACAAGTCCAATATATGCTACAGGTATAATATAAAGGCAAATCTTTGAAATACTTTTTATTCCTAGTTTATTTGCAATAATAATCGGAATAATCATCAATGAAACAATATATATCGTCGGCGACTGAGTGAAATATATTGTTTTTAACATATATGAAAAACCTCGAAGAACGCTTCCTGCAACAAAGAAAAGAAGTATAATTTGTAAAAGTCCAACAATAAATTCAAGAAATCTTCCACCAACCTTGTGTGAGATATCTAAAATATCACTACCAGGGAATTTGTTCATTAACTTTAGTACAATAGCAATAAACACAAATGAAACAAGAATAATAAACAAAGTATTTAGCCATGCAGCAGAGCCAGTTGAAGATATAATAAGCTCTGGAAGATCTAGTATTATTTTGTTTGCCATAATAATTGATAATAATCCAATTGCCTCTATATTGTTTAATTTAGAATTAATCAAGATTTATTCCTCCAATTCATACTAATTTTATTCTGAATACGTTTCTTTCTTGAATTCATAAATGCTGAAATCTTTTCTCTCTTCCATATAGGAAGTACAAAGTAGTTTGATATACTTCGTTTCTTTAATTTTGAAGGATCAAGGTAGGGAGTTCCAAATGTTTCCAAATTACACATTACAGCAAGTTGTATAAATAATCCAATTCCAATACCAAGAAATCCAGCTATATATCCAAGAATTATATAGATAAATCTAAGTATTCTAAAGGTAAAGTTTAGTGAAAAATCCGGAATACTAAATGAGCATATTCCAGTTATTGCTACTATAATAATTAGAATGGGGCTAACTAAGGAAGCAGATACTGCAGCATCACCAAGTATTAAAGCTCCAACTATTCCAATAGTGGTTCCAAGTGGAGTAGGAACCCTAAGTCCTGCCTCACGAATTAATTCAAAAGATGTTTCCATAAGCAGAATTTCAACTACAGTTGGAAAAGGAACAGATTCTCTAGAAGCGGCTATAGTAAAAAGAAGCTCTGTAGGTATTAAGTCTTGGTGATAATTAGTAATTGCTATATATATCCCTGGTAGAAGAACTGATAGAAAAACAGCGATTAATCTTATAATTTTGCTAAGATTAGCGTACTGGAATTTTATGTTTAAATCTTCAGGAGAAGATAAAAAATCTAAAAATACACCAGGTACTATTAACGCATAGGGGTTTCCGTTAACCAGTATACAAATTCTACCATCAAGAAGATAGTTAATTGCTTTGTCAGGTCTTTCTGTAGCCAAGGTCTGAGGAAATATATTATTTGGATTATCCTGAATAAGTTGTTCAAGTTGTCCAGATGATGTGAGATAATCTATATCAAGGTTTGAGATTCTTCTTCTAACTTCGGAAATAAGACTTGTATTTGTAATTCCATCAATGTAAGAAATAACAATCTTAGTTTTTGTTAATTTCCCAACACTTAAGTTTTCTAATACAAGCTTTTCACTATTAATAAGTCTTCTGAGAATAGTTGTATTAGTTCTTAAATTTTCAACGAAAGATTCTTGAGAACCACGTACAACAATCTCGTTTGAAGGTGTATTTATTTCTCTTTGTTTAAAACCCTTTACATCAAAATTGAAAGCTTCATCGACGGTATCAATAAATAATACACAGTTTCCCATATTAATCGCAGAAAAGACTTCTTCGAAAGTTTTGATCTGGGCCGTAGAATTTTGTGGAAGCAAACAATCTGAGATATATGAGCATATATCTATAATATTATCTTTTGTAGAATAGCTCTCTGAACTAATTTTAAACGAATTTCCGTCATTTCGAACCATTAACGGCTTAAGTATAGAGCTATTTATTATTTTCCCATCTGCCATACCATCAATGAATATAATAAAGGCACCATAACGGACATCATTAACCAAGATACTAAAATCTCTTATAACAACATCAGTGCTAATATTTGAATGATATACATTTTTTAGATAAGTTAAATTTTTTGAAATATCCGTATAAATATTTGAGTTCATATCAATAACCTTTCTTTATCATTAGTATCTAAAAAATATAGTAAATTATTCAAAATATGTTATTGAAATTTCGGAATAGTATGTTATAATTTTTTTGATATTATTGAAAAAGGGGAGAAAGATATGAGTAAAGTATGTAACTTTTGTGGAAATGTGTTAAATGATGATGATAAGTTTTGTACAAAATGTGGAGCTGTAATGGGAGAGCAAAGTGCAAATCAACAAAATGTAAATGCACAAGCTGGGTATAATAACCAAGCAAATTATAGTGCCAATAGTGCAAGCAATGGAACAGCTGTTGCTGCAATGATTGTTGGAATTATTGGATTAATATGTTTTTGGGCACCAATAGTACCAGTTGTACTTGGAATACTAGGATTAGTATTTGGTATCAAGGGATTAAATAAATCTAACACAATGCCTCAAAATACAGGAAAAGGTATGTCAATAGCTGGTATTGTTTGTGGATCAATTGCTATGATAATAGGAATCATCTATACAATTATCTGGGTTATAGCTTTTGCAGTTGCTGCTGATGTTGCTGATGAGTATGATAATTCTATGAGAACATATAACAAATACAAAAGCTATGATTTTGATTTATATTCAACAGTTCAAACTATTGATCAAGATGATGTTAAAACAATATTAGATGACTATAAGTTCTAATAAAATGAATAAGAATGATATATACAAAAATAAAACCTAGAAGATGACTTCTAGGTTTTATTTTTATTATAAAATATCTAACAATTCGATAAAAAAAGAGCGAACGTTAAACAATAGAATATCACATATAGTGTGTCGAAATCAATAGAAAATTAGAAAAAAATTAATTTTATAAAAATGCTTAAAAATGTACTTGAAATGTACTTTTTTTTGGTATACAATGAGCACGATTGGTTGATAAAATTATGACTAATCATAGATGTTATAAAACATCGGAATGGAGGAATTTTTAATGTCAGTAAAAGTAGCTATTAATGGATTTGGACGTATAGGACGTCTAGCATTTAGACAAATGTTTGGAGCAGAAGG
>CAMNND010000005.1 GCA_946545035.1 uncultured Clostridium sp. | reverse complement strand
ATAGATGTACCAAAGAGCCTAGCAACAGGTGATATAATTACTTTTGATAAATAGATAAAGTTATAATAAAATAATACAAAAATCATAAAAGTTATAGTATAATCAAAATGTACTATAACTTTTTTGTTGTAGTTAATAATACAATTATATACAGATAAGGAAACAATGATTTATGAATGAAGAAGAAATTTTAAATAGAGCAAATGAATGCTTTGGATGTCCAACAAAACCATGCCAAAAAGGATGTCCACTTGAAAATGATACAACAGGGTTTATAGCCCTTATTAAGGAGCAAAAATATAAAGAGGCATTTGAATTACTTTCTAAAACAACAGTTTTAATGCCAATTTGTGGAAGAATTTGTCCTCATACAAAACAGTGCCAAGGAAAGTGTATTAGAGCTATTAAGTTTGATGCAGTTGAAATTGGTCAAATGGAAGCTTTTATTGGTGATATGGCAATAAAAAATGATTGGAAATTACCAACTGCAAATGAGGAAAAAGATTATAAAGTAGCAATAGTAGGTGGTGGTCCTGCTGGTCTTACTTGTGCACAATTTTTAAGAAGAGCTGGGGTTCAAGTTACTATTTTTGATAAGTATAATACTTTGGGTGGAATATTAAATCATGGAATTCCTGATTTTAGATTAGATAAAGTTATGCTTAACAAATGGATAGATAAAATTCTTGAATCTGGTATTAAGGTTGAATATGGAAAAGAGCTTGGTCTAAATTTATCTATTGAGGAATTGGAAGCAAACTTTGATAGTATATTCTTAAGTTTTGGTGCAAACATTTCAACTAAGATGGGAATACCAGGAGAAGACTTAAATGGAGTTTTTGGTGGAAATGAGTACCTAGAAAGTACACCAATCATTGACCTAAAAGGTAAAACAGTTGTAGTTAGTGGTGGTGGAAATGTTGCAATGGATGTTTCTAGAACAATTAAAAGAAGCGGTGCTGAACATGTTTACGTTGTATATCGTAGAAGTGAAAAGGAAATGCCTGCTGAACAAAAAGAAATTGATGAAGCAAAAGAAGATGGCGTTGAGTTCTTATTTCAAAATAATATTTTGTCTGTTAATGGAAACGATGAAGGAAAAGTTAAATCTATCGAATGTATAAAAACAGAGCTTGTTCAAAAGGAGGGAGAATCAAGACTTTCTCCAGTTAACATTGAAGGCTCTAATTATGAGCTTGAGTGTGATTATGTAATAATGGCTATTGGATCTAAGCCAGAAGATGAAGTAGTAAGCAGCTTAGGTGTTGAACTTGATAGGAAAGGTAGAATTGTTGTAGATGAAAACGGAAGAACATCAAAAGAAAATATTTATGCAGGTGGAGATATAGCTGAAAATATGGGAACAGTTGCATATGCAGCAAGAGCTGGTAGAAATGTAGCAGAAGCAATAGTTAACACTTTACAATAAAACCCTAAGTGTGCTATAATATACAAAGTTTTAGAAAGAAGGAGGAAATTATCATGTCAGGACATTCAAAATGGCATAATATACAAGCCAAAAAAGGAAAAGCCGATGCAGCAAGAGGTAAAATATTTACAAAATTAGGAAGAGAATTATTAATAGCCGTAAAAGCAGGTGGACCTGATCCTGCAGGTAATTCAAAATTGAAAGATGTTATAGCAAAATGTAAGGCAGCTAACATGCCTAACGATACAATTAATAATGCTATAAAGAAAGCAGCTGGATCAACAGATTCTGCTAACTACGAAGAGATGATATATGAAGGATATGGTACAAATGGTGTTGCTGTAATTGTTGAAGCAAGTACAGATAACAAGAATAGAACTGCAGCAGATGTTCGTCATGTATTTGACAAAGCTGGAGGAAACCTAGGAACAACAGGATGCGTATCATATATGTTTAATAAAAAAGGTGTTATCGTTATAGATAAAACAACTACTGATTTATCAGAAGATGATTTAATGATGATAGCATTAGATGCTGGAGCTGAAGACTTCCAAGCTGATGAAGAAATATATGAAATCACAACTGATCCATCAGATTTCTCTGCAGTAAGAGAAAAACTTGAAGCTGAAGGACTTGAGTTCTTAGAGGCAGAAGTTAAGATGGTTCCAACTACAACTGTTGAATTAAGCGATGCTGACGCAGAAAAAATGCAAAGATTATTAGATAATCTTGATGATTTAGATGATGTATTAAATGTATATCACAATTGGGCTGAATAATTAGTCATAAATATTAAATGCAAAACATACTATAGAAATATAGTATGTTTTTTCATTTTGTTTTCCTTTTTCTGTATAAATTTATTTATTATCCATTATCATTTTTTATTTTTTATTTAGTATTTTTTTGGAGGATATATGGATTTTATTTTAAAGTGCTTACCACAAGAGCTAGTTAATTTAATAGTAAAACATAATATAAATAAAATCGAAGAAATAAGGATTAGATGTGGTAAACAAGTTATTTTAAATATGGGGACGATTGAAGTTGTTCTAAAATATGTAATTAATCAAAATGAAATATTAAAGATTTTACAGAACATGTGTAATAATTCTATTTATGCATATCAAAATCAAATTATTAATGGTTTTATAACTCTTCCAGGAGGTAACAGAGTTGGTATAGCTGGAAATGTTGTATGTAATGATAATAAAGTATCAAACATTAGCCATATTTATTCTTTAAATATTAGAATTTCTCATGAGATTGATGGAGCGAGTAACGAAGCTATTGGATATATATTAGATACTAAAAATAATACAATATATAACACCTTAATTGTTTCTCCGCCTGGTTGCGGTAAAACAACAATTATAAGAGATATTGCTAAAAGAATCAGTAATGGTATTCCGGAAATTAATTTTAGAGGAATAGATGTATGTATTGTAGATGAAAGAAATGAAATAGCAGCTCTTAATAAAGGCATTGCTTATAATGATGTAGGTATTAGAACAGATATCGTAGATAATATTCCAAAGAGCTTGGGAATCAGAATGGCGGTTAGATCAATGGCACCAAAGGTTATTATCTCAGATGAAATAGGAAATTTAGATGATGCAGAAATTGTTAATTATGCAGTTTGCTCTGGTGTTAGATGCCTGTTTACAGCACATGGAAGCTCTATGGATGATTTAATGAAAAATAGAGAAATTAGTAGATTAATAAATATGAAGCTATTTAATAAGATTATATTTTTAGATGAACTTCATAAGAGCAAAGTAAAACAAATAATTAATATATAAAACAATTTAGTTCTACTCAAAAAACTTTTGCATACATATACATAAAGGAGTTTTTATGATTGTTATAAAGTTTATAATTCTTATATTAATATTTTGGACAAGTACCCAAATAGGAATGAAGATTGCTAATAAATATGTTGTAAGAGCAAATAATTTAAAACAAATGAAAAAAGCAATAAAAATATTAGAAGCAAAAATAACATATACATATGGTATGTTACCAGATCTATTTCTTGAGATTTCAGAGAAGATAAATGGCCCTGTTGGAATAGTGTTTAGAAAAGCTGGATTAAAAATGGAGGTAGAGTTTGCAGGAGAAGCATGGGAGAATAGTATTGATGAATGTGATTCGTTTACAAGAGAGGACAAGGATGCACTTAAGTCACTTGGAAAGTTGCTTGGAAGTACAGATATAAATGGACAATTAAAACAATTAAACTTGGTTAATTGTTTTTTGGATGAACAAATAAAAGAAGCAACATTATTGAAAGATAAAAATACAACATTATATAGAAAACTTGGTGTTATTGTTGGATTAGGTATTATGATAGTTCTTATATAGAAAGGAGAGCATATGAATGTTGATTTACTATTTAAAATTGCTGCGATTGGAATACTGGTTGCGGTATTGCATCAAGTACTGGTTAGAGCTGGTAGAGAAGATCAAGCAATGATGACCACTTTAGCTGGTGTTATAATTGTCCTTACAATCATAATAAAAGAAATAAGTACACTATTTACCACGGTACGTACACTTTTTAATTTATAGTGCGGAGGAATATATGGATATAGTACAAATAATAGGTGTTGGTCTTATTGCTCTTGTAATTATTATGACTTTAAAACAAAACAAACCTGAATTTGTTATATATGTTGAGCTAATAGCAGGGATTATTATTTTATCGCTATGTTTTGATAAGATAACCGCAGTGGTGAACTATGTGTACGAAATATCAAGTAAAATAAAACTAAGCAACAAATTTATCGGAATAATGCTAAAAATAACAGGAATTGCCATACTTGCAGAATTTGCAACAAGTATATGCATAGATGCAGGAGAAAAAGCAATTGCATCGAAAATTGAAATTGGAAGCAAAGTACTAATAATAACAACATCTATACCAATTATATCTAGTTTGCTAGAAATAGTACTGAAAGTACTACCATAAAATAGGAGTTGGTGTATGGGAAAAAGAATTTTTATTACAGTAGTACTTACAATTCTAATAACGATGAGCTCTGTATATGCAAATGAATTAGATGATTTAATAAAAACACAAGAAGATTCTTTAGGAATAACAGATTTTATTCAAGAATCAAATAAATATACGGAAGACTTATTATCAGAAGTAGATATGCAGGATTTATTTAAAGATGCGTTAAAGGGAAAAGTAGATAACAAAGTAATTTTTAGATACATTATTCAAATATTTGGCAAAGAAATAAAAAATACAATAACAATATTTGCAAGTATAATACTAATAATTATTATAAATAGTATTCTAAATTGTATAACGGAAGGATTAGAAAATAAAAACATATCTCAAATAGCATTTTTTGTTCAATATATTTTAATCATAACAATTGTTCTAACAAATTTTTCAAGTATTATAGATTCGGTAAAAGAAGCAGTTAATAATATGACAGACTTTTGCAATATGTTAATCCCAATTATGATGACTCTAATAATTAGTACTGGAAGTATAACCACTGCTAGTATAATACAACCAATAATAGTATTTATGATTTCACTGATATCAAATTTTATAAATAATGTAGCAATACCAATTATTTTGATATCAACTTCACTAGGAATAATATCTAAAATATCTGATAAAGTTCAGATAGATAGATTAGCTAAAAGATTGAAATCTGCAACAATTTGGGTTATAGCCTTAATTTTAACTATATTCGTAACCATTATTTCTGTTAACGGTGGATTAAGTGGACGAGTAGATGCGGTAGCTTCTAAAACAGCTAAAACAGCTGTGTCAAATCTTATTCCTTTTGTTGGAAAAATATTAGGAGATGCAATGGATTCTGTTTTAAGCTGCGGTAGCTTACTAAAAGGAGCAGTTGGAACCGTTGGAACTATTGTTATAATAGCTATTTCTTTAACTCCGATAGTAAAGCTATTATTGATGATGGGAATATACTATTTAGGAGCTGCTGTATGTGAGCCAATAGCTGATAAAAAGATAGTAAGTTTACTTGATCATATGGGTGATACATTTAAAATACTTTTAGCAATTCTATGTAGTATGTCAATAATGGTTATTATTGGAATAACTCTTACGATTAAGATTTCAAATATTAATGGAATTGGATAGGTGGGATGGTGATATATGGAAAAAATAAGTATGTGGTCTAGAGAAATTGTTATTTCGGTTATTCTAACAACTGTAATTGAAATGATATTGCCAGAAAATAAATCTAAAAAATATATAAAGATCATGTTTGGAATATTTATTGTTTATACAATAATATCACCAGTATTTAATTTTTTCTCAAATACTAGTGTTGATAGTCTAATAGATAAAGGAGAAGCGGTAATTGAAGCAAGTTCATCAAACATAGAAAATATTGATGATAATCAAGATTATACAGATAAAGCGGTTAGAAATTTATATTCTCAGAGCTTAGAAAAAGAGCTTAGTAATGTTCTTCAAAATAATGGTTATATTCCAGAAAAGATAGAATTAGAAATTGCATCCGATGATACATATAATATTAATCATATTAAAATTAAAGTAAAAGAAAAAATAGAGAATAAAAATAATGAAAGTAAAAATGCTCAAAGTATTGTAGAGACAGTAAAGCAGATTGTTATTAACAAAGAAAAAAATGAGGAATGTAATAACGAGGTAGTTAATGAAAATGATAAGTCAAATATAAAAAATATAATTCATAGTAATTTCGGCGTTAATGTAGAAAATATTATTATTAATTAGCGGGGAGGTGAGAAACAGTGATAAAAGAAAAGGTTGATAGTATAAAGAGCGCTCTTATTAAAGTTGATAAAAATAGTAATAAAAAATCGGTAGAAAACTTAGTAATGATTGCGGTAATATTAATAATAACGTTAATTGCTATTAATTATATTTTGAAGGATGATAAGAAAAAAGAGCAAAAAGATAATGGAAAAATTAATAATAATTATGTAGAGACAATAGAATATAGTAATACAAATGAAAGTGTAGGTAAAAGTAATTTAGAAGAGAGACTTTCTAATATATTGTCATGCATAAGTGGCGTAGGTGAAGTTAAAGTTCTTTTAACATATTCTGAGACAAATAAAATTAATCCAGTATATAATGAAGATAAACAATCTAGCACAACAGAAGAAACAGATACTGAAGGTGGTAAAAGAGTAATTAGCTCTGTTAACAATAAAAAAGAAGTGGTGTATTCGAATGATAGTGTTGTTACAGAAAGTGTAAGTAGCCCACAAATACAAGGAGCAATCATAATTGCAAAAGGAGCAAGTAACACAAAAATTAAAGCTGATATTACACAAGCAGTTGCAGCTGCAACTGGACTATCAACCTATAAGATTCAAGTGTTTGAAATGAATTAAGGAAAGGAAATGTTTATGGTTAAGGTGTTAAAGAAAAACCAAATCATTATATATGCAATTGCAATTATGCTTGTTACAATTGGATATATGAGTTATTCAATGAATGTGGAGCAAGTTGCAGAAACTTCTGCAAAAGAAGAAATCAATCAAGTAGCTGGAATTGGAGATGCAAGACTTGTTAGTAATAATAATGTTATAACTGATGAAGAAGAAGCAAGTATGGATAACAATTCAAGCGAAGAGCCTAATAACGAATCAAAGGAAGTTATAAATCAGGAAGGAGACTTGGTAGATAAAGAGAAAGATGAATATTATACACAATCTAGATTAGATAGAGAAAAGATGTATTCTGAAATGTTAGAATCTTATCAATCTATTATGGCAAATGCGGATGTTTCGCAAGAGCAAAAGAATAATGCTCAACAAGAAATAAATAAAATTAACAGTCAAAGAAATTCAATAATGATTGCGGAAAATTTAATTAAAAATAAAGGATTTAAAGATATAATTATATTTATTAATAATCAGAGTGTAAGTGCTGTAGTAAGAGCTGATAAAATTGAAACTGCAGAAGTTGCGCAAATTCAAAGTATTATTCAAAGAGAGCTTGGAATTGATATTCAAAATATTCATATAAGTAATAAATAATAGCTAAAGAAGTAGTAGAATAAAAAGAAAAAAATTTATAAATAATCTATAAAAAATTGCATTTAAAAATATATAATATTATAATTGAGTAAACAAATGATCAAAGGAGTACAAAATGATAATTCAAACACTGGCTGTAATAATAACAGTATTACTTATATTTACAAATGGGTTAACGGATGCCCCTAATGCAATAGCAACCATTATCGGATCTAAGGTTATGAGCTTCAGAAAAGCATCTATGATAAGTGCTATATTTAATTTTATAGGAATAGCAGCAATGAGTTTTGTGAATATTTCTGTTGCTGATTGTATAAGTACAATGGTAAATATTCATGGAGGACTAAATGGAATTCTAGTATTAATAACGGCAATGCTATCTGTAATTATATTTGCATTAGTTGCTATGCATTTTGGAATACCAACAAGTGAAACACATGGTTTAGTTGCTGGATTAACAGGAAGTGCGATTGCGGTATATGGTATCTCATCTGTAAATGGAGCTCAATGGATAAGTGTAGGAATTGGTCTTATATGGTCAATCTTTGGAACCTTTATTATTGCTTATCTTATAGAAAAGTTATTAAAGAAGTTACTTAAAAATGTAGAAGATAATGTTGTTAGTAAATTTCAAATATTTAGTATGTGCGCAATGTCATTCATGCATGGAGCACAAGATGGACAAAAATTTATTGGTATACTTGTAATTTATACATTTATAGTAAAAGGATTAACAGTTCCAGAATTTATAGTGCCAACAGATTTTGCATTTATAATTATGTTTGTTGCATTTGTAATGTTTGTAGGTGTTGCAATTGGAGGCGAAAAGATTGCGGAGAATATAGGAAATAATGTTACTCCTCTTACAAAAAAACAAGCTCTAAGTAGTGATATTTCATCATCAATTACACTATTTTTGGCAAGTTTAAATGGTTTGCCAGTTAGTACATCTCACGTAAAGACAATGGCAATTCTAGGAGTTGGAAAGAGTGATAAGCAAACTGTTGGTAAAAAAGCTGTTTGGGGAATAGTTAAAGCATGGATATTAACTTTCCCAGTATGTTTAATTTTGTCATATATTTTAGCGAAGATATTTATAAGATTTTAAAAAATGATTGTAATTAATAAATTTATAGTGTTATAATAAAAAGGCAGTTTAAAGACAGGAAGGTATATAGATGAAAAAAGTATTTAGAATTATAATAATATTAATAGTAGTAGCTATTTTAGCAATAGATTTTTATGGATTATGGAAATATAAACTAAAAGGAAAGCAATATGTTTTAGAAACAGGAGAAGATGATTCAGCAGATACATATGTTGAAGAAGATAACTTAGAAGAGCTTACAAGCGAAAAAATTGAAGATGACGAAGTATTATTCATAAAAAATATAGAGCAAACTGATGATGGATACAAAATAACTGGCTTAACATATGTTCCATATGAGATTGAGAAAGAAGATTATACATCTTTAAGAAATGGAAAAACGGTAGAAATTCTTGGAGAAACATACAAAAAGTATCAAATAAGATCAAATAATTTGGTTATAAAATCAGCTGAAACCGGAAATGCAAGCTATTATATAAATTACAACACAACAAGTAAGAAATATATATTAAAAGATAATGAGACAGATGATATTGTATATAAAGCTACAGGAAAAGAATATAAATTAGTAGTAGCAGAAGGAACAAGATTTGTTACTGTAAAAAATGGAAAGAACTCAAATGAAAAAATAGAAGATGTTGTAGATTCACATAAAGATAAAACGGCACCAGATGGTGAAACAAGTGAAATTTCAACATGTGAAATAACATTTGACGAAGATGGAAAATGTACAAAGATAACAGAAACAATAAAATAATAAAAAGAGCCTAAGGGCTCTTTTGTACGTTTAAGAATAGTATTACAGTAGTATTACATACAAATTACATTTATGTTACATATGTATAGAAATATTGAAAATATAACAAAAAAAATATAAAATACAATTAATAAATAGTATATAGGGGGACAAACAAATGAAGAAGGTTATAAAATTTTTGTGTCTGCTACTAATAGCTGCATTAATAGCTATTCTGGTATTGAAGAATGGTGCAAAAGCCGATGGAAATGTTGAGAGTGCTGGTTTTGATAAGGAATCTGTTGATGTAGACAAAGAAATACAATTAACTGTCAAGTTTCCAAAGGCAGTAACATCGTGTTCAGGAACATTTACATGTTCTGGTGATGGTGCAGTAACTGATACATCTGGAAGACAGTCTTTAGAGCACTTGACAGGAACAACGGATAGTCCTACATTCACACTTATAGGGGCAACTCCTGGTAATGTTACAATTAACTTTAATTTCACGACTGTGTCATATGAGGATGGGACAAGCGATGTGAATGTTACAGGTAGTGCATCGACTATTGTAAATGGGGCTGAACCTGTAATTGAAGCTCCAGTAATAAAGCCACACAATGATATTACTTTGCAAGTGAATGGAGAGATGTCTGGTGAGATAACAACAGATGTAGAAGTTACATGGAAATCAAGCGATGAAAATGTTGCGAAAATACAACAAAATTCAGGAACAAGTATAAATATAATACCAGTGCAAGCTGGAACAAGTACTATAACTGCAACTAACAGTGCGGGCTCTGATTCTATAAATGTAACTGTAGAAGGCGGTGGTGAAGATCCTCAACCACCAGTTGAAAAATTCGAAGTAAGCCCTACAAGTATAACATCAAAAGGACAAACATATGTAACACCAAAAAACGGACAAGCTGGAAGTGCTACATCAACTAATGAGAGCGTTGCAACAGCTACTGTAGTAGATGATGGAAATAGTGTCTTAGTGGATGCAATTGGAGAAGGAGAAGCTGAAATAACTATTACGAAAAAAGATAGCTCTGAAGCAGCAAAAGTTACAGTAAGCATACAAGGAGAGCAACCACCAACTCCACCAACACCTGTAGAAGGTGAAACACCAGAACTAAATCAATCATCAATTACATTAAATGCAGGTGGAGAATCAGCAACAATAAGGGTAACAAATAATGTTCCGGTTGATTGGTCTATTGATAAAGAAAGCTCAAATTATATTGCTTTAGCATCTAATAGAACTGATACACAGGTAACTGTTATTTCAAAAAATTCTGGTACAGCAACGGTTACTGCAACAGCTAAAGATGGTGGAAAGGTTGCAACAGTTTCAGTAACAGTTAATAAAAGTGAACAAGCTGCTCCAACAATTACACCTTCAGGAAATATTAGATTGGAAGTTGGAAAGAGCGTATTCTTATCTGCTAACCAAGGTGTTAATTGGTCATCTGGAAATAGCTCAGTAGCTTCAGTAAGTAGTGATGGTACAGTAACTGCTAAAGGTGTTGGTGAGACAAGAATAACAGCTACAAATGGTAGTGGAAAATCTTCATCAGTTACAGTAACAGTTGTTCAGGCATCAAATGGAGGTGGTTCAGGAAATGAATCAAATTCAGAAGAGCCTGCAAATCCAGACCAAGGATCTGAAACAACAAGTACTTTTGGAATATCACCAACAAAAACACAAACATTAAATATTGGTGATACACTTCAAATAAAAGTAACAAAAGGATCTGCTTCATCATGGAAATCATCTAAGCCAGCAGTTGCTACAGTAGATAACAATGGTAAGGTTACAGCTAATTCAGCAGGTACAACAATTATTACAGCGGTTGCATCAGATGGATCAGTAGCACAAGTAAAAGTTAGGGTAAGAGATGAAAATGGAGAAGTTCCAGAACCAGATTCAGAATCTGATGAAGATGTTCCATCAACAGGTGAGGCATCAACAGAATTATTATTAGTTCTTGGAGTATTAACATGTGTAATAGCAATGTTTATCTTTAGAAAGAAAACTAAATAATATAATGTTTATTAAATAAAAAAATATATATTAAAAACACTAAGATATTCTTAGTGTTTTTTTTTATATTTGTTGACAAAAAGTTCTTACAATGATAAAATGAAACTCAGTTTCAAATTAGGAGGAATAAATTGGAAAAATCATATAAAACAAAACAAAGAGCAGCTATACTTGAATATTTAAAACAAAATGTAGATAATCATATAACTGCTGATAATATAATAGATCATTTTAAACAAATAGATAATCCGATTGGAAAATCAACTGTATACAGATACTTGGATAGTTTAGTTGAAGAGAATATTATTAGAAAATATGCTGGATCTGAAAGAGGAGATGCTGCATGTTTTCAATACATAAATGAGGAACATGACTGCTGTACACATTTTCATATGAAATGCTCTAAATGTGGGAGCTTAATTCACTTAGATTGTCATGAAATGGAAGAGCTTTCTGCGCATATCTTAAAAGAGCATAATTTTTTGATTGATATGTGTAAGACAACATTATATGGAACATGTAAAAATTGTATGAATAATTAAAGAAGGGGTTTTAAAGTGAAAAAGGGATTAATTTTTATAATTATATCAATTATCATATTTAGTGCTTGTATAGTGATTATAAAGCCAAATGGTGAAAATAAACAGGATGATGGTAAGGTTCAAATAGTAGCTACGTTATTTCCACAATATGATTTTGCAAGGCAAATTGGTGGAGATAAAGTAAATGTATCATTATTATTAACACCAGGAACTGAGACTCATACATATGAACCAACTCCACAAGATCTTATAAGAATAAATGACTCAGATTTATTTGTATATACAGGGAAATATATGGAGCCATGGGCAGAGAGAATTGTAGGAAGTATTGACTCTGATACGAAGATATTAGATGCTTCTAAAAACATAAATCTAATTCATAGTGAAGAGGATGAACATGATGAGAATGAAGAAGATGAGCATCATCATGAGGAGGAACATCATCATCATGAATTCGACCCACATATATGGCTTGATCCACAAAATGCAATAGTAATGGTAAACAATATAACAGAAGAGCTATGTTCATTGGATAAGGAAAATGAAGAATATTATAGAGCTAATTCTGAAAGAATTATTGCAGAAATAAACGAATTAGATAAAGATATTGAAAATACAATAAAGAATTCAAACAAAAATAAAATTGCATTTGGTGGAACATTTGCCTATGCATACTTCATAAATAAATATAAATTAGAATATGTAACGGCTTATGATTCATGTGGAGAAAGTAGCGAACCAAGTGTTGCTAAAGTAAAAGAAGTAATTGACTATATGAAAAAAAATGATATTAAAGTTGTTTTTTATCAAGAAGCTTCTTCAGGAAGAATAGCAGATTCAATTGCAAAAGAAACAGGAGCAAAAAAGCTTGTATTCCATACAATTCATAATGCAACTCAAGAAGAAATAGATAATGGGGAAACATACATAAGTTTAATGAAAAAGAATTTGGAGAATTTAAAACAAGCATTAGAATAGTTAAATATGAAAATAAAAGAAAGGTATCAATATGAGTATTATAGAAGTAAAAGATTTATCTGCATCATATAATAATCATGATGCAATAAAGGACGTTAACTTTAAAATAGATAGTGGTGAGTATATCTGTTTAGTTGGTGAGAATGGATCTGGAAAAAGTACATTAATTAAGACATTAATTGGATTGCACAAAAAAGATTCTGGCGAAATAAATATAAACATAGAAGAAGATAAAATTGGATATGTTGCTCAAAACAATATGAAAGATTTAACATTTCCAGCAACTGCTAAAGAGATAATAATGACCGGTGTTCAAAGACATGGTAAATTACCATTCTATAGAAAAAAAGACTGGGAAATGTTTGATAAAGTTTGTGATATGCTTAGTATAAAAGATATTGTAAATAAGCAAATTGGAAATTTATCTGGAGGCCAACGACAAAGAGTTATACTAGCAAGAGCATTAATTAGAGAGCCAGAGCTAATAATTCTAGATGAGCCATGTAGTGGTTTGGATGTAAATATAACAAATGAGTTTTATAAAATATTGGACAAACTTCATACAGAAAATAAGATAACAATAATAATGGCGACACATGATTTAGATGAAATTAAGACTAAAGATGTTAGAGTTATTTGTATGGCAACAACAGTTAAATTTGATGGAAAAATGGAAGATTGGAAAGGTTTAGAATAGGAGTAAATAAATGAATATAATTATAGAGCTATTAAATTATCCATTTATGCAAAGAGCAATAGTATGTGGAATTGCTATATCACTATGCTCTGCGTTAATTGGAGTAATACTTGTATTAAAAAATTATTCAATGATTGGTCACGGTCTTGGAGAGGTTGGTTTTGCTGCTTTATCATTGGCTTTGGTATTAAATTTACCAGAAATGTCAGTTGCAATTCCAATTGTAATAATTGCTTCATTTATAATATTACTTATTAGTCAAAAGAAAGGTGAATCTGGAGATATAACAATTGCACTTGTATCAACAGCGGCTTTAGCATTTGGTATTATTATTACATCTGCATCAAAAGGATTTAATGTAGATGTATATAACTACATGTTTGGAAGTATTTTATCAATGACAACGCAAGATGTTATTGTAAGTGTTATATTATCAGTGATATTAATTATTATATATGTATTTTTCTACAACAGATTATTTATGATTTCTTATGATGAGAAATTTGCCAAGGTTAGTGGAATAAGTGTAACATTCTATCAATTCTTAATATCGTTAATAACTGCAATTGTTGTTGTTCTTGGTATGAGAATGATGGGAACACTTCTAATTTCAAGCTTGATAGTTTTTCCAGCTATTATTGCAAGGAAAATTACAAATAGTTTTAGAAATATGGTAATTCTATCAGTATTAATATCAGTTATATGCTTCATATTTGGACTCTTATTCTCATTCTTCTTAAAGTTACCAACTGGAGCATGTATTGTAGCTGTATATGTGGCAGAATACCTAATGGCGATTGTATATTCAAAAGTAGTAAAAATATAAATTAAGATAAAGAATAAAATAAATAAAAGTATGCAAATAATATTATTTGCATACTTTTATATTAGAGGAGTATAATGCTCATGCTAACATATATTTTTGCAAAAATATTAATGCATACTTTTTTATAAAACCAATACCGATTATCAAGAAACAAACTATTATATAGATTATTTTTAATAATATATATAACTTAAATAGACAAGTCAGTACCAATTTTATAATTATAGTATATGGCATAAGAAAAATTTTATTCAAAAAAAATAAAAAAATTAAAATCTATAAAATTAAATAAGAAAAAACAATACTCATATAGACTTTTTTATTTTATTATTATAAAATTATACTCGATTAAATTTGAAAGGAGATATGTATTTTTTAATACATAAAAGATAAATATGTTAAAGAAATATATTATTACATTTTTAATTTCAATGGTTCCAATAGTTGAGCTAAGAGGAGCAGTTCCATTTGGATTAAGTCCAGCACTAGGAGGAGCACTTCCAGTAGTTCCACTATATATTACATGTATACTTGGAAATATGTTACCGGTTCCGTTTATATTCTTCTTTGCAAGGAAAATATTAACATGGGGAGCAGATAAAAAGGTAATTGGAAAGTTCTTTACGTGGTGCCTAGAAAAAGGTGAAAAAGGAGGTCAAAAGCTACAAGAAAAAGCTGGACGAGGTTTATACTTTGCACTATTTTTATTTGTAGGAATTCCACTTCCAGGAACAGGTGCATGGACAGGAACTTTAGCTGCAAGCTTTTTAGATATGGATTTTAAAAAGAGCTGTATAGCAGTTATGGCTGGAGTTATCTTAGCAGGAATAATTATGGGAATTGCTTCTGCTGGTGTCTTTGGAGCAGCAGGAGCTGTAATGGGAGCATAAAAATATAGTTAAAATTATAAAAATAATGATGTTGTGTAAGTGTTAGCATCATTATTTTTTATTTTTGCTTGAATTGTAAATTTAACCTTGCTATAATCAAGCTGCTTACGTTTTTATTGTTGGCAAAGTGAAGTAACTTACCTAAGTGCTTAACTATAGTCAATCAATAAGCGTGAAAAAATGAAAGGAATGAGTACCGTATGAAGATTATGGCCCGGCTGAGGTTCGAAAAGCCTCAAAATCGCGAATTTCTTATTCAGGCATTCTATGGACAGAACTATTCACCGAAGAACAGACTCAGTATTATTGATGACAAGACGGCAGTTGTTGAACTTGAGTTCGATAATGTACCGCCACAGACGATCATCAAAGCAATCAGTCACTGTATTGTTGACGCTATGTACAATCTGGAAGATGAAGTAACTGAAGCACTTGTAGAGGAAGAAACACCTCTCGAAGCTACAGGTACTCATGAAGAACAGGATGTAGATAGCGACAAGGTGAACCCTGACGAAGATGAACCTGAAGAGAAACTCCAAGACCTTCCTGAGGATGATAATCCGACTGATGAAGAGCCGCAGGAAACTCCAATAGATGAGAACCCAGATGATGGATCACCAGATGCAAAAGCTGACGAGACACCGGAAGACGTAAAGTCGAAGAAAAGTGCTAAGAAGACAGACGATGGCAAACCGAAAGCAAAAAGAAGGTATGGAAAGCAAAAGCCTTCTGAGGACGATTACATTGACATCCCAGATTTAGACGCAATGGTAACCGAGGTTACATGCATTACAGATTTTGTTACTAATGTTGGCAAATGGCTTGAGTTACCAGAAGATGACATTAATTATTTTGTCAGACTTATGGCAGAGCTTGCAACTCTTGACGTTAAGCCATACGAAATCAGTAACGAAAATGTAAAAAATGCAAACCTTAACGTTTCGCATCGTGACCACAGGAGATATAAGTTTGGAAAGCTCGTTACAACACAGCTTGAAAAGCACGATATCTATGCGACAATTCTTCCATTTATCTGCACTGTTATGAAGTATGCAAAGCAGATTGAAGAAGCTAAGACGAGTGCGGAAGAAACAAAACTTGATGATTCAGAAGCAAAACCTGAACCTGCGGAATCCGGTGACATGGAAGTAAGCTGCTATATGAACTGCGAAAACTTCGTAACGATTCTTAATGGAATTGACAAAGAGCTTCCAGTAACGGAAAAGGTAAAACAGCTTTTATCCGGAATGGGTCTCGACAAGAAAAACAGAATCGTGTTCAACGATGCCTGCAAGATTGTTGATGCTGCTTTCAGAATGGAGGCATTTGAGTCTGTTGACGAAGTGATGCTGAATGCTGGTATTGATGTTTCTACAAAGAGCGGAATGAATGCTAAAATCAAGTTCTCTGAATGGATTAATGAATATAATAAAGCAAACCATGTAAAGAGAATGAAGGTTATCACATTCCTCCGGGAACTCAAGACGATTTTTCACACTTAAGCAAAAGACCCCACCTTAGACAATGTCTGAGGTGGGGTCTTGCTCTATAAATATATGTTTAAAATATATTGAATTCAGAAATATGCTCTGCTATAATGCAAAAAAGTGAGGTATATGGTAATGGCAAGAGAAAGAGAGCTGGCACTGGTAAAAGAGATAATTGCAGATGGCTATGATAAATTAGATGTAATATCATTTGAATTGGATATTCCAATGATAGAACTCCTTAATTTAAAAAAACAAATAGAGGATGAAAAAAGATTACAAAGGGCAAGAGCAGAAGCTCAAAGGCAAACTGAAAAAGATAGATATGCATCTATACAAAAGTTGCAACAATTACGTAGAAACTACGAATTGATATATAATGGAATAAGCGTTAAATCCAAATTTAAAGAGCTTCCAAAAGAAATTCCTGATAGTGAAGTAGCTGATGAGGTTATAAAAAAATTAGAAGCAGTAATTGACGATAAAAAAATAACAAAAAAAGATAGAGTATTTGAAGTACTATCTATAGTAAAGGGAATACAGAATGAAAACATATCACTTGAACAAGCAGAAAGAGTTATTTCTATTTTAAGTAATAGGGATAAATTACCGATGCCGGAAGGTGAAAGAAATAAAACAATAATATATACAATAAATAAATATAAAAAGATTGCCATAAAAAAATTAGTTGAAGCAATAAAAATAAAACTTGAGTTAATTAATAATCCAGATGAGCTAGTGAAGCTATGTGCAAAATTACCATATGAGTATGAACAAATAGATTCTGTTTTAGTTTCACCTGTGAAAATGAGAATTCAATCTAAGATAACAAGACTTCGCACAGAGAAATCAATGTATGATATGGAAAATATTTTTTCAGAAGATGTTATGAATATAACAAAGAGCATTACATCAAATAATATAGATATGAAAGAGCTTGAACGATTAGTTAATAATGAAGTACAAAGAAGAATGAGTCAACCAAGAAAAGGTCCATTTGTTTTAACAGAAGAAAAACAGAAAGCCCAGGTATATTTTCAACTTGTAAAAGCACTAGAAAAATTTGCACAAGATTATCCAATACAAAATCCAGATAAAACTATAAGAGCATTAGAAAAAGAATTTGGAATGGGATTTGATTCTAATTTTAGAGCTGTAATATTAAATTATATAGCAAGAAAACAATTTGTTCCGGCTAAGTATTTATGTGATAAATATACTAGAATAGTTGGAGCAGAATCTGAACATGCAAGTACTATTAGTAGGTTAAAACTTGATGTCCAAAAAGCAGAAATTGGACAGATTATTCTTAAAGCAATCCATACTAATGCAAGTTTGGATGAACAAAATCAGTTTTTCGAAGTGATTGAGAAGAGAATGAAACAACATGGATATAACTATAGTTCAATACCTCTTGGTTATAGTAAAGATGGTACAAGAAAAATAACACTTGCGGATATATGGGAAGATGAGAGAATTATAAGGTAATTCTAAGATATCAATAGAAAAAGAAAAGATTGAAGTTGACTCGCAATCTCACTTCAATCAAAACAATCCATAGAGGAAAGGGCGAAAGCTCTTTTCTCTTATAAATATATTATAATACATTAATTAGCATTATTCAATAATATAATTACTTTTTCATTTCTTTACTTATCATTAACGTATATTCCTTGGTATAAATCTTTTTCTTTTAGTATTTTATCAAGACCATTCATAACAAGTTTCTTATGTAAGTTCCATTCAGGTGCTACTAATAGATCCTTTGGAGCATCACTATTTATTCTATGAACAACAATATTCTTTGGTATATGAGTAATTATATACACAAGCTCTTCCATATATTCATCAAATGATATTGGAATATATTCTTTATTATTATACATTTCTTCAAGATTAGTTCCCTTTATAACATATGTTGAATGAATTTTAATTCCTTGTATGTTGTGTCTATTTATAAATCTAACGGTTTCTTTTACATCATCAAAAGTTTCACCAGGAAGACCACACATGATATGAGTAACAACATCAATATCATACTTATTAAGTATTTCTACAGCTTTTGTAAATACTTCTGAAGTGTATCCTCGATTAATAAGTTTTGCCGTATTGTCATTAGATGTTTGTAGTCCAAGTTCTACCCATACATAGTATTTATCTTTATATGATGCAATAAGTTTAGCAATTTCTTCTGTAATACAATCTGGTCTTGTTGCTATAGCTAAAGCTACGATTCTATCATCAATTAGTGCAGAATCATACTTGTCTTTTAAATCTTCTAAACTTCCATAAGTATTTGTATAGTTTTGAAAGTAACATATAAACTTATTAGCTCTTTCTCCACGGTAACTATTAAGAAAGGATGTTATTTGATCTGGAATATTAATATGTTTTAGATGTTCACCAGATCCATGTTCACCACAGAAGATACAGCCACCATATCCACATTTTCCATCTCTATTTGGACAAGTAAATCCACCATCAATACAGATCTTTAATGTACGCTCTCCAAATTTATCTTTTAAATATTCAGTTAAACGATTATATCTTTTTAAATTTTCCATGCAGTCATTATACCAGTAAATGCCTGATATTTCAACGGTTAAGTGTGGTTATTGTATTAAAGTGTATTTTGTGATAATATTTGCTAAGAATTATATTTCGGAGGTTTATATGGATAGCTTTGAATCAACAAGAAATTATTGGAATGAATTGCATAAAGAATACGAAAGGGAAAATATAGTCTATGATGATTGGCTTGATTTGTTTTTAGATGATATTTTAGGTTGTGATAAGCCAATAATTGACCTAGGATGTGGAAGCGGAAATGATTCTAAATATTTAATAGAGCACGGAAAGAAGGTAGTTGCTTGTGATTATGCAGAAAATGCTGTTGAGAATGCAAGAAAAAACTTTCCTGAGCTTGTTGATGCAAAATGTTTTGATATGACGAAAGGACTACCTTTTAAAGATGGTTATGCTGGAATAGTAGTTGCAGATTTATCACTTCATTACTTTTCAGAAGAAGTAACAAAAAGTATACTTGCTGAAATAAAAAGAGTTCTTGATAATGATGGTAAATTAATATTTAGAGTTAATTCAATTAATGATGTAAATCATGGTGCTGGTCAAGGAACGGAAGTTGAACATCATTACTACTTAAATGAAAAAAATGGTAGATACAAAAGATTCTTTGACAGAGCCGATATTAATAAATTCTTTGCTGATTGGAATATTGAGTATGCCAAAGAAGAGAAGATGGATAGATACGAACTATTAAAAATTTTATGGCGAGGAAAAGTCTCTAAGACTATGTAATATCTATGAAAAAGAATCGTATTGACTAATAAAAAATATGAATATATAATAACAATGTTAAATACGTTATAGGAACGCAATTAATAATACTTTATATAAATAAAAACTTAATTGGAGGTAAAACAATGAGAAAATATTTTGGAACAGATGGAATTAGAAGAATAGCAAACACAGAGCTTACACCAAACTTAGTGTATAAAGTTGCAAAAGCTGGAGCATATGTACTTTCTAAGCACGCAGATCATACACCAACAATTCTTATAGGAAGAGATACACGTATTTCTGGTACTCTTATAGAAAGTGCAATGGTAGCTGGTTTCTTAAGCTATGGAGCAAATGTAAAAATATTAGGAGTTATGCCAACACCAGGTGTTGCATACTTAACAAAGAAATTAAAAGCAGATGCAAGTGTTGTTATTTCTGCTTCTCACAATACATTTGAATTCAATGGAGTAAAGTACTTCAGCAATTTAGGAATGAAGATATCTGACGAATTAGAAGAAGAAATAGAAGAAGTGATGGATTCAGGAAAAATAGATGAGCTAACAGCATGCAACGATAAAATCGGTGTATCAGAGATTGCTACAGATTTATTAGACGAATATGTATATTTCTTTAGAAAGAACTTTGAAGAAGATATTGAAGCATTAAATAATGATGATTTCGTAGTTGCTATTGATACAGCAAATGGTGCTACTTCAGTAGTTGCTGATAAAGTATTTACAGCACTTGGAATTAAACATTATATATTAAATGATACTCCAAACGGAATTAACATTAATGATGGATGTGGATCAACACATTTAGAGATGTTAAAACAATATGTAATCGATAAGAAGTGTAACTTAGGTATTGCTTATGATGGTGATGGAGATAGATGCTTAGCTGTTGATGAAAATGGAAATGAAATTGATGGTGATAAGATATTGGCTGTTATTTCTAAATACATGAAAGCAAAAGGAAAGTTAAACAAGGATACAGTTGTTGCAACTGTCATGAGTAACTTAGGTTTAAACAAATATGCTAAGGAAAATGGATTAAACTTTGTTCAAACAAAAGTTGGTGATAGATATGTTCTTGAAGAAATGTTAAAAGAAGGATATAACTTAGGGGGAGAGCAATCAGGACACGTTATATGCTTAGATTACAATCCAACAGGAGATGGTATCTTAACATCACTTATGCTTATAAAAGCTATATTAGAAGAAGGAAAATCTGCTTCAGAAGTTACAGGTATTATGAAAGCATATC
>CAMNND010000004.1 GCA_946545035.1 uncultured Clostridium sp. | reverse complement strand
CGTGGTCAAGTATCTGCTAAACGTATAAATGAAGTTTTAGATGAAGATATTACAATAAAAGATGGATCATTAAAAACCGGAAAAAGAGGTGAAACAGGAACTATAGAATTTAAGAACGTTTTCTTTAAATATCCGGATGCTGAGGAGTATTTGCTAAATGATATATCGTTTAAAGTTAATAAAGGTGATTTTATTGCAGTAATTGGATTGACTGGTAGTGGAAAATCTACACTTATTAATTTAATACCAAGATTTTATGATGTAACTGAAGGTGAAGTTTTAGTTGATGGTAGAAATGTAAAGGAGTATACAGGGGAAGCACTTCATAACAAGATTGGATATGTCCCACAAAGGGCTGTTATTTTTGATGGTTCGGTTAAATTTAATGTTGGATATGGGGATAACGGAAAGGCTGAGATATCTGAGAAGAAAATAAGAGAGGCTATTAAAATTGCTCAAGCAAAAGAGTTTGTTGAAAAATTAGATTTAAGATATGATACACATATTTCTCAAGGTGGAACTAACCTGTCTGGTGGACAGAAACAAAGACTAGCAATAGCAAGAGCAATTGCTAGAAATCCGGAAATATATATTTTTGATGATAGCTTTTCAGCTCTTGATTATAAGACTGATGCAGCACTTCGAAAAGAGCTAAGAGATTATGCTAAGAATGCAACAATAATGGTTGTCGCACAACGAATTGGTACTGTTATGAATGCTGATCAAATTATCGTTTTAAAAGATGGTAAGATGGTTGGTATGGGGACACATAAAGAGCTACTAGAGGACTGTAAAATATATAAGGATATTGCTTTATCACAATTAACGAAGGAGGAATTGGAAGATGCCTAGTAATGACGAAGAAACAAGAATTCCAAAAACAGAGCCGAGAGGATTTGGTGGACCAAGAAGAGGAAGAGGTGCTCCAGCTGAAAAGGCAAAAGATTTTAATAGTGCAATAAAAAGACTTGCTATTGAATTAAAGATATTTAAAATTGTTATGATATTTGCTTTAGTTTTAGCAGTAATTGGAGCGGTACTTACAATTACTGCTCCGAAACAATTATCAAAATTGACAGATGAAATATCTTTTGGGTTAATGATTAATAAAGATAATGTACAAGAAATTAACAAGAACATAACGGAGAACTTAAAAAGTGAAGAGACAACAGAGACTATGAAGGAAATTATTGGATTAAATTTCTCGCAAAGTACAATTGATGAAGCTCTTCAAAGTGATGAAGTTCCAGAAGAAGATAAAGAAATTTTTAGAGATAATATTAATAAAATGAATGAGGAGATAGAAAGAGCAAAGGAGGTAGAAGACAATTCATATAGTTTTGATGTATTTGGTTTTGTCGTGAAGACTCCAGAAAGTGTTCTTAAAATTATTCTAACAGATTCATATTACAACGATGAACTATTTAGTGTAGATGATAAAATTGCTCTTATAAAATCATTTGGTAAATTAAGTGATAAGAATATAAAAGAGATAGAAATACCCGAAGTTTTTATAGATGTTCTATTTAAAGAGTTTAAGATAGGTGAAACAACTATATCTATACAAGATCAGTATAAATTTATACAGATATTTAGTTCGATAGAGAATCCAAATGATGCCTTCCAGATATATGGTAAAATTATGGAGTTACCAGATAATTTAAAGTCTTTAATTGAGCCAAGAATGAATTTGGATAAGATAAAAAATATCACTGTTATTTTGATTGTTATGTATTTGTTAAGTGCATTGTTCTCTTATATTCAAAGTATAGAAATGACGAAGGTTTCAAATAATTTTGCAAAAATACTAAGAAGTAGAATTTCAAAAAAGATTAATTTGCTACCACTTAAATACTTTGATAGACATCAAACAGGAGATATTTTATCCAGAGTGACAAATGATATTGATACAATAGCCCAATCAATGAACCAGTCGCTTGGTACTTTGGTTACATCGATAACGCTATTTATTGGTTCAATGATTATGATGTTTACAACAAACTGGATTCTTGCACTAACTGCTATTTTTTCAAGTTTGATTGGTTTTTTTGGAATGAGTTTTATTCTAAAAAAATCTCAGAAATACTTTGTTGCAAGACAAGTTGAACTTGGAAAGATTAATGCTCATATTGAAGAAATATTTTCGGGATTAAATGTTGTAAAAGTTTATAATGGTAGAAAAGTTGCTGATAAAAAATTTGATGAACTTAATGAAAGTGTATATGAGTGCAATAAAAAGAGCCAATTTTTATCTGGACTTATGCCTCCATTGATGGGATTTATTGGTAACTTCGGATATGTGGCAGTATGTATTATGGGTGCACTTCTTACGATGAAAGGTATGATTTCATTTGGTGTTATAGTTGCATTTATTATATATGTTAGATTATTTACGAATCCATTGTCGCAAATTGCTCAAGCATTAACCGCATTACAAACTACGGCAGCCGCAAGTGAAAGAGTATTTGAATTTATTGATGAAGAAGAGCTAGAAAATGAAGATGAAATAACGGAGTATCTTGATAAAAGTAAGGTTAAAGGAAAAATTGAATTTGATAATGTATTTTTCCAATATGATAACAATGATAAACCAACTATCTATAACTTTACAGCAACAGCTAATCCTGGACAAAAAATTGCTATTGTTGGGCCTACTGGAGCGGGTAAAACTACGATGGTTAATTTACTTATGAAATTTTATAATATAAAATCTGGTGATATAAGGATTGATGGTGTATCAACAAAAAAATTATCAAGACAGAATATTAGAGAGCTATTTACTATGGTATTACAAGATACTTGGCTATTTGAAGGTACTGTGAAAGAAAATATTATATACAATATGGAAAATGTTCCAGATAGTAGAGTTGAAGAAGTCTGCAAAGAAGTAGGACTAGATCACTTTATAAAGACACTTCCTAACGGATATGATTCAATGTTATCTGAAAATGATGGTATATCTGCAGGTCAAAAGCAGTTATTAACCATTGCTAGAGGTATGATTGAACATTCACCATTTTTAATATTGGATGAAGCAACGTCAAATGTTGACACAAGAACAGAGGAACTTGTGCAAGAAGCGATGGATAAATTAAGTAAAGGTAAAACATCATTCATTATTGCACACAGATTATCAACTATTAAAAATGCTGATTTAATTCTTGTAATGCAGAATGGAAATATAGTTGAACATGGTAACCATGAGGAGCTAATAAAGAAAAATGGTGCTTATGCTGAATTATATAATTCTCAATTTGAATTATAATATTAAAAAATATTGTTTTAAAAAAATTGTTATATTATAATTGAGAAAAAGGGAAAAGGAAAATACGCTAATGAAGAAAAGAATTTTGATATTTTTTATATTGGTATCAATAATTGTTATATTCACAAACGCATACGCAGATACATTAGATAGTCAAAAACAGTCTGTTGAATCTGAGATAGAAGAGGCAAAAGAAAGAATTGATGATATTGATAATGAGAAAAATGATATCATGGAAGAAGTCAATAAACTAAATGATACAATTTCTCAGACAGAGTCTCAAATTGGTGATATACAAGGAAAAATTACAGAGCTAAGTGAAACAATCGAAACAAAGCAAAAAGATTTAGAAGATAAACAAAGATTGCTTGATGAAAGATTAACAGCTGTGTATATGGATAATGGTAATACATATTTAGAAGCATTTTTTAGTGGCGGTATATTAAATTTCATGTCTAACTACGATATGATAAAACAAATTGCAGAATATGACAATAATTTAATAAATGAAATAAAGAAAGAAAAAAATGAGCTTAATAATAGTAAAATTGCACTAGAGAATAGCAAGATTGAGATGTCTGTTAAGCAGAAACAACTTGGAGAGCAAAAAACAGAAAGAATAGCAAAGTATGAAGCTCTAAATGAAGAGCAAAAAAATATGCAAGCTGTTGTTGAAGAAAAACAGGCAGAGCTTGCAAGAATAAATGAAGCTGTTAGAAGAGCTACTGAGCAAGCTGCAAATGGTGGATATGCTGGAGGAGATATTATTGAAGGAGAAGCTGCTGCAGCATCTATCGGAGGTATGACATGGCCAACCAGAATCGAGCATACAGTAAATTCTATCTATGCTCCAAATGGAAGATCTGATACATCAGGATATGTTGGTACAGCACACAAGGGTGTGGATATCTATGCACCAGAAGGAACACCAATATATGCCGCTAAAGAAGGTACAGTTGTGTATGTAAATTATAGCGGATATGGTGGTGGATGGGGATTATATGTTGTAATCTACCACGGTGATGATGAAAACGGCAAACCAATTTATACAAGATATGCACATGGAAGTGCAATTGCATCTGGTATTGAAGTTGGAGCACCAGTAACAACAAGTTCTATTATAATGTATGCAGGTAATACTGGAGCATCAGAGGGGGCTCATTTACATTTCGAAGTATGTATTGGTGATATGTATAGTCAAATAAATCCATGTTCGTTCTTGGGTATTACAAATGAAAGAGGAAGTCACGATTAACATTAATTAAAAAATATGAAGAATTAAAATGAAGAAAGTAAATGAAATATAGAAACAAAAATAAGAAATTAATAACAAGGAAATTAATAATAAATAAATTAATAAATAAAAAAATAACCATCTATGATGGTTATTTTTTTATTCTAATATTAGTTTGTTTTCTTTAAAAATTTAAATGCAAATGCTGATAATGCAGCACCACAAAGTGGAGCAAGTATGAATACCCAAAGTTGCTCTAATGCATCTTCTCCCATAATGATAGCTGGGGCAATACTTCTTGCTGGGTTAACAGATGTTCCTGTTAAACCAATTCCTAATAAATGAACGAATGTTAATGCTAAACCAATATAAACACCTGCATTAGCAGATTTTTTAGCATCATTTGTAACATCTAATATTGTATAAACAAATACGAATGTTAAGATAAGTTCAACAACAAATGCTGCAAACCAACTAATTGATTCACCATATAAATTTGCTCCTAATCCGATTTTATCAACATCTAGTTCACCTGATGATAATACGAAATAAAGTATTCCTGCACCAATAAATGCACCAATTACTTGGAATAAGCAATAGAATAAGAAATCCTTTAAATCAATTTCTTTATTAATAAATTTTGCAAGAGAAACTGCTGGGTTAATATGACAACCAGAGATATCTCCAATTGCATTGGCCATGATAACAATTGTTAGACCAAATGCTACAGCAGTAGCAATTAAGCTACCTGATGCAACAGCAGTTCCGCATCCGAATAGAACAAGTACGGCTGTTCCAATCATTTCACATAAATATTTTTTCATTTAAAACTCCTCCTTTAAAAAATATCTGCTTTGATTATATGGATAATTATTTTTTTTGTCAATTTAAAATTTAAATATAAATTATAAATATAAACAAAGAATATAATAGATGATAATATGTTATAATCTATGCGAGGTGACACTATGAAAGAAGATGAAATAAAGAAAAAATTAAAAAATATGAATTGCAGGGGATGCAGTAACAGATGTAGTTTAGCTAATCCAGGATGCAATAGAAGTAAAGTTTTTATAGATGAGGCAATCGAAAAAATAAATAAAGAAAATAAAGATGAAGAAAATGATTGGATTAATATAAAATTATTTTGATCGGATGAATAAGAAGATAGAGAAACATGAGTCAAAATATGACCGGAGCTTAAGGGGATTTTTTGAATTATGTTTTAATTTTTTGTAAAAAAGAAAAGGAGGTATTTGCCAAGCTTGACAAATACCTCAAAAACAAAACAAATAAAACCAATGAGCAATGAAAAAGTCATCGTCTAAATGTTAATTGCAGGCATAAATGTTATTTGTCCTGCTTTTCACATTTCTGGTTAGCAACGGTGCAAGATGTCTTGCATGCGCTCTGGCACGAAGCCTGGCACTTACCGCAACCACCAGATGCTGCAGTCTTTCTCAGATTAGCAGCGTTAATGGTTTTAACATGTTTCATTTTAATTCATCTCCTCTATAAATGAGTGATGCGACTACATATGTGCCGTTTTACACATATTGTGGCTGGGGTACTGTGATTCGAACACAGGAATGTCGGAGTCAGAGTCCGATGCCTTACCGCTTGGCGATACCCCAATTTATGAACACAACAATTATAATATCACAATGATAAATAAATTTCTAGACCTAAATCAAAAAAATGATAATTTGTGTTGATAATTATAGAAAATATTAACTAATATATATAATTTTCATAAAATATACAAATATTTTATGGAGGTTTTTTATGGCAAAAATTTTAGTTTATAATGAAGATGCAAATAGAATGGAAACGTACTATAAAGGTGATTCTCAGGCAATGCCATATAATACAAATAATACTTTATTGGTCAGGGAGTTTAGAGCTAGAAGTTCAAGTCAGACTTTATGGACAACAAGAAGTACAATGCTTGCATGGAATGCACAGAGATATATTTATGGGGCTCCAATATATGTTGGTGCTGCATTTAGAAGACCTTGGGAAAATGCGCATGGTATTCAAAGTCAGCATTATGCTGGGGTTGCTTTTGATGTAGGCCAAATACTTACTTTAGAGCAAAGACAGGTGCTCTACAATAGTGCAAGAAATTCTGGAGTATGGTCGTATGTAGAGCCTATAAATCAGACACCATCTTGGGTTCATTTTGATAAAAGGATATTTCCACCAGCATGCATTTCAGGAGGATATCCAACTATAAGATTTGGCTCTAAAGGAGTATATGTTTTAATTGCACAAGATGGTCTTAATACATTAGGATTTTCAACTAAAGGTTTAGATGGTGTATTCGGCAATAATACGAATAGTGCTGTTATTAGATACCAATCATCGCGAGGATTAAAAGCAGATGGAATTATAGGTTGCAATACATGGAGAGCATTACAGAATGAGGTGGTTGGAATAGGTAGAAAAAATACTACAATTGATTAAAATAAAAAAACACAAAGCACAGTATTTACGAGGCATAGAGGCTATAAAATAAGTGCTAAAACATCTCGAAAAAGTTTCTAAATTTAATTGACAAATAAATGTTGTTAATAGATAATATAATTAGTTGATTATGACAAATGATAAAGTGGAAAAGTACAAAGGAGGAAATTAAAAATGTATGTTTTTAATAAAATAACTGTTATGCCACAATTACCAGAGAGAATACGTGGACTATCTGTAATTGCAAATAATTTATGGTGGTCTTGGAATACGGAATTCTTGAGGTTATTCAAAGATATAGATGGGTACTTATGGGAGAAAGTTGAGAAAAATCCCGTAAGATTTTTAAGTTCCGTTTCTCAAGAAAAATTAGATGAGGCAATAAAAAATGAAGAGTTTTTGAGAGAATATGACATTATAAACAACAACTTTGAAAGTTATATGAAAAGCAAAGATACATGGTTTAAAAAGAATTATCCACGCAATCAAGATGATGTAATTGCATATTTTTCAGCAGAATATGGATTAGATGAAATTCTACCAATTTATTCAGGGGGACTTGGAATTTTATCTGGTGATCATATGAAATCATCAAGCGATTTAGGTATTCCACTTGTTGGTGTTGGATTATTCTACAAAATGGGATATTTTCACCAAGAGATTGATGGAAATGGAAACCAAAATTGTTTATATAAAAAATTAGATGTAGACAATTTACCAGTTACACCAGTAAAAGATGATGATGGGGAAGATATGATAATTGATATCGATTTACCATCAGGAAAAATATATTTGAAAGTTTGGTGTATAAATGTTGGTAGATGCAAAGTATACCTAATGGATTCTGACATAGACCAAAATTCAGAAGAAATTAGAGAAACAACGTTACGTTTATATGGCGGCGATCAAGAAAATAGAATCAGACAAGAAATGGTTCTTGGAGTTGCTGGTACAAGATTACTTAAAGCATTAAAAATTAATCCGACAGTATACCATATGAATGAAGGTCATTCATCTTTCTTAATTTTAGAGCTAATTAGATCAATTATGGAAGAAAAACAAGTTTCATTTGATTTAGCAAAAGATATTGTTACTGCTAAGACTGTATTTACAACTCATACACCAGTACCAGCTGGAAATGATATATTCCCAACAGAGCGTATAAAAGAATATTTTAAAGGTTGGTGGGATAAGTTTGGAATTTCTGAAGAAGATTTCTTAAGACTTGGTATGGAACCAAAGGCAAAAGTTGAAGAAAGCGGATTCAACATGGGAATCCTTGCTCTCAAAACATCAGGTAAAAAGAATGGTGTTAGTAAGTTACATAGAGAGGTATCATGTGAATTATTCTCAGAAGTTTGGCCAGATATTAGTGCAAAAGAAGCACCAATTACATATGTTACAAATGGTATTCATACATGTACATGGCTTTCCCCAGGAATGAAAAGATTATTTAATCAATATTTTACACCTTATTGGCAAGACTATGTATATGATGATTCAATTTGGAAAGTTGTAAGAAGTATTCCAAATCAAGAGCTTTGGGATGTTCATATGGATAGAAAGAGAAAGCTTTTTGATTTAGTTAGAGAAAATACTATAACAAGACTAAGAAGAAGTGGATGTTCATATGACCAAATAATGCAAGTTGTTAATGGTTTAAATCCAAATGCATTGACGATTGGATTTGCAAGACGTTTTGCAACATACAAAAGAGCTACATTAATATTTAAAGATATAGAGCGTATTACACAATTATTGAATGATGATGAGCACCCAGTACAACTTATATTTGCTGGAAAGGCTCATCCAGTTGATCAATATGGACAAGATTTGATTAGATACATACATGAGTTATCATTAAAACCACAATTTATCGGAAAAATCTTCATGCTTGAAGATTATGATATTGCAATGTCAAGATATCTAATAAGTGGTGTTGATGTGTGGCTTAATAATCCAAGAAGACCACTGGAAGCATCTGGAACAAGCGGACAAAAAGCATCTGTAAATGGTGTTATAAACTTTAGTGTGCTAGATGGATGGTGGGCTGAAGGATATAATGCAAACAATGGCTGGAGAATTGGTACTGAAAAGCAACATGAAAATTATGATGTACAAGATAATGAAGACTCACTTGATTTATACAACACATTAGAAAAGAAAATTGTTCCAACATATTATAATCAAGATGATAATGGAATTTCTAAAGAGTGGCTTGAGATTATGAAAGAGTCAATTGTATCAACTGGAGGAAAATATAGTACAGCAAGAATGCTTATTGATTACGTAAGTAAATTATATATACCACTATGTGACTTAAGTAAGAAATACTATGGAGATATAGAAGAAGTTGCTGAATTTGACGAGTGGAAGAAAAAAATAAAGAATTGCTGGCATAGAATTAAAATTTCTCAGGAAGAAATTGATAATATGAATAATGCTGTAATTGATGCGGGAAACACAATAAATGTAAGTTGTAAAGTTAAACTTCCAAATATAACTAAGGATAGCGTTGAAATGCAAGTATATTGTGGAAAAGTTCAAGAGAATGGACAACTTGGAAATATAAGCATTACAAACATGGATTTAGTTGGTGAGTACGAGGATGTTAACGAATATGTGTACCAAGCTAAGTTATTACTAAGAACTGGTGGAAATTACTGCTATACATTTAGAGCATTACCGAAACATAATATGCTTTTAGATGCTGAGAATCTAAGTTTAATGAATTGGTTTGAAGAAAAATAATTAAATAAAATCTAAGATGAAAGTACTTTTGAGCACTAGATACTGAGTGCTCAAAGGTACTTTATAGTTTGACATAAAATTGGTAAAATGATATAATTACAGTGGATACAGAATTTGTATCTTGTGGAGCTCTCAGTAATCTCCACAAATGGAGCTAGCGTATAGCTCTTAGCCCTAACGGGCAACCAAGTCCCTTTTGAGAGGGGAGGGGCTTGTTTATATAAAGGGAGCGTGAGCGCAATAGTGTTCACGCTCCTCCTGATTTTATCGAAATATGACATTTTTATTATTATATTTTTAGAAAATATGAAATTGTATAAAAAATATGTAAATAAAGTTGAAATTTTGTCTTGTTTTCATTGTAACAATAAAAAATTAGTGATATAATAACAGATGTCAGTTTTTTAGATATGGAGGGAAAAAAAATGATAAATACTAAAAGAACTAAAATAGTATGTACAATTGGACCAGCCACAAAGGATGTAGAAGTATTAAAGAAAATGATGCTTGCAGGAATGAATGTTGCAAGATTAAACTTTTCTCATGGATCTTTCGAGGATCAAGAAGTATATTATAATGCTTTAATTGAAGCAAGAGAAGCTGTTGGTTTACCAGTAGCAATACTTCTAGATACACAAGGACCAGAAATAAGAACTGGAATGTTAGTTGAAAATCCTGTTTCTTTAAAAGCAGAAGATACATTTACATTAGTAAATGAAGATGTAGTTGGTGATAATACAAGAACATCAATTACATATAAGAATTTATATCAAGATGTAGAGCCAGGAACAACTATTTTAATAGATGATGGAAAAATTGAACTTGAAGTTCAAAAAATAGATGGTAAAGATATTGTTTGTAAAGTTTTAAATGGTGGAAAGCTTGGAAATAGAAAGAGCATAAATGTTCCAGGAAGACACATTAATTTACCAGCTTTAAAAGAAAAAGATATCAAGGACTTAATTGATGCTTGTAAATATGATTTCGATTTTATAGCAGCATCATTTATTAGATCAGCAGATGATGTTAGAGCTATCCGTAAAGTTTTAGCAGAGAATGGCGGAGAAAAAATTAAAATTATATCTAAGATTGAAAGCCAAGAAGGTGTAGATAATTTATCAGAAATAATTAAAGTATCTGATGGTATAATGGTTGCTCGTGGTGATATGGGTGTTGAATTACCAATGGAATATGTTCCATTAGTTCAAAAGAGAATTATCAAAGAATGTAATAGAGCAGGAAAGATTGTTATTACAGCAACACAAATGCTTGAATCAATGACAGAAAATCCTCGTCCAACAAGAGCTGAGGTATCTGACGTTGCTAATGCTATATTCGATTTAACAGGAGCTATAATGCTTTCTGGTGAAAGTGCTATGGGTAAATATCCAGTTGAATGTGTTGAGACAATGTCAAGAATTGCTCATGCAATCGAAGATGCTATTAGTTATGATAAGAGAATAGCAAGAAGAAATTTAGATTTCGGAATTGATAATTATGAATTTTATTTAAATCATTCTATTTGTTCAGCTGCAAGACAAATGAACGCTAAGGCAATATTTGCATATACAGAAGCTGGAAATACTCCAAGTATAATTTCAAGCTTATTACCAAGTTGTCCAATCATTGCTGTTACAAAGAGCGAGAAAATATATAGACAATTAGCAATTGTTGCAGATGTTATCCCTCTATTAGTTAAAGAAGAAGGAAAACCAAAAGAAATTATATCTAAAGGTATTGAAAAAGCTAAAGAATTAGGACTAATCAAAACTGGAGATGTAATTGCTATAGCAGGTGGAGAAACAATACTTGCAAATAACGATTCATCAATGAATAGAACTGTTGGTGGAGTTATATACGCTTAAAAATTAAACTTTATTAAAAGAAAATCTAGAGATAGATTTTCTTTTTTTATAAAATATTTTACAAAATAAGCCAAAATATTACATATATATTACTATAATATTACAGATAATTTGCAAAAATGTTACAAAAATGGTATAATTAACTATACGGATTTGAAGAAGGTGATTATTATGGTAATTATATATATATTATATATTGTACTTCTTGTAATTGGATTTGTTGCAGCTTATGTTTGTTTAAAAATAAAAGCAAGTGGTATGAATGTAAAAGATTTCTTTGATTTTATATTTGCTATTAATGACTTAGATACTTTGTACATATATTCAAAGAGAAAAAACAATATGAGTGATATTGAACAAAAAGCATTTCTAAAGGAAGCAGAGAAGATGTTTTCTAAGTTTGAAAAAGTACCATCAATGATTTGGGAAGATGAATATGAAAAATATTCACAAGTGCTAGAGACATATAAAGCTATTCGAATGATGAGATGGTCAGAAACGACTGCTTAAACATTATTAGGGTTTTTATATATATAATATAGTCAAAATTTTTAGATTTTGGCTATATTTTTTTTACTTATAAATATAATAAAGTAAAACTTTTTGTAGGTGGTAGTATTATGAAAATTAGATATTTTGATCATGCAGCAACGACACCGGTTAGGCCGGAAGTTTTGAACAGTATGATTCCATTTTTTGGAACAGAATATGGGAATCCTTCATCTATGTATACAATTGGTAGAAGTAGTAGAAGAGCAGTTGAAGAGGCAAGATCTGAAATTGCTAGAGCAATTAATGCAGAAAAAAATGAGATATATTTTACTTCTTGTGGTAGTGAAAGTGATAATATGATTATTAAAGGAATTATGCTTGCAAATAAAGATAAAGGAAAACATATGATTACTTCAAAAATTGAGCATCCAGCAGTAATTAATACATGTAAATGGCTTGAGGAAAATGGTTTTGATGTTACATATTTAAATGTAGATTTTAATGGGAAAATATCACTTGAAAAGCTTGAAAATTCTATAAGAAGTGATACAATAATGTTTTCCATTATGTATGCAAATAACGAGATTGGAACTATACAACAGATAAATGAAATAGGAAGAATAGCAAAAGAGAATAACATTATATTCCATACAGATGCGGTTCAAGCCATGGGAAATATTAGAATTGATGTAAAAGAGCAAAACATAGATGCACTTTCTATGTCTGGGCATAAAATATATGCACCAAAAGGTATCGGAGCAGCATTTATAAGCTCTAAAATAGAGTTCGATAATTTAATTCAAGGAGGACACCAGGAAAGAGGAAGAAGAGCTGGAACTGAAAATACTGCATCAATTGTTGGAATGGGGAAAGCAATAAGTTTAATAAATAGAGAAATGAATGCCTATAACAATCATTTAAAAACACTGAGAGATTATTATATTTCTGAGATTGAAAGAAAAATTGAGTGTGCAAAGTTAAATGGTGATAGATTTGATAGATTACCAGGAAATGCTAATTTTTCTTTTAAAGGTGTGGATGCAGAGCAACTTCTTTTGTACTTAGATTCATATGGAATTTGCGCATCAGCGGGATCTGCATGTACATCAGGGCAAAGCTCTCCATCTCATGTTTTATTAGCTACTGGTTTGAATGAAGAATATATACAGGGAGCTCTAAGAGCAAGTTTTGGAATGAGTAATACCATTGAAGATGTTAAATATTTAGTGGATAAAATAAAAATATTTGTAGATAAATATAAAGAATAAATATTATTTAATTAAAAATAATGTTGCAAAAAAATAAAATTTATTATATAGTAAACATTAACTATGGAGGTAACAACTTGGATAAGAAGAGAGAATATCTATATAATGTACAAAAATTTTTAGATTTAATAGAAAATATAAAAGATGATGAATTGAAAAATGATATAAGAAACTCGTATTTTTCATCAATAAGAGCTCTATGTGATATTTCAAATTTTGATATGGATTCACTAAAAAGCTGAGTCTGGAAAATATTAGATGAGTAAACATCTTAAAAGTAGACAAAATAAAATTAGAATTATTTTATGGAGGTCTACTATGAAGTTTTTTAAAGGTGTTATTGTTGGTACAATGTTTACGGTTGGTACAGCAATGCTATACAGAGAAAGTTTAATTAATGTTGGAAATAAATTTATGAAAAAAGGTAAAAAGATTGCTAAAAAAATAGGTGTTATGTAGAAAGAGATATTTATAAAAATATCTCTTTAAATTTACTTTATATTATTCTTCAGTTTCTTTAGATAATTCATCTGTGCTTCTTGGATAAAATTCATCATTCTTACAATCTAGTTTTTCACCTTTTAAACATTTGCCATGATGTTCACATGATTTGCAAATTTTTCTGTGTTTTACTTTATTAGCCCAAATCTCTATTTCATAAAACTTATTTGCACAAAGTGGTCCAAAAACAAATTGTCCTTGTTTATCAGTAAATGTGTGTGTTACAGGTTTTCTTTCAATATCTTTTCCGTCTTTTTCTACTTCAATTAATTTAACAACTGCATCGGCAACAGGTTCATCATAGCTATCTCTTATTACGCCATAAATAACTGATCTATTATCTTCTGGTAAATGGATATCTACGTCATATTGTTTTCCAGATGAAATAAATCCATCAACTCCAATAACTGGACACATATTTTTTTCAAACTCCATTATCATAACTCCCTTCATCATATACAGCAGAAATATCTGCTTTGTATATAGTATGAGATATGTCGAAATATGTGATTTTAGGTAAAAAAATAATACTTACGATTATAATAAAACGTAAGTATTAAGTATGTATAATTGGAACAGATTCTGGTAGCATCAATGGTTCATCTGTTTTTATCTTTAATTTTCTTCTAGAAAATATATTTGTTAATCTATATAAAAAGGCTCTGAATTTGCTATAATAGTTTGAAAAATTAGTAAGATTGACAGTATAAACAAGGTTGTTATATGTCTTTTTTCCATGTCTATCATATAATATAAGATAGTTTTGTGTGTTAACCAAATGAACCAAGTCTTGCTTTTGATATGTAGATGGAACGAATCTTCTATAAGCCTGTGGTCCATAGATATTATATATTAAGTTAAATTTCTCATAAGATTTTTTGAAAGTGACATTAGATTTGAATACTTTGTTGAACATGTACTCTTCGTATTCTATTTCGGCTTCAATATCTCTAACATCGCTTTGAATCTCATATTTTAATATTTTGTTCATAAAAGCCTCTTCATTCGTCATATTTTTTCTCATTATATCATATAAATTTTTTTTGTAAAATAGAAAATGAATAAAAATAAATAATGTGTATAAGGTATAAAAGTTTACATTATTTTACATAAAAGTATTTAAAAATATTCCAATACATGTTATAATAATCAAGCAGACGTAAACCGTTTCAACCTTAAAGGGAGGATTTTTATGAAAAAGAATCGGTACGCCGTCCCTGTAAGGCAGGAATTTGCACAGGAGACGAAAAACGACAATTTCAAGTTCAAGACTAGTCCGAATAATAATCAGGGAAAGAAAAAAAAGAACAAGAAGAAAAAAAGAAAACCGAAGGCAGCTGGGTAATCCCAGCTGCCAATATTTATGTTTAATAAAAAAATAATTGGATAATATATTCATAGGTGATTTTATGAATAATATAAAGAAAAAATCAAAAGTAGATAAAAAATCAAATAATCTTAAGAAAATATTAATTATTCTAATGAGTTTTATTATATATGTTTATGTATGTAATATAACATTTCTTCCGAGTAATATTATAATTTTTCAAGGGGAAGATATAAATTTAAGGACTTTAGCAGGAATTAGTATTCGAAAAAATGAAGATATAAAAATGAAATCTGTAGAGGCTTCCAATGATATTGAAACAAGTAATTCGATTAATGCATCTTCAGGAAGTTATGAAATTAATTTAGATTTATTTGGAGCAATTCCGGTTAAAGAAATTAATGTAAATGTAATAGAGAAAACTAAAGTTGTTCCATGTGGTGAATTAATTGGAGTGAAAATGTATTCAAAAGGTGCACTGGTTGTTGGATTTTCTGAGGTGGAAGGTATGGATAATAAAATTTATAAACCATATGAATCATTAGATATTAAGGAAGGAGATACAATACTGGAAATAAATGAAACAGAGATTTCTAGTACAGATGAGCTTATAGATCAAGTAAATAAAGCATGTGGAAAAGAGATAAAAATAAAGTACACAAGAGCAGATGAAATTAAAACTGGAACAATACTACCAGTAAAAAATAGCTCTGGGAAATATAAAATTGGTATCTGGGTTAGAGATGCTACTGCAGGAGTTGGAACGCTTACATTTGTTGAACCATCAACTGGAAATTTTGCAGCTCTGGGACATGGTATTGTTGATATTGATACAGGGGGAATTTTTAATATAGCAAATGGACAGCTTGTAGGAAGTAGACTGATTTCAATAAAAAAAGGTGAAAAAAATGATCCTGGAGAAATTAGAGGAATTGTTAATTCAGCAGAAATAATAGGAGATATATCTAAAAATACAAATTATGGTGTGTTTGGAAAAGTTTCAAAATTAAATGATAATGAATATGATGATAATATGGAATATGAAGTTGCTCTCAGAAGTGAGATAAAAGAGGGAGAAGCGGAAATTATTTGTGAACTAGAAAATGATATAAAAAGGTCATATAAAATCAAGATTGAAAAAGTATATACTAGCAATAATTACGATAATAAAAGTATGCTTATTAAAATTGTGGACGACAGATTAATTGATAAAACTGGAGGAATAATTCAAGGAATGAGTGGTTCACCAATTATTCAAAATGGAAAATTCATTGGTGCAGTGACCAATGTCTTGGTTTCCGATCCAACAACTGGGTATGCAATATTTGGTGATTTAATGGTAAAACAAATGAAAAGCTCAAGCTAAACAATGTAATTTTGGGGACGGAGAAGGAAATTTTTTTCTCCGTCCCCATTATAATAATCAAAATATTGTTTTTTTTTTTTGATTTTTGTATAATGAGTGCATAAAAATTTTGGGGAGATTAATATGAAAAAAGAAACTTTAGTTGAGATTATTCTGGCAAATGTTGGTGGATTATTCGCGGCAATGGGATTATTTATGATTTTTATGAATGATTGGAATTTGCTCACAGCAGGTATTATCACAACAGTTTTTGGAGCTATAAATTTGGTTGGTTTAATATTTGTTAGAAAGAAATATGGAAATACCAAGATTAATAGATGGAAAAGTACTTTGGCAAGATTTGTTATGATTATGGCTTCTGTTGCAATGGGATCTGGCGCGAGTCAACTCATTTCAAATCAACATATGACATTTGGTATCGTTATATGGATACTTGGAATGATTTTTAGTACACTTTCTTATCCTTTATTTGAGTACATTAAGAAAGACAAAGAAAAGATCGCAAAAACAATTGTTGGAACTATAGGTTGTATTTTATTATTTGTGGGAATGAATATGACTTTTATCAGTAATTGGGATATGATGTATGGTGGTACACTAGTTGGTCTTGCAGGAATAATTTTTATGACTGTATTTGTGTACTTAAATAAAAAGGAAAATGAAGAATACTACTATATAAATATCAGATTTATAGCATTTGTAATAATTGAGATAATTGGTGGTTTCTTTACAACATATGGCGTTGTTAAAGTTAGTATGCTAGAATCAACAATGGAAATCTTTCACGAAACATTAATAAGTGGACTAATATCATGTGCGGCTGGATTCATAATAAGTGCACTGGCTATTCCGATTTATATATTTATAAGATCAAACCATCCAGAAAGAAAAGGTATACAAGTTTCTTTAAAGAGCAAGGAATATTCATATAGTGTTAGGAATTTAGTTGTTATGTTTTTAATATACGCATTATTTGGATGGATAATAGAGTTTTCATTCTATGGTATTACAAATGGTCTTTTTGTAAATAGAGGATTTTTACATCTACCAGTACTTCCAATATATGGATTTGGTGCTGTAGCTGTTACAATTCTATTCAGAAAAAATCAGAATAATGTTTTTATAAAAAGTGCGATTATTGTTTCAGTATTGGAATACTTTACGTCGTGGATACTAGAAAGCGTGTATGGTATTAGATGGTGGGACTATACTAATAATCCATGGAATATAAATGGAAGAATATGCTTGCTAAACAGTTTAATGTTTGGTCTAGGTGGATATTTAATTGCTAAGTTTATTTCTCCATATATTAATTTAAAATTACACAAGTTAAATAAAAAAGCAGTATTAATTGCGGCTATAGTAATAGTAGCTGTTGTTGGAGGAGATTTTACCTATACATTATTTAATGTTCATACTGGATATGGTATAACTGAGATGAAACAAGAAGGAATAAATGAAAATATCAATGAAATTGATAATAAATAATAATTTATAAGCTTTTATTGAACAATAAATTAAGTTTCAAAAAATTACCAGATTATTTTTCTTATTTGTGCACATCCTAACAATAGAAAAAGCAATATGTTTTTTCTAATGAAATGTTTATTAAAACATGGGAGGTGAACAAAATGGCAAATACAAATAACTATAAGAAGGTTGTTCCTGAAGCTAAAGATGCTTTAAATAGATTTAAATATGAAGTAGCTAGCGAAGTAGGTGTTAACTTAAAAGACGGATATAACGGAGATATATCAGCTAGAGACGCTGGTAAAATCGGTGGTCAAATGGTTAGAAAAATGATTAAGCAAGCTGAAGATAACATGACAAAATAACTTTAGCTGAATCAAATAACTAAAAAAGCGAAATAAGAAGCAGGGATAAGATTCTTTAGTTTTATATTTGCCATTAAGGTTGATATAGGGCAGGGAGATATCCCTGCTCTTATTATCTTTATAGGGAAAGTATTGACTATAATTATTCCTTTTAATAGAATAAGTGTATTACAAAAGAAAGTGGTGAATTAATCATGCAATGCAAAACTCATATTGCTTTTGGCGTGGCTGTAAGTGCCGCAATGGTGCATACGACGGATTTGAAAACATTATTAATAACAGTTGCTGGAGCTACGATTGGTAGTGCTATTCCAGATTTGGATTCATATAATTCTGAATTTAGTCAAATTTTAAATAAAATAACAGCTATTATAGTTTCAACGGTTGTTATTTGTGCAGTCATTAGCTATGTGTTTAGAATAGATATTATAGATAAAATAGTTCAGTTTAAAAGTGCTACAAATATACTTATTGGTGCTCTTATATTTTTATTTGTATCAATATTAGGAAGTTATACTAAACATAGGACATTTATGCATTCTGTTACATGTATGGGAATATATTATTTTGTTCTATCGACATTTCTTTCGCAGTCATTTACTATTCCATTTGTTGTTGGAATGCTTTCACATATAGTACTTGATTTACTTAACCATGTTGGGGTGGCTGTTTTATGTCCTTTTTCCGATAAAAGGTTTTGTTTAGACTTATGTGATTCAAACGGATTAGTAAATAAAATATTGTTTTATGCTTCCGTATTTGGAGCAGCATATATGGTAACTTTTGTTGTTTAGAGCGATTAATCAAGGTAAATTAATGTACTTGAATTTATAATATAAGTTTTGGTACAATGCTGATAAATATAAAATAGAAAAGGGCGAGATTTTATGGTAGATTTAGAATTATATAGAATATTTAAAATTGTTGCAGATGAAGAAAATTTAACTAGAGCAAGTGAGATATTAAATATTTCGCAGCCAGCGGTGACAAAACATATACACAATCTTGAAAATGAGCTTGAATTAAAGTTATTTGATAGAACTAAGCATGGCGTGAAATTAACTTATGATGGGCAGAGAATATATAATCAAATAAAAGATGCTATAAATACATTAATAAATGTGGAAAATAGCTTAAAACATGTTACAATGTTAAATCTAGGAATACATACAAATATGACAAAAGAGATTTATAGAGATGTAATGATTAAGCTGAAAGAAAAAAATAAAAATATTGAGATAAATATTGAGAAGAGCCCAACAGAAAGTATGTTTGCAGCTCTTGAGAAACAGGAGATAGATGCATATTTATCAAAAAAACAACCAGAAGGTGTACATGGGAAGAATATAAGATTTATAAGATTAGGTTATTTTCATGATGGTTTCTTTGTAAACAGTGATTCAAAATATGCCAATATAACTACTATTAACGATAAAGAAATATCTACGATATATACACTAAGAAATATTTCTAGTACATATAAAAATCTTGTAGATATTTTAGAGCAAAAAAATTTAAATAATATAGAAATAAAAAATGCGACATTCAATACAATCATAGAAATTCTACAAAATAAAGATATAATTGCATATATTACTGAGGAATATATAAAAGATGAATTATCAAAAGGCACTTTAAAAAAATTAGATTTAGGTATTGAATCACCAATAGTTGAGTTTGGAATTTATTATAATTCAAATAATAAAATTAAGAACATAAAAAGATTATTTGAAAATATAAGCATAGATGTGTAAATATTAATTAAATATAAATCAAAAAGAAGAGGTATAACCTCTTCTTTTTTGTTATAATATATAACTTCTAGTTATTTCTACAAGAAAGATATGTATTATACATTTATCTAGCATGGATTTATAATTATGTTAACAAATAAAAATATAAACAAAATGATTAATGTTTTTTTGTTAAGGAGGTTTTTATGAAAAAGCAATATTCATTAACTTTTTTAAGACATGCTCAAAGTGAATTAAACTTAAAAAATAAATTTTGTGGACGTATAGATTGTGGAATAACTGAAGAGGGAAAAGTATTAGCCGGTAAGCTGAGAAGTATGGAGCCATTTTCAAATGGTTTTGATATTATATATAGCTCTCCACTACGTAGAACACGTCAAACATTAAACTGTATATTTCCAGATGTAAGACCAATAATAGATGAAAGATTAATAGTTATTAATTACGGTGATTTGGAAGGAACAAATATGGATTCTGTTTCAACTGAGATTAGAAAAGCGTACAAGAATGGAGGTCTTACACCACCAAATGGTGAAAATTTCCATGATGTAGAAAAAAGAGCAGATTCTTTTTTAAGATATATTGATAAAAAATTCTCTGGTACAAATATAAATATTCTAGTTGTGACTCATGGAAGTGTTCTGAGAGTATTAAGATCATTGTATGGCAAAAAAAGATCAGAGCCTAGTAATAATTTGGATTTTTATACATTCAATCAAGATGAAATTAAAGAGTATTTAAATTGGAGGGAAGAGAATGCTTGTTAATTATGGACAATTATCTGATATAAGAAACAAACATAAAGATGAAAGTATTGTATTAGTAAAAGGAACTTTTGATTTATTTCATATTGGACATTTAAATTTTTTAAGAAGAGCAAAGTCTTTGGGTGATATTTTGGTTGTGATAGTAAAATGCGATGAAGCGGTTAAATTGAAAGGAACAAAGAGACCATTTGTCGATGAATATAATAGAGCATTAATTGTGGATGCAATAAAGTATACGGATTATTGTGTAATTGCAAATGAAAAAAATAGTAGAAATTATCATAGTAGTTTGAATGAAAAAGATAAGTTGCAGTTTGAAAGGTATTCAAGAATTATAAAAGAGCTAAAACCGAATATTGTAATTAAACAGCCAGACAACTGTATTCCGCAATGTTTACTAGAGCTATATGATAAATATTCTACTAAAGTAATCGAACTAGAAAGGACTGAAGGTATATCTACAACGGAAATAATTAATAAAATAAGGAGATAAATAATGAAAGTTGGAATTGGACAGGATAGTCATAGATTTGACTTTGAAAATAAATGCAATAAAAAATTAGTTCTAGCAGGAGTTGTATTCGAAGATGAAACTCCAATGCTTGCTAATAGTGACGGGGATGTTGTTCTTCATGCTATTACTAATGCAATTTCTGGAATTACAACAAAGAATATATTAGGTGATGTTACTGGAAAACTATTAAAAGGCGGAGTTATAGATAGTAAAGTGTATTTAAGAGAAGCTTTAAAATATTTGAAAGGTAAAATTATACATGTATCAATTTCAATTGAATGTAAAAAACCTAGAATAAGTCCAAAAATAAGCGAGATGAGGAAGTGCTTATCTGATTTGTTAAATATAGGTGAGGAATCGATTGGAATAACTGCTACAAGCGGTGAAGATCTTACTGAGTTTGGTAAAGGGAATGGAATAAATGTCTTTGCTTGTGTAACGGTCGAGTAGTAAGAATAATTAAGACTTGATTAAAGCAAATATTTATGATAGAATAGTGCACATAATAAGGGAGCGATAATAAATGGAAAAATATTTGTTTATGTTTTTAGGAGTAATACTAGGCGTAGCAATTTCTTTATATATATATGGTGAAAAAAGAGAGCGTTATGCTAAAAGAATAAAAAGTGATAGAGAATACTTTTCAACTAAAAGATTAGACGAAGCTTTAGATAAAGCTGTAAAAAGAATGCAGCTTGAAATGAAAGCACTTGGAAGAAAATTAACTGAAGAAGAAAAAAATGAAATAATATTTGGATTTCTTAGAGAGAGCAATGAATCAAATCAATAATTTAAATAAAGAAATCTTGTAAAAGTAAATGTTAAATGATATAATAACAAAAATTTAATATTAAAAGTGTTGATTAGGACATGATTAAATAAATATTTATATGTAGAGAGCTTGGATTAGGTGAAAGCCAGGTTATAAAGTTATTTAATTCCTACCTATGAATGAAATAGAAAACTATTTCCGGTGAAATATCGTTAAAATAAAAAGATAAATAAAGGATGGTACCGTGTGCATGCACGCCTTAAGGTACTGTC
>CAMNND010000003.1 GCA_946545035.1 uncultured Clostridium sp. | reverse complement strand
ACTTGCAAAATATTGATAGTTGTGGTAGAATAGCTTCTGTTAATAGTAAGAGATATGTAAAAGGAGGTGCTACACATGCCAAATATTAAATCAGCAATCAAACGTGTTTCTGTTATCAAAACAAAAACTGAAAGAAACAACATGATTAAATCAGGATACAAATCAGCTGTTAAAAAATTCGAACAATCTTTAGAAAATGGAACAGCAGAAGAGAAAAAAGCATTATTCTCAGAAGCTACAAAGAAAATAGATCAAGCTTGGACAAAGGGTGTTTTAGCTAAAAATACAGCAGCTAGAAAAAAAGCTAATTTAGCAAAAAAATTAAATGCAGCTAATGCATAATCAGTTAAAAAATTGTGCACAGTTTTTTAACTTTTAAGAAGCAATATCTTGCTTCTTTTTTTATGCTCTTAAATTTTCAAAAATAAAAATTTAAAAAGAAGTATTGAAAATTAAATAGAACTATTTTAGAATAAGTTAGTATACAATGAAGAAAAGGAGTTATTTATGGCAAATAAATTAATAATAGTGGAATCACCCGCTAAAGCTAGCACTATAACTAAGTTTATAGGTGGAAGTGTAAAAGTAATGGCCTCAATGGGTCATATAAGAGACTTACCAAAATCAAAATTGGCTGTTGATGTCGATAATAATTTTGAGCCAGAATATATAAATATAAGAGGAAAAGCAGATTTAATAAAAAGCTTAAAGAAGGAGGCAAACGCTGCAAAAACCGTATACCTTGCAACTGACCCTGACCGTGAAGGAGAAGCAATTGCATGGCATTTAGCTTATTTATTAAATATATCACCAGAGAGCTTATGCAGAGTTACATTTAATGAAATAACAAAAAATGCAGTACAAGATTCTATTAAACATCCAAGAGCAATAGACAAGAATCTTTTTGATGCACAACAAGCTAGACGTGTTATGGATAGAATTGTTGGATATAAAATGAGTCCAGTACTTTGGAAAAAAGTTAAAAGAGGATTATCTGCAGGTAGAGTTCAATCAGTTGCAGTAAGACTTATCTGCGAAAGAGAAGAAGAGATTGAAAACTTCAATCCAGAAGAGTATTGGAATATATATGCTAAGTTATTGGCAAAAGGTTCTAAAAAGGCTTTTGAAGCAAAATTCTTTGGAGAAAATGATAAGAAGGTTGAGCTTACAAGTAAGGATCAAGTAGATAAAATATTATCTGATTTAAAAAATGCAGAATTTATTGTTACGGATGTTAAAACAGGAGAGAAGAAAAGAAATCCTGCTCCTCCATTTACGACTAGTACAATGCAACAAGAGGCATCAAGAAAGATTGGTTTCTCAATTAAGAAAACAATGTCTGTTGCACAAGGTCTATATGAAGGTGTTAAAGTTCCTGAGCATGGTGTAGTTGGTTTAATTACGTACATGAGAACAGATTCTACAAGAATTTCAGACGTTGCAAGAGCAGCGGCTAAGAATTATATTGAAGAAACTTATGGAAAAGCATATTACGAAAATAGGTTCTACAAAACAAAAGACGGCGCTCAAGATGCGCATGAGGCCATAAGACCAACATATATTGATCTTACACCAGCTATGGTTAAAGATTCTCTAACAAATGATCAATATAAGCTATATAATTTAATTTACAATAGATTTATAGCCAGCCAAATGTCGGCAGCTGTATATGATACTATTGCAGTTGCTATAAATGCGGATAAATATAATTTCAAAGCAAATGGACAAAATATCAAGTTCCATGGATTTATGAAATTATATGTTGAAGATAAAGATGATAATAGTGATGAGGATGAAGTAACTGTTCTTCCATCGCTTGAGATTAATGACAAGTTAAAGAAAGAGGACATAGATGCAAAACAAAGCTTTACAGAGCCACCGGCAAGATATACAGAAGCAAGTATAGTTAAAACTCTTGAAGAAAAAGGAATAGGTAGACCAAGTACTTATGCACCAACAATTTCAACTATATTAGATAGACATTATATACAAAAAGAGCAAAAGCAGTTAGTTCCAACTGAACTAGGAAGAATAGTTAACAAACTTCTTATCGAAAACTTTGGAGACGTAGTTAACGTAGAGTTTACAGCCAATATTGAAAAAGAATTCGATGAGATTGCAGAAGGTAAAGCTGAATGGAGAAAAATAATAGCAGATTTCTATGGTCCATTTGAAGAAAACGTTGAAAGAGTTGAAAAAGAGCTTGAACATGTTGAACTAGTTGATGAAGTATCTGATGTACCATGTGATAAATGTGGAAGAATGATGGTTTATAAATATGGAAGATATGGCAAATTCTTAGCTTGTCCTGGCTTCCCAGAATGTAGGAATGCAAAACCAATCATTGAAACAATTGATGTTCCATGCCCAGTTTGTGGCGGAGCAGTTATAATTAAGAAAACAAAAAGAGGTAGAAAATTCTTTGTATGTGAGAATAATCCGGGCTCTTGCGAATATATATCATGGAATAAACCAAAGCCAGGCGAAAAATGGGAACCAAAGGAAAATATTCCAGATGAGGTAACTAAGACAAAGAAAAGTACAAAAACAACAACTAAAAGAGCATCAAGCAAGACGAAGAAAACAACTACAAAAAAGGCAACCAAAAAAACAACTACAACAAGGAAGAGGAAAACAACAAAATAAATTTTTATATGAGTAGTATTATAAAATACTACTCATATTTGTAAAAGGAGATACATATGAGAGCGTTTTTATGTGGCGGAGGATCTGGAGAAAAATCAAAAGATGCATATGAGAAGCTAAGTGATGTAATTGACAAAGATAAAGCTTTGTTATATATACCAATTGCAATGGAATATGATAAGATGGATGATTGCTATAATTGGATTACAGAGGAATTAAAAGAATACAATATAGAAAACATTGAGATGATTAGGACTTTTAAAGAGCTAGAAAATATTGATTTGAGTAATTATGGTGCTGTTTTTTTGGGCGGAGGTAATACATTTAAACTACTTTTTGAATTAAAGTTAACAGGATTCTATGATAAATTAAAAGAATATATAGATAATGATGGAATTGTTTTTGGTGGAAGTGCAGGTGCTATTGTAATGGGAAAAGATATTAAGCCATGTGAATGTGATGATGAGAATAAGGTTGGGATTGCTAACACGAAAGGTTTTGATATATTAAATGGATTTTGTATTTTTTGTCATTATTTAAATAGAGACGAAGAAAAAAACGAGGCAAATACCAATTATTTAAAAGTGCTTTCAAATGAATATAGAATAATTGCTTTACCAGAAGATGATACGATATTTGTTAGTGAAGATGGAATTGAGGTATTTGGCGATAAACCATACTATATATTTGATACTGAACAGATTACAAAAATTGAAAAGTGAGCTACAAGATGGTAATAATAAAAAAAGATAGAAACTAATGTTTCTATCTTTTTTGTTGGCGGAGAGGGTGGGATTCGAACCCACGGTAGGCTATTAACCTACGCCAATTTTCAAGACTGGTGCCATAAACCAACTCGACCACCTCTCCGTTTGGACAAGTATTATATTAGCACAACGATGACGGAGTGTCAAGTATAATCTTTAAAAAAATAAAAAAATGTAGAATCCAAGCTCTATAAAATAGAAAATTACTTTATAAAAACTATTGACATTAGTCTCATATTTTGGTATTATACTTTTGTTGTTGATGCGGGAATAGCTCAGTTGATAGAGCGCTGCCTTGCCAAGGCAGAGGTCGCGGGTTTGAGCCCCGTTTCCCGCTCCATATTTTTATTACGTAATAGTAATAAAAATTATTTTTTTCAATATACATTAGTATATGGCGATATAGCCAAGTGGTAAGGCACGAGTCTGCAAAACTCTGATCCCCGGTTCGAATCCGGGTGTCGCCTCCAAAAATATTAAGAAGAATACTAAGAAATTAGTATTCTTTTTTTGTTTTTTAGACTAAAAATTTAATAAATGCTGGGACAGGAATAAATGGTTAAAATATATAATGATTATCTTAAAAAAATTTATATAAAAAATTTATACAAACCATTTACATTTTTTACAATCTTGTTATATATTTGACATGTAAATTTAATATAAATTTCATACAAAAATAATAAAGAACGTAACGCTATTAAATTCGCCAAAGATAGTGTAAATACGAGGTTTGAAGGTTGCAAAGATAAACATAAAAACGAACAAATATGCATAACCCCTATTAAATCAACAAAAAACATTTAAAAAATTTTACAAAAAGTGTTGCAATTTAAAAATCGTTGTATTACAATTTAAGCGAGGTGGAGGAAAGTGGTAAAAAGTGGAGCCACCTGGTAAGTGAGGTGAGACCAATGCTAATTGGCGAATATGAACATTCACTAGACGATAAAGGCCGTGTAATTATGCCGGCAAAGTTAAGAATTGATATAGGAGAAAGATTCATTATAACTAAAGGTTTAGATGGTTGTTTATTTGTTTTTTCGCAAGCGGAATGGTCAAACTTTGAAACAAAGCTGAAAGAACTTCCACTAACTAACAAGAATGCAAGAGATTTTGTTAGATTCTTTCTATCAGGAGCTACCGAATGTGAAATTGATAAACAAGGTAGATTCTTAATTGTAAATAACTTAAGAGAATATGCAAATATAACAAAAGAGGTTGTAATTATCGGTGTAGGTACGAGAATAGAAATATGGGATAAGGCAAAATGGAAAGAATACAACAGTGGTGACAACATTTCGGCCGATGATTTAGCTGAGAATATGACAATGCTTGGTATATAACTTGCAAAAGTTTATATAAAAAACTTAAGATAAATATTTAAGATACAAAAGATAAAATTTTTGGAGATACAAAAGAAAAAGCTTAGCAAAGGTACGAAAGCTAAGCCTACTAAAGATAAAAAATGTAATATACAAAAGTTTTAGTATGTACAAAAGTAGTTATAGATACTAAAGATACAAATATTAAGGTTCACAATAAGTTGGTATTATATAATACCAACTATTGTGTTATTTAAGAAATAAGTATAGAGGGTGAATATTTGGAATTTAAGCATAAACCTGTACTATTAGATGAGTGCATACAAGGATTGAATATTAAAGAAAATGGAATATATGTTGATGGAACACTTGGCGGTGCTGGGCACAGCAAAGTGATTCTACAACATTTATCAGATAATGGACTATTAATTGGTATAGACAGAGATGAGGAAGCTCTAGCAGCAGCAAAAGAAAATCTAAAGGATTTTCATAATGTGAAGTATGTTCATGGCAATCATGATGATATTAGCTCAATACTTGAAGAAATTGGTATTGATAAAGTGGATGGTATTTTGCTTGATTTAGGAGTTTCATCATACCAATTGGATGAAAAATCAAGGGGATTTAGTTACATTGGCAGCAATGAATTGGATATGAGAATGGATAAAACTCAAGAATTAACTGCAAAAAAAGTTGTTAATACTTATTCTGAAGAGAAACTGGCAGATATTATTTTTGAGTATGGTGAGGAGCGCTTTTCAAGAAATATTGCAAGGAATATCTGTATTGAAAGAGCTAAAAAAGAAATTGAGACAACAGATGAGCTTGTTTCTATAATAGAAAAATCAATTCCAAAATCTAAACAAAAAGATGGTCATCCAGCCAAGAGAACATTTCAAGCAATTAGAATTGAAGTTAATGACGAGTTAAAACCATTATATGACACTGTAATGAGCAGTATTATGGCTCTTAAAGATGGAGGAAGATTATGTATTATTACTTTCCATTCATTAGAAGATAGAGCTGTTAAGCAGGCATTTTCTGATGCAGAAGGAAAATGTACTTGTCCAAAGGACTTACCATATTGTATTTGTAATTATAAGTCTTATGGCAAAATTGTAAACAAAAAACCTATAGTTTCTACTGAGGAAGAGCTTAAAGAAAATAGTAGAGCACAGAGTGCTAAATTAAGAATTTTTGAAAGAAAAGAGGTGAGAACTTATGGCAAATAGGGTTTATGGTTATCAGGGGTACCGTGGGTACCAATATGAAACGAGCCCAAAAAAGATACAGCCAGAATACGAACCTACAGTAAGCGAGTCGAAGAAAAAAACAACTAAGTCAGTTAATAAAAAGGATGTAGAAAGAAAGCAAGAAAACAAAGTAAAAACACCTGTTAAAAAAATATCAAGAGAAGAGCTTAATAAAAAAATGAAGCTTGTTTGTTATATTGCTTTTGGATTTGCTGTGTTATTTACCATAAGTTATAGAAATTCAATTATAAATGAAAAGTTCACACAAAAAGAGAATTTAAAAGTGGAATTATCAGAAATACAAAAAGTAAATGAACAACTTGAAGTTGGAATTGAAAATGAACTTAACTTAACAAATGTTGAATCAATGGCAAAAGATAAACTCGGAATGGGAAAACTAAATAATAGCCAAAAGGTATATATTAGTTTACCCAAAAAAGAATATGTAGAGGTTACAGCTGAGGGAATTAAACAAAGTTCAAATCAACCATTTTATCAAGTTATAATTGAAAAAATTAAAAGTATATTTATACATTAAAGACTAAATTAAAAGTAAAATTTAGTCTTTTTTTTTTGCTCTTAAATAAGATTAAATAAAATACTCATTTAAGGTGGTATTATGAAAAAAAGTATAAAAAATAGATTAAGGAAAAAAGAAAAAGTTAGATTTTATAAAAAAACGGGTAATCTTACAAGAAAAAAAAGAATGTATTTTATGATAGTTATGGTTTTCATAACTATGTTTGGATTATGTACTAGAATATTTTGGATACAATTTGTAATGGGAGAAAAATTAAAGAAAATGGCATATATCCAACATACAATGGAAAGAGCTTTTAATCCATGTAGAGGTACAATCTATGATGCAACTGGTAAAAAGATATTGGCAGTTAGTGGATCTGTTGAAAGTGTAACAGTGAATCCTGTTAATATAAAAAAAGAAGATAAGGAAAGACTTGCAAGAAAACTATCTGATCTTTTCGAATTAGATTATGAAAAAACATTAAAAAAAGTATCAAAAAGAAGCTCCATTGAAACAATTGTTACTAAAATTGATAAGGAAAAATCAAATGAACTAAGAAAGTGGCTATTGGATAATGACATAACTACGGGAGTGAATATAGATGTTGATACGAAAAGATTTTATCCATATAACACAATGGCATCACAAATAATAGGATTTTGTGGAAGCGATAATCAGGGATTGATGGGAATTGAATCAAAATATGATGAAGAGTTAAAAGGAAAAAAAGGAAGTATAGTTAAATTAACGGATGCAAAAGGTGGCAATTTAGATAAAGAAGGCGAAGACTACATAGAGGCGCAAAATGGAAATGATTTAATTTTAACAATTGATGCAACTATTCAAGGTATTACTGAAAAATATTTAAAAGAAGCATGTATAGATAATGTGTGTACTGATGGTGGGAATATTATAATAATGAATCCACAAAATGGAGAGATACTTGCAATGGCAGGGTATCCAGACTATAATTTGAATTCTCCATATGTACCGATAACAGAAGAAGCAAATAGTTGGGATAATTTATCAAAGGAAGAAAAGATAAAGATTCAACAAAATATGTGGAGAAATAAAGCAATATCTGATAGCTATGAGCCAGGATCAACATTTAAACTAATAACTGCTTCAGCTGCTCTAGAAGAGGGAATAACAGACACTGATAATTCAGGTGAATTTAATTGCGGTGGAGGAATTACTGTTGGTGGAGTTAGAATAAAATGTTGGAGATATTATAGACCTCACGGAACTGAGAGTTTAAGAGAAGCACTTATGAATTCATGTAATCCAGTCTTTATAAGTCTAGGCCAACGATTAGGTGTGAGCATATATTATTCATATCTAGAAAAGTTTGGACTTCTACAAAAGACGGGAATTGATTTGCAAGGAGAAGGTGGGAGTATTTTCCTATCAGAGAATAAAGTTGGACCAGTAGAACTTGCAACGATTTCGTTTGGCCAAAGATTTGAAATCACTCCGATACAAATGATAACAGCAGTAGCGACTATCGCAAATGGTGGAAATTATATTAAACCAAAAGTTGTTAAGAAAATAGTTAATAGTGTAAATGGAGAAGTAAAAGAGATTAAAACTGATATAAGGAAAAGAGCTATATCTGAAGAAACTTCAAAAAAGGTACTTAGTATGATGGAATCTGTTGTGGCAGAAGGAACGGGAAAAAATGCACAGGTAAAAGGATATTCAATTGGTGGAAAAACAGGAACATCGGAGGATGGTGTTAATACAGGTAAGTACGTTACATCTTTTGTTGGAGTTGCTCCAATTGAAAATCCACAAGTTGTAATATTAATTACATTATATAATCCAACTGGTGAAGGAGGACATCAAGGTGGGGGTGTAGCTGCACCAATTGCGTCACAAGTTTTAGGCGAAGTGTTACCATATTTACAAGTGTCAAAGAATAAAAGTGAAGAAGAAAACAAAAAAGTCGTTGTTCCAGACATTGTGGGGTTAAAAATGCAAGAGGCTAAGAAGGTATTAAGTGATGTTAATCTAAATATAGATTTACCCGAAAATAGTGACGAAAATTCGATCATTAATGAACAAATTCCAATTCCAGGAATCGAGGTTTTTGAAGGGAGCAATATTATTGTCAAATAGTTTATTTTACGATATTATATTAGCGAAGAAATGTAGAAAAAATCAAAAGTTTCGTATACAAATAAAAAAATTAGAGATATAATATAACCAAAATGGCGTAGGAGGTTTTTTATGGAACTTAAAAATTTACTAGTTGGAATTGAAGGAATTAAAGCTAAAGGCGACTTAGATATAGATATAACAAATGTTGAGAGTGATTCAAGAAAAATTAAGAAAGGTGGACTTTTTGTTTCAATAAAAGGATTTGATGTAAATGGAAATGACTACATTAAAGATGCAATTAAGGCTGGAGCTATTGCAGTTATGGCTGAACCAGATATTGATAAAGAATTACTTAAAGTAATTGCAAAGTACGTAACAATTATAATTGTACCGGATACAAGATTAGGGCTTGCACTTTGTTCATGTAATTTTTATGATAACCCATCTAAGAAATTTAGATTAATTGGTATTACGGGAACAAAGGGAAAAACAACAACATCTTTTATGACAAAAACAATACTTGAAAAACAAGGGATGAAAGTTGGTTTAATTGGAACAATAGCAACATATATTGGAGATAAGAAATTAGAAGATAGTGATAGAACTACTCCAGAGAGCAATAAGCTACAATTTATATTTTCAAAGATGGTTGAAGCTGGTTGTAACGCTGTTGTTATGGAAGTTTCATCACAAAGTTTAAAATTAAATAGAGTTGCAGGATGTGATTTTGATATAGCAGTATTTACTAACTTTTCAGAAGATCATATTAGCCCAAAAGAGCATCCTGATATGAAAGATTATTTTGATTCAAAATTAAAACTAATTGAGATGGCTAAAGTATCTTTTGTTAATGCAGATGATTTAATGACTGCAAAAGTACCGAAACTATTCCCAGACAAAGAAATAACCACATATGGTATTGATAATTATTGCAATTTATTGGCTAAGGATATTACAATTACCAATTCATATGTTGATTTCAAAGTTAAATTAGAAAATAGAAATGAGAGGGTTAAAGTATGTATACCTGGAAGATTTAGTGTATACAATGCTTTAGCTGCAATTAGTATAGCTAAAGAGTTAGAATGCTCTGCTGAAAACATCAAAACAGCTTTGGAAGAGGTTAGAGTACCTGGTAGAAGTGAACTTGTTGACAATAAAAAAGAATTAACAATTATGATTGATTATGCACATTCACCAGAAAGTCTGGAAAATATATTAAACGCTGTTAAATCATATACTAGAGGAAGATTAATTTCTGTATTTGGATGTGGAGGCGACAGAGACTCGGGTAAACGCCCAATTATGGGAGAAATATCTGGTAGAATTGCAGATTATACAATTATTACTTCAGATAATCCTCGTACAGAAGATCCAAATAAAATTGTTAAACAGATAGAAGAAGGAATCAAGAAAACAAATGGCAAATATGAGGTCGTTGTAGATAGAACTGAAGCTATCGAGCATGCAATAAAGATGGCAAATAAGCGTGATATAATTGTTCTTGCTGGTAAAGGTCATGAACCATATCAAGAAATAAATGGTGAAAAGTATCCATTCGATGAAAGAATTATAGTAAATGAAATTATCGATAAGTTGGAAGAAAAGAAAAAATAATATACTTGAACCAAAAGATAAAACGCATAAGTCACTTAAAGAGAAAGGAATGAATTAATTAATGAATTTTCAAATAAAAATATTAATACTCTCATTTGCCATGAGTATAATATTTGGATTAATAGTAATACCAATTTTAAAGAAATGTAAGGTGGGGCAAATAGAAAGAGAGGATGGTCCAGAGTCCCACTTATCAAAGCAAGGCACTCCGACTATGGGAGGAATTATAATGGCAATCGCAATGGTTGTTTGCTCAGTTTTTCTGTTTTTTCAATATAAAGCATCTGAACCAAATACAGCGATGAAAATGATACCGCTTGTATTTGTTACATTAGGATTTGGTTTAGTAGGTTTTGTGGATGACTTTAAAAAACTAGTGTTAAAGAATACAGATGGATTAAAACCAATGTATAAAATGTTTGGCTTACTGATAATTGCAGTTATATATACGATATATCTTATAAAGTTTGTAAATATTGGAACAGAAACATATATTCCAATTGTAAAACAATATATAACATTACCAATTTGGATTTATATTCCATTTGCAATATTTGTAATGCTTGGAACAACAAACGCTGTCAATTTAACAGATGGTATAGATGGATTATCAACTAGCGTAACTACAATTATATTAACATGTTTAGTATCAATAAGTATAATATTAGGAATAAAGGAAGTAACGGTAATTGGAACAGTTTTAATAGGTGCATGTCTTGGATTTTTATTATTCAATCTTCACCCTGCCAAAGTATTTATGGGGGATACGGGATCTTTGATGTTAGGTGGCGCAATTGCTGGAATGGCGTTATATATGAAAATGCCACTAATATTAATTGTTATTGCTTTGATTCCAATTATTGAAACTTTGTCAGTAATGATACAGGTTGTACATTTTAAAAGAACTGGAAACAGGGTATTTAAAATGGCTCCAATTCATCATCATTTTGAATTATCAGGATGGAAAGAAGGTAAAGTTGTTACAGTTTTTAGTTTTATAACATTAATTTTATGTATTATTGGAATGAGTATTATATAAATAGTGATAAGGAGATAACAAATGCAAAAAAAAGCAAAGAAAATTTCAAAGTTTGCAAATAATCAATTTGATTTTATTCTATGCATTACAGTTTTATTATTACTTGCACTTGGTATTATTATGGTGTTATCAGCTAGTGCACCATCATCACTTGCAACGACAGGAAATAGCTATACATATGTAAAAAAACAACTATTATTTGCTATTGTTGGTCTTATTGTAATGTTTTTTTTATCAAAGGTTGATTATAGATTTTATAAAAAATATTATTGGTACATTTATTTCGCATCATGGCTTGTACTCCTACTTGTTCTTGTACCAGGACTTGGTTATTCTGTAAAAGGTGCTACAAGATGGATTAAATTTGCTGGATCACAGTTCCAACCGTCAGAATTAACTAAAATTGGAATGATTATATTTTATGGTGGGTATTTAGCAGATCATAAAAGTGACATAAAGACTCCTGTAAAGGGATTTATTGTACCACTAGCTTTTCTACTTCCACCAGTACTCATTTTATATGTTGTACAAAACCACTTTAGTGTTTCGCTTGTTATTGGTGTTGTAGTTCTTGTTATGATGTATATTGCAGGAAGTAGGTTAAAATATTTCTTAGTAACAGCATTAATTGCTATGATTGCTATTGTATTATTGATTAGCAAAGCAGGGATAAGCCAAAGTAGTAAGAGCAAGAGCAATAGCTTTAGATTAGACAGAATTGCAACTTCGTTTGATCCATGGTCAGATGCACAAGGTACAGGTTATCAAACTGTACAGAGTTTATATGCAATTGGATCTGGTGGAATGTTTGGATTAGGTCTAGGTAATAGTAAGCAAAAATATCTATATATTCCAGAGCCTCATAATGATTTCATATTTTCAATACTAGCAGAAGAGCTTGGATATTTAGGTTGTATACTAGTTATTGGTTTATTTGCAATATTTATATGGCGAGGAATACTAATATCAATGAGATGTCAAGACTTATTTGGATCGGTAATTGCAATTGGAATAACAACTCTGATTGCTGTTCAAGCAGTACTTAATATTGCGGTTGTAACGGGAACAATACCAACAACTGGTATGTCCTTACCATTTTTCAGTTATGGAGGTACAGCGTTGTTGCTATTATTAGCAAACGTTGGAATACTATTAAATATTTCAAGATCTAGTTCAAAAGTATAATTAAAAGAGGTGTTTTTATGAGAGTTATTATTTCAGCAGCTGGTACTGGCGGACATATTAATCCAGGAATAGCTATAGCAAACAAAATAAAAGAGCATGAACCTGATTCAGAGATTGTTTTCTTCGGAACAGAAAGAGGATTAGAAAATGATTTAGTTCCAAGGGCTGGTTATAAATTAAAAACAATTGAGGCATATGGTATTCAACCAAAACCAAGTTTTACAAATTTAAAAAATATCATAAAAACAATGAATAGTAGAAAAGTTGTGAAAAAGTTTATTGATGAATTTAAACCAGATGTTGTAATAGGTACTGGAGGTTATATATGTGGACCAGTATTTGCGGCAGCAAATAGCAAAAAAATACCAACATTTTTACATGAAAGCAATGCATATCCTGGAAGAGCTGTTAAAATGTTTGCCAAAAAAGCGAAGAAGGTTTTTGTTGGATTTGAAGCTGCCAAAAAGAATTTATCTGGAATTGAAAATGTTATATTGACTGGAACACCAACTAAAATTAAGAAAATTGATATATCTTCTGAAAGAAAAGAAAAGATACTTAAAGAATATAAACTTACATCTGATAAACCAATAGTTCTTGTATTCGGAGGAAGTCAAGGAGCACAAAGAATTAATGAAGCTGTTGTAGATATAGTAATAAATTCAATGAATAAAAATTATCAATTAATATGGGCAACAGGTCCAAAACAATACGATATAATTAAAACAAGGCTAGAAGATAGCAATATTGATATAGAAAATATCCCTAATAGCAAAATAATACCATATATATATAATATGGAAGAGCTTATTAACATATGTGACTTAAGTGTGTGTAGGAGTGGGGCAATGACCATTACCGAGATAGCTATTGTAGAAAAGCCTGCAATATTTATTCCATTACCAAGTGTTGGAGCAAATAGACAAGAAGATAATGCTAGAGTACTTGAAAAGCTTGGAGCTGCTAGAGTAATTTTAAATCAAGATTTAAATTCAGACATTTTAAATAAATATGTTGAAGAAATGGTAGCTGACAAAAATAATTTAGTAGAGATGGGGAAGAAAGCTAAAGCTATCGCTATGGAAAATGTTGAAGAAAAAATATATGAAGAGATAAAAAAGAGCTTAGATAATAAATAATAGATGAAAAGTAAAAAATAGACGGAGGAGATAATTTATAAAATTATTTCCTCCGTCCATTTTTTATATTTTGTTGCAACACTAATGTGATGATGAACCAACATCATTTTGAAGTGTTACTGTTATTACTGTACCTTCGTTTACTTCTGTTCCAGCAATTGGATCTTGGCTGATTACTTGGCCGTTACCAACTACATTTATGTTTAATTTCTTAGATGACAATAGGTTCTTAGCTGAACTATATGACATTCCTTTTAAATCTGGAACTTCAGTTTTCTGTTTATTATTTTTTGTATCATCAGAGTATAATTGAACAATTGAACCTTCTGGTAATCTGGTACCTGCTTTTGGTATTTGCTCTGTTATAATTGATGTACTTTCACAATCATATGAACATTTAAATCCTTGCTCTTCTAAATATTTTTTAGCATCTGCTGCTGTTTTTCCCGTTACTGTATGAAGTGTTGATTTTTGAATATCAAGTGTTTGAGTATTTTTTGATGAACCAGATGAATTAGATGAGTCCGATGACGGAACATCTAAATAAGGTAATACTTCAGATAATATCTGACTAACAACTGGGGCTGCAATATGACCACCAAAGTGATCTTTTCCCTGAGGATTGTATAGTGTTAATAAACAAACAACTTGTGGATCATCTGCAGGAGCAACTCCAACGAATGAGGATACATAACCAGCTGTAGAGCCTTCTGTGGCTTCAGATGTACCAGTCTTACCAGCTACTGAATATCCAGTTACTTGACCATACTTACCACCACCATCTGTTACTACAGATTCCATCATATCCATCATTGTTTTTGCTGTCTCTGGAGAGATAACTTGACGTACTTCTTTTGGTTCAACAGTTGTTACTGCACCTGTATTTACATTTGAAACTTCTTTAACTATACGTGGTTGCATTAGGACTCCGTCATTTGCTATTGCAGAAACTGCTGTTGCCATTTGAAGTGGAGTAATTGTAAATCTTTGACCAAATGAAATTGTTGCAAGTTCAACTGGTCCAACATTATCTATGTTATGGAATATTCCCGATGCTTCGCCAGATGTTTGAATTCCTGTTTTTGTAAATAATCCATATGCATCAAAATATTTATATAAAGTTGTAACTCCGATTTTTTGTCCTAATTGGATAAATGCTGGGTTACATGAGTTCTGTAAGGCTTCTCTTAATGATTGATATCCATGACCGCCGGTATTAGCACAACTTATTGTTCTATCGGCTACAACTTGAGAGCCAGAGCAGTAAAATATAGCTGCTTTATCTGGTTCAACAACATTTTCTTCCAAGGCAGCAGAAGCAACTACAACTTTAAATACTGAACCTGGTTCGTATGTATTAGAAATGGCTGTATTTCTCCACATTAATTGCAATGCTTCACTTTGTGCTTTAGATGATAAATCATCCCATCCTTCTGACATTGTCTCGTTTGGTTGAAATGGTGTATTTAAATCATAGTCTGGATAAGTTGCCATAGCTAAAATATCACCAGTCTTTGGATCCATTATGATGACGTTACCACCATTACCACATTTGTTAGTTATACATGCTTGCTCTAAGTATTTTTCTGCTATTGATTGAATGTTTATATCCACGGTAAGTGTTAAGTTACTACCATTTTCAGCTGCATAATATTGTGCATCTTGGTTGGGCATTAAATCTTGACGAGAATCCTGGGTTGTCGTAATTTTACCGGCTGTTCCGGCAAGAGTTTGATCCCAGTAATATTCAAGACCAGTTAAACCTTGATTATCACTACCACAGAAACCAATAAGATTAGATGCAAGATTATAATATGGGTAGTATCTTTTTGTGTCTTCATCAATGTTTATACCTGTTGTAATTTTATTTTCTTCCATCCATTTATTCAACTCTGTGACTTTATCTTTTTCAACTTTTTGTACAATGGTTTCAACTGTATTTGTACTTGTAACTTTCTGTAAAGTTTCATCATAGTCAAGCTCAAAGATATTAGACAAACCTTTTGCTATTTTTTCTTGATAAACCTTAGTTTCTTCTGTAGTATCTTTTTTAAACTTATCAGGATTTATCGTTATGGTATCAACATCTGCACTTATTGCAAGTGCAGTTCCAGTTGAATCGTATATTGTACCACGTTTTGCACTAAGAATCCTACTAGTTGTTTGTTGTTTAGTGGCAGCTTCTTTCAATGAAGCTCCTTGAAAAAATTGAACATAAGCAATTTTCAATAATAATGCAATTAGTACGATAAATAAAACTACTGATAACGAAAAGTATCTTTTGGCCCTTGAGACTTTGCTCAATGGGTTATCATTTGAATTATCTGTTTTCAAAAAAATCACCAACTTTATTTATTATATTTAACAAAATAATTTTATATTAAGAGCATTAAAAAATCAAGGAAATATATACATAAATAAAAGGTTAAAATTGATGATATTAAAGAGGTGAAAAGGATAAATTATATTTAGTAACAGAATAAGATAAAATTAAAAAAGAAATTATTAGATATTGTAAACTAAACTATTTTATAGTATAATAGAAGAGTATAAAAGGTGGAATTATGGGGAATTTGTATAACAAAACAAAGTTTATGCTTAATAAATATAAGTTGTCGGCCAATAAAAATCTAGGACAGAACTTTTTAATTAACGATGAAGTTGTTGAAAAAATTATAGATTCAGCAGAGGTTAATGAAGAGGATTTAGTTATTGAAATTGGACCAGGACTTGGAAATTTAACAGAATATTTACTTGAAAGAGCAGGCAAAGTAATTGCAATAGAGCTTGATAATAGAATGATAGAAATATTGCAAGATAGATTTTCTCTTTATAATAATTTTGAATTATTGAATCAAGATGTATTAAAAGTAGATTTAGATGAGCTTATTAAAAATAATAAAAGTGAGAAAATAAAAAATGCAAAAATAGTTGCAAATTTACCATACTATATAACAACACCAATTATAATGAAATTATTAGAAGAAAAATTAGATATAGAATCAATTACTGTTATGATACAAAAAGAAGTAGCTGATAGATTAATTGCAAAGCCAGGTAGTAAATTATCTGGAGCAATTACATATTGTGTATATTATTACGCTACTGCAGAAAGTGTAACAATTGTGGAAAATAATTCATTTATTCCAGAGCCAGCGGTTGATTCTGAAGTAATAAGATTATTAATTAGGAATGAGCATCCGGTTGAATTAGAAGATGAGTCTGAATTTTTTAAACTTATCAAAGTTAGCTTTATGCAAAGAAGAAAAACGTTAATCAATAGTATTGTTAATGGTGGCATTGTTTCAAATAAAGAAGAAGCAAAAAGAATATTTGATGAATTAGAATTAGATTATAACGTTAGGGGAGAAACATTAACAATTGAGCAATTCGCAAGGATGTCTAATTATTTAGTAGCTAAAAAGAAAAAATAGAAAGGAAATTTGTATGAATCAGATATTAGTTACGGATAAGTTGTATGTTACTCAAAAGTTGAAGAGAAAGAAAAAAATATACAGAGTAGAATTTATCGCATCACTTATATTGGTGTTTATATTTTCTGGTTGGTTTTTACATTCTAAGTTTGAGCAAAACTATAGTGAAGCAAAATCTCAGGAAATACTTGAAAATGCAGATATACCAGATGTCACAACAGCAGAAGATCAAGCTTTAGTTGTTGCTTTTGATAGTGAAGCAGAAGTGGTAGAGCAAGATCTTGATGAAGTTGATTCGGCATCATATACAGACGAAAATGGTACAACATATACATATGAATCAATTTTATCAATACCAAGTCTTGGAATTCAATATCCAGTTTTATCTGAAACGTCAGATGAGCTATTAAAAATATCATTAAATAAGTTCTGGGGAGGAAGTCCAAATTCAGTTGGTAATTATTGTGTAGTAGGACATAATTATAGAAGTGGTAAGATGTTTGGAAAATTAGCTCGTATAAATACAGGGGATAGTGTATATTTGCAAGATATGTCTGGTAGAAAACTTGAATATCAAGTGTATGATAAGTATGTAGTTTACCCAGAAGATGTCGCATGTACAAGTCAGATAACAAATGGTTTAAAAGAGATGACGTTGATTACATGTACAGAGCAAGGCAAGAAACGTTTAATAGTCAAATGTAGAGAAGTATAAAAAATGTAATATAGATTTAATCTATATTACATTTTTTTATTTGAATCTTTAATTATTAATTTAGCTACATCATATATTAATTTTTGAGTTTCTTTCGGACAAGATTTCATAAGTTCATTAAATTCATCTGATAAATAGTTTTTAGAATCTGTACTTACACCATTTAATATTTGTCCCTCATCAATATTTAATATAGAGCATATTTCACTTAATCTAGTCAAATTAACATGTGTGGTTCCACATTCAATTCTGCTTATGAATGCAACAGAAACATCAAGCTCTTCTGCTAAATTTTCTTGGGTTAAATTATTATCAATTCTAGCTTTACGAATTCTATCTCCAATTACTTTATAATCTAGAGCCATACAATCACCTCGTTTTAGATAAAAATATAGTATTTACCATTTAAAGTACAGAAACAGATAAGTAAAACTATACCACTGAGTAACGACTTAAAAAGTTGAAATAAATATTGTATAAAAAAATTGCAAAGGATTAATCCTTTGCAATTAAGTATATGTATTAATTATTCCTTAGGTTGAGATGGTTGAACAGGTCTTTTTGCTTGTGCTGATTGAATTTTTTCTTTCTTTTCAGGAGTTAAAACCTCTTTGATAGCTCCTAAACTACCTAATGCAGATGTTGCATCGAATGGAATAAACACTTTGTTTGCTTCTCCATCAGCAATATCTTTTAATGCTTCCAAAGATTTTAATTGTACTAGTTTTTCGTTTGGATGTGAATCCATAACGGCACCATATACTTTCTTTATCTCTTCTGCTTTAGCATCGGCAACTTGTTTGATTGCTTCTGCTTCACCGGCAGCTCTTCTGATAGCAGCTTCTTTATCAGCTTCAGCTTCTAGAATAGCAGCTTCTTTTTTACCTTCAGCAAGTGTGATAGCAGATTGTCTTTCACCTTCTGCTTGAAGAATTAAAGCTCTCTTATTTCTTTCAGCATTCATTTGCTTCTCCATAGCGTCTCTAATGTCAGCTGGAGGAGTAATATCTTTAATTTCAACTCTATCAACTTTACATCCCCATTGGTCTGTAGCTTCATCAAGTACAACTCGTAATTGATCATTAATTGAATCTCTTGAACTAAATGTTGCATCTAAATCCATCTTACCTACGATATCACGAATTGTTGTTATAGCTAAGTATTCGATACCTTTCTTTAATGATTGGATTTCGTATACAGCTTTTGCTGGATCAGTAATTTTATAAAATACAACTGTATCAATTGTAATTGTAACGTTATCCTTTGTGATAACACCTTGTGGTGGTACATCCATTGTTTGTTGTTTTAAACTAACAACAGATCTAACATGATCGATGAAAGGGAAGATAAGCGTTAAACCAGCATCTGCTATTTTATGAAACTTACCTAATCTTTCAATTACGTATACTTCTGATTGTTTTACAACCTTAATTGTTTTGTATGCAACTATTAAAAATAATACTAATAATATTAATAAAAATATTGGCATTTTATATCCTCCTTATTTATTTATTTTTGATTCTTCATATACAGATACGACAGCTTTGACACCATCGATAGAATCAATCTTTATTAATGTATCCTTTGGTATTTTTTCCTGATTATTTGTTTTTGCAGACCATATTTCGTTTTCAACCTTAACTTGGCCTTTGCCAGTAATTGGATCAATGTCAGAAATAACTATTCCTGTTTTACCAATTGTTGAATATGCGTTTGTTGAAATGTTTGCAGAGTTTTTCATGAATTTTTTTACAAATGGTTTGGTTAGGAAAACAAGAAGTATTGATGAGATAACAAATACTCCAATTTGTATAGTTATATTATCAACAAATACGCTAGTTATTGCAGCAAATAGTGCTCCTATTCCAAGCCAAAATACTAAAAAGTCTGTTGGAATAATCATTTCGAAGATAACAAATATGCCAGCTAGAATAATCCAAACTTGCCACATATAATTTTACCTCCTTTTTACTAATAACAAATAAATTATACTATATATTTATAGGAAAATCAAGAAAAATCATGTGTAATGTGCAAAATAGAGGGAATAAAAAAATGTTTAATTTCCCTCTATTTCATACAGTTATTTAATTTTGTGGTGTAACATTTATTGTCTTATTGTGTGTATAGATTACAAATCCTGGTTTTGCTCCAGAAGGTTTTTTTACATATTTTACGAGAGTATAATCAACAGGGACATTTGAAGACATTTTGGCTTTACTATAGTATGCAGCGATTTGAGCGCATCTAATTAGGATATCCATAGATGGAGTTTCACCTTTTGTTACAAGGATAGCGTGACTTCCATGAATATCTTTTGTATGGAACCATATATCATTAGAGCGTGCATATTTTGTTGTTAAATAATCATTTTGTACATTATTTTTTCCAACTAGTAATGTAAAATTTTCAATCTTATACTCAATAGGAATATATTCTTTATTTGCTTTTTTATTCTTATTTTGTTTTTTTGTTGTTTTTGTGTTTGATTTTAAATGAGTACGTTCAAACAAGGAATTTTCTGTAAGCTCTGAATATATTTCATCTATATCGGTAATATCCTTTGCCATATCAATTTCATATATAATACTTTCTAAATAATCAAGCTCTTGTATGGTTTCTTTTTTTTGTTCATTGACTATACTAAGTGCATTTTTTAATTTGTTATATTTTTTATAATAGTTTTTTGCATTAACAGATGGTGTTTTATTCTTATCAACAGGAATTTCTATTTGTTCGTTATTATTATAATAATTAGATACTGTTATTTTATCTGAATCGTATTCTGAAAACATGTACATATTAGCTGTAATGAGTTCTCCATATAATTTGTATGTATCCATATTTTTACAGTCTTCGATTTTCTGATTAATATTAACTAATTTCTTTTTTATTTTAGATAGTGTGGTTAATACTAATTTTAAAAGATTGTTTTTATATGAATTAAATAAATTATTTGTTTCTTTATTAAAATAAAAGTCATCGATAAAAAAATTTGCTTGTAAATTCTTTGGAGTATTTGAAGTGAAATTTTTTTCTTTAGATGTGTCATCATTAGTATTTATAATATCATTTGTATCCGATTTTAGTGATAGTACAAAATCATTTTTATAATTCTCGACAGTAACATTAGAGGTATTTATATTTTTTAATAAATCTTGTAAATTTTTATAAACTACTTTTAGTGATGATGAGTTTTTATTATTTGATAAATTGTTTTTTTCTATAATTGACTGGATTAATAGTCGACTAATACCAGTAAATATTGATGAAATTGAGTTATCAATATTTAGGTCATCCGGTATTAATTTGTAGAATTCATCAAATGTTTTTATATTGTCAAAATCTATTTTTGAATTTTCTGGAGCTTCGTATAATCTTGCAGGTAAAATATCCCTTGTAGAATTTTCATCCTTTGATAAATGTCGTAAGCTGTCAATTATAAAGTTATTTTCATTGGTTAAAATAATATTGCTATGTTTTCCCATTAATTCAATAATTAATTTTTTGTTAATTAAATCGTTGAGTTCATCCAAACACTCTAGATCTATATAAATAATACGCTCCAACCCGATTGAATATATTTTTTTTACTTTTGCTCCAGTAAGATGTTTTCTAAGAAGCATGCAAAATCCTGGGGCATTCAATGGATTAGATTTTTGATGAGTAGTGAGATTAACTCTATAAGAGTCTGACGCAATAGATATATTTAAAGCAAAATTTATTCCTTTGGCATAAATACTTAGAATTATTTCATTCTTGTTTGGTTCATATATTTTATTAATTTTTCCATCACAAAGAAATTCGTTTAACTCAGATACAATTTTTTTTGTTGTAATTCCGTCGAAAGCCATTTGAAACATCCTTTCAAAAACTAATTTTTCTGTGATTATAATATATTTTAAGTAAAATCGCAACACGAAAACATATTAAAAAATAAGCATCTAAGTATATAAATAAAAATAAAGGGGAAAATATGTGAAATGAAAAATGCAAGGAGTGTAGATTTTGAAAGAAAAATATAAAACTTTAGGCGTTAACGGAGTGGAAATTAGTAAAGAGCAATTAGCACTATATATGAAAAAAATAGCATCAGATCATATCCTCAATATTAAATCAGACAAAAAGACATTTCCAGTATTTCGATTAAAAGAAAATTTAAAATTTATATTGGAAGTATATAATATTTTAAATGAAGATATAAAACATAAAATACCGATTCATCCGGCAGGAGAGTGGCTTCTAGATAATTATTATATTATTGAAAAAAATGCAAAAATTATTATAAAAGATTTAAGCATACAAAAATACAAAAGTTTAATTGGGATAGCGAACGGACAGTACAAAGGTTATGCACGAGCATATATAATCGCAAATGAAATTATATCGTTCACAGATGGGAAAATAAACGGTGAGGATATTGAATTATTTTTGAGGGCATATCAGAGCAAAAAAGATCTTAGCATGGAAGAGCTATGGAGTATGGGGATATTTTTTCAAATTGCTTTGATTGAAAAAATCAGAGAGATATGTGAGAAGATTTTTTTATCACAAATGCAAAAAAGAAAAGTTGAAAGTATTGTGAGACGACTAGTTGAATTTAAAGATGATACAATAATTAATAACAATATTAAGTGTAAAATAGAAAACTGGACAGATTCTAAATATCCATTCATTGAATATATGTCTTTTAGATTAAAAAAATATGGTAGTAGATCATATAGCTATGTGCAAATACTAGAATCACAAGTAAATAAAATGGGAAGTACAGTAGATGAATGCATTAATAGAGAGCATTATGATATTGCTGCTAAAAAAGTATCAATAGGCAATTGTATTAGTAGTATGAATACACTTAATAGATTAAATTTTGTTGAGATATTTGATAGAGTAAACGGAGTTGAAGAAGTCTTAAAAAAAGATCCTGCTAAAATATATGAAAGGATGGACTATGAAACAAAAGAATATTATAGAAGTGTTATTGAGAAAATATCAAAAAAAATTAAAGTATCGGAAATATATATTGCACAAAAGTGTATTGAACTCTGCAAAAATAAAGAATTAAAGAAATCTCATGTTGGTTATTATTTAATAGATAATGGAAGGAAAGAGCTTTTTGAATTAGTATTAAATAAAAAGACAAATACAAAAAAGAGCGGAAATAAAGTTAGGAGTAACAGTATCTTATCGCTATCTTTTATTAATTTGGTTTTATCAGTTATTATATCAGGTATTTTAGGATACAACTTAAATATACGAGTTAATAATTTAGGAATAAGCGTTGTAACTTATTTTTTGCTAATTTTTATAATAAAAAATATATTCGGTAAATTTAGTCAATACATTTCTGGAAAAATAATTAAACCGAGATTAATTCCAAAGATAGATTTTTCAAGCGGAATTCCGGAAGAATACTCAACGATGGTTGTTATACCAACGATTATTAGTTCAAGAGAAAAAGTAAGATCTGTATTTAGAAAACTGGAAGTGTATTATCATGCAAATAAAAGCGATAATATTTATTTTACTTTGTTAGGAGATTGCTCATGCGAAAAAGACGAAAAGGTTTTACACGATGAAGAAGTTGTTGATGAGTGTATAAAATGTATAGATATTTTAAATGAAAAATATATTGATGAAAAATATCCTAAATTCAATTTTATTTATAGAAAAAGACAATGGTGTGAAGGAGAAAACTCTTTTCTAGGTTGGGAAAGAAAAAGGGGATTACTAACAGAATTTAACGAGTATATTTTAGGAAAAATAAATAATAATTTTTTATTTAATTCTTTTGAAAAAAATAAAAAAATAATTCCAAAAATAAAATATATAATTACTCTTGATTCTGATACAAACCTAACTTTAAATTCAGGCTTTAAACTTATTGGAGCTATGGCACATATATTAAATATTCCGGAAATAGATGAAGAAAAAAATATTATAAAAAATGGATATGGAATAATTCAACCAAGAATAGGTATTGGAATTGATGAGGCAAATAGAAGCGTTTTTTCTAAGTTGTTTTCTGACAATTCTGGAACTGATTCATATACAAATGCAGTTTCAGATTATTACCAGGATAATTATAGCGAAGGTATTTATACTGGAAAAGGAATTTATGATGTAGAGATTTTTTCAAAGGTACTAAAGAAGGAAATCCCTCCGAATAAAGTACTTAGTCATGATTTGTTAGAAGGTTGTTATTTACGATGTGGATTTGCCTCTGATATTATACTAATGGATGGATTCCCATCAACATATGATAGTTATCGATCAAGACTTCATAGATGGATACGTGGAGATTATCAAATAATCGAATGGATTTTCAATAAAAAAATAAATATACTTTCTAAGTTTAAAATTTTAGATAATTTATTAAGAAGTATATTGGATTTTATTGCTATAATTTTAATATTTATCGGATATATATTGGATAGTAAATTATTGATTTTTATTCCAATCGTTGCAATTATATTTTCTCATTTATTAAATATTTTGGATAAAATAATTATTAAAAAAGATGGACAACGTAGACAGAAAAAATTTAATAAAGAACTTAATGGAATGTTTTCTGTATTTATTAAGATTTTTTTTGAAATTGCTCTTATTCCAGATAGAGCATATATTGGTATAAATGCAGCAGTAAAATCAATTTATAGATTATTAATATCAAAAAAACACTTACTTGAGTGGACTACTTCTGAAGAGCATGAAAAAAAATCTAATTTTGGCCTTATTTTTTATTATAAAAAAATGCTTTGTAATTTATTATTCGGTGTATTTTCAATCATTATAGGAAAAGCACATAACAATTTTTTTGCTATTATTCTTGGTACTATTTGGATAGTAATTCCAGCAATAATAAACGAAATTAGTAAACCAATTGTAAAGAAAAAATTGTACAACGAACTAAATGATTATGATAAAAAATATATTACAGAAATTGGTAAAAAAACATGGGATTATTTTAAGGATTTTCTAATCGCAGAAAATAATTACTTGCCTCCTGATAATTATCAGGAAAATAGAAAAAATAAAGTAGTTTTTAGGACTTCTCCAACAAATATTGGACTTGCTCTTCTGAGTGTTATAGCAAGTTATGATCTTGGGTTTGAAAACAAGGAAGATACTTTGAATTTAATAAATAAAATGATTACTACGATATATAATCTTCCTAAGTGGAATGGACACCTATATAATTGGTACGATATTGCAAATTTGAAACCATTATATCCGAAGTATGTGTCTTCTGTTGATAGTGGAAATTTTATTGGATATTTATTCGTTTTAAAACAGTTTTTAATTAAAGAAAATAAGAATGATCAAAAAATAAATGAGAGCATAAGAAAAGTAAATGAAATAATAAGTAATACTGACTTTTCAAAATTATATAATCAAAAAAATGGTTTGTTTTCGATTGGTTTCAATTGTGAAGAAAATAAAATGACAGAATCTTACTATGATTTATTAGCATCTGAAGCAAGACAAACAAGTTTTGTTGCAATTGCTAAAAAAGATGTACCGGTAAAACATTGGAAAAATTTGAGTAGGGCTCTAACAACACTTAACAAATATAAAGGGTTAGTTTCATGGTCAGGAACGGCTTTTGAATATTTAATGCCGATAATTAACATCAAAAGATACTCAGGTAGTTTATTAGATGAATCATGTAAATTTTCGATAATGAGTCAAATAGAATATGCAAAAAAATTAGGAACACCATGGGGATTTTCTGAGTCGGCATTTGATATTAAGGATTTTAATGGAAATTATCAATATAAAGCATTCGGAATTCCTTGGCTAGGTCTGAAAAGAGGGTTGGCTGATGAAATAGTTGTTTCATCTTATGGAACTATTTTAGCAATAAATGATGTTCCTAAAAAGGTTGTTAATAATTTGAAAATACTTGAAAAAATTGGAATGTATGATAAATATGGATTTTATGAATCGGTTGATTATACTCCTGGAAGAGCAAAAAGAGATAGTAGATTTTCTGTTGTTAAGACTTATATGGCGCATCACCAAGGATTAATTCTATTATCAATTAATAATTTAGTTAACGACAATATTTTTCAAAAAAGATTTTTTGAAAATCCTGAAATTGAAAGTGTGGATATTTTATTACAAGAGAAAATGCCAGAGAATATTATTATAACAAAAGAGAAAAAAGAACGAATTGAGAAAATAAAGTATTCAGAGTATAACTATTATTGTGATAGAAAATATGAATTCAACAACAAAAATAAAGAGGATAAAAAAATAATTTACAATTTAATTTCTAATAATAATTATTCTGTAGTTATTGATAGCAATGGAAATGGATATAGTGAATATAATGGTAATTATATTAATAGATATAAAAAAACAGAAGAGCTTCC
>CAMNND010000002.1 GCA_946545035.1 uncultured Clostridium sp. | reverse complement strand
TAGCTCTTCCTTTTAATTTTAAATCCATTCTCCATATTTTTTAATGTAGATTTTTTTAGCAATTAATGCTACAAAACAATATAAAATAGGTACACCAAATATAACCGACATATATTTTAGAGGGATTGGAACAAGTCCAATTATATTACCAAGCCATGTATAAGGAATTAAGACTCCTACTATGATTAGTAATATAGATGAAAAATACACAAATTTATGAGCGTTACTCTCGATAAATGGTTTCTTTTGAGTTCTAATAATATGCATTCCAAGTAGATTTGAAACGATACTGTAAGTAAACCAAATTGTTTGGAATAAAGCAGCTTCTCTTAATCCAAATACAAACCATAAAAATGCAAATACAATCAAATCAAATATTGAACTTAATGGTCCCATAAATAGCATAAAGTTTTTAAGACTTTTTAGATTGAATTGTCTTGGTTTCTTTAAATACTCTTTATCAACATTATCAAATGGGAGTGTTAGTTGTCCAAAATCATATAGCAATCCTTCAACTAGTAATTGAATAGGCGTCTCTGGTAAAAATGGTAGAAGAACACTTGCAATTATTACAGACATAACTTCACCAAAATTAAAGCTTGTTGCCATTTTTATATATTTCATCAAGTTGCAGAATGTTTTTCTTCCTTCTGTAACACCATCTAACAGTACCTGTAAATCTTTTTCAAGAAGAATTATATCAGCTGATTCTTTTGCAATATCCACTGCTGTATCAACTGAGATACCAACATCTGAATTTGTAAGTGATGGGGCATCATTTATTCCATCACCCATATAACCGACGACATTTCCAGATTCTTTTAATAGTCTGACAATTCTTGCTTTTTGAATAGGAGAGAGTTTAACAAATATATTTGTTTTCTTTAAAAGTCTAATTACACCTCTGTCTTCAAGTTGTTCTATTTGATTTCCTTCAACTATCTCATCAGAATTTATACCAACTTTTTTACATATACACCTTGTAACTTCGGCATTGTCTCCGGTAAGAACGATAACTCTAATTCCAGACTTGTTTAGTTTTTCTATAGCTACTTTGGCAGATTCCTTTGGTGGATCAAGAAATCCAATAAACCCAAGTAATACCATATCTTTTTCATCATCAACATTAAATATATTTGTGTCTCTTAAGTTATTTTTTTGACAAACAGCGATTACTCGTAGGCCATCTTTATTTAAGTTCTTAGAAATTTGTTTTATATTTTCTTTTATTTTATTTGTAATTGGGGATACTTGACCCTTATAGTCAACCATTGTACAGAGCTCAAGTATTTCCTCAACAGCACCCTTAGTAATCATTTGTTTTTTATTTCCATCTGAAACGATTACAGATAAGCGTCGTCTTGTGAAATCAAACGGAATTTCATCTACTAATTTATATTTATCAATATATTCTGACATATCATTTGAAAGTGCTCTCTTAACAACAGCTTCATCAATATTATCGCGAAGTCCAGTTTGAAAATAGGAATTTAAAAATGCGTGTTTTAATATTCTTAAATCTTCATTTCCGTTAATGTCTAAATATTTTTCAAGAACGATTCTGTCTTCTGTTAAAGTTCCTGTTTTATCAGTGCATAAAATATTCATTCCACCGAAACTTTCAATAGAATCAAGTTTTTTTACAATGGTTTTCTTTTTTGACATTTTTACAGCACCTTTTGAAAGGCTTGATGACAGTATAACAGGGAGTAGAAGAGGTGTTATACAAATTGCTATAGCTACTGCAAATGTGAAAGCTGTTACCGGTGCATGCTTCCATACATTTAGTATGAATACAATTGGGGTTAGAACAATCATAAACTTAATAAGTAATTTACTGATTCCTTCAATACCTTTCTGGAATGAGGATTTTTGTTTATTACTAGAAAGTGTTTTTGCAATTTTACCAAAGTAAGTATTATTTGCAGTCTTTATAACAACGCATTTGGCAGAGCCACTAATTACATTTGTTCCCATAAAACAAATTGTATCTAAATCAGATATACTTGATATTTCTTCAGATTTTAAGTTAGTAGTTGCTAGTTTTCTTACGGCATCTGACTCTCCAGTCAAAGCAGATTGTCCTACATATAAATCTTTAGATTCTAATATTCTTAAATCAGCAGGAATCATACTGCCAGCATTTAAAATTACAATATCTCCGATTACAATATCTTTTATAGGAATTTCAATCTCTTTTCCATCACGGATAACAATTGTTGTAGTTGCAACTAGCTCTTTTAATTTTTCAGCGGCTTTATTTGAACGAAATTCCTCAAAAAATTCTAAAAGTGTGCTAGCTGTAACAAGAATTATAATTACAATTATATTGGCATAACTTGGTGTTTCCGGAAGGTAAACATCTGTGTAAAATAAAACTGCAACTATTCCAAGCAAGATACAATTAAATGGACTAAGTAGACTTTCTAACAGATAATTATACCAACGTTTAGGCCTACTACTTTTTACTTCATTTAAGCCATATTTTTGTTTTCTTTCCTGAACCTCAGAAGAGGAAAGTCCATTAAGATTAACGTGGTATTCTTTAATAAACTCATCTTTTGGAAGTGTTCCTTCCATGCCATACATTTTTTGAGCGGTAAGCTCTTCCTTTTGTTGTTTAGTACTATTACTTGCACTCATCATAAAATTCATCTCCAATATCTTTTGTTCTTAAAGAATTATATCACTAAAAAAAATCATTTAATCAATTATTTGAAAAAAATATTAAAATATGCTAAACTATACAACCTAAGAAGAAAAGGATGTAGTAAATGGGAATAATAAAAATTTGTAAAAAGTATAGAGAGTTCGAAGATAATTTGGCAGAAAAATTGATGTCATTTGCTGGAGTTATTCTTGCTAAAATGATAGTGCCAGATATGAAATTTAATAATATTTTAGAAATTGATGAGCATAGAATTAAGGACTTTAAGGAAAACTATGGAATTGAAGGAATTATTTTAGATGTTGACCAAACAATTTTAAATAAGACAATTAAGATACCTAAATGTAATATGCAATGGATAGATCTTATTAGAAAAAATTTTAAAGTAATAGTTCTTTCAAATGGATGGAATAGTGAGGTACAAAAGTACTTTGAATCGATAGGAATAGATTATATATATTTGGCGATGAAACCTGCTAAACATGGTTTTAGAAAAGCATGTAAGAAATTGGGGGTAAGACCAGACCATATACTTGTTGTTGGTGATAGTTTATTTGATGACATATATGGAGCAAAACGTAATAATATGATGAATGCCCAGATTAAAGATGTAAGGGAAGATGAAGATATTGAGATATAAACAAACAGATGTTTACAACAGGCATATGGTATGATATAATGCTCAAAAACGAAAGGAGTCATGCTGTATGTCTATTTTTATATGTATAGATTTAAAAAGCTTTTACGCATCAGTTGAATGCGTTGAGCGTGGATTAAATCCATTAACGACTAATCTAGTTGTAGCGGATAGTTCAAGAACAGAAAAAACAATATGCTTAGCTGTTAGTCCTTCGCTTAAGCAGTATGGAATTCCTGGAAGAGCTAGACTTTTTGAAGTCATTCAGAAAGTAAAAAATATAAATATCGAAAGAATTCGAAGAGCTCCAAATCATAAACTAATAGGTGAATCAATTGATGATGTAGAGCTAAAAAAACATAAAGATTATAAACTAAATTATATTGCAGCAAAACCGAGAATGGGACTATATATGGAATATAGTAAGAAAATATATAGTATATATCTTAAATATGTTTCAAAAGAAGATATTTATCCATATTCTATAGATGAGATATTTTGCGATGTAACAAAGTATTTAAGTCTATATAAAATGAGTGCAAGAGAGCTTGTCACAAAAATGATACAAGATGTTTGTAACACAACAGGAATTACTGCAACTGCAGGTATTGGAACTAATATGTATTTATGTAAGATTGCTATGGATATTGTTGCAAAACATATGCCGGCAAATGAGGACGGAGTTAGAATTGCAGAGCTTGATGAAATATCATATAGAAGATTACTTTGGGGGCACAAGCCAATTACAGATTTTTGGAGAGTTGGCCCAGGATATCGTAGAAGGCTTGAATCAAAAGGCATTTACACAATGGGTGATATTGCAAAATGCTCTGTTGAAAATGAGGAACTTTTATACAAATTATTGGGGGTTAATGCAGAGCTTCTTATAGATCATGCTTGGGGATGGGAACCTTGTACTTTAAAAGATGCAAGAGAATATAAACCAAGAACAAGTTGTTTAAGCTCTGGACAAGTTTTGCATTGTCCATATGATTATAAAAAAACAAAATTAATTGTAAAAGAAATGATAGAGGGCTTATCACTTGATTTAACTAGAAAAGGATTAGTTACAAACCAGTTAGTTTTGACAGTTGGATATGATGTAAATAGTTTAAATCTTGTGAATAATGATGGAAAAAAATTATATAATGGAGAGATTACAATTGATAGATACGGAAGAAAGATTCCAAAACATGCACATGGTACTATTAACTTAGATCACAAAACAGCTTCTACTAAGATTCTCTCTGAAGCGGTAGTTGAATTATATGAAAGAATTATTAACCCTGACTTGTTAACTAGAAGATTAAATATAACGGCAAATAACCTTGAGAGTGAAGTTGAAGCTAAAGGTAAGATTGAATATGAACAGATAGATTTATTTACAGATTATGATGCTGTTAAAAAGAAAAAAATCAAGGAAGAGCAGGAACGAAAATTACAAAGCACAGTATTAGAGCTAAAGAGAAAATATGGTAAGAATGCAATATTAAAAGGAATGAACTTTGAAGAAGGTGGAACTGCTATAGATAGAAATAGCCAGATTGGAGGTCATAGGGAGTAAATGAAGGAATCTATTGAAAAGTATAGAGATATTATTAACTTACCACATCATGTATCAAAAAGACATGCGCAAATGTCTAGGTATGAAAGAGCAGCTCAATTTGCACCTTTTGCAGCATTAACTGGGTATGAAGATATAATTGAAGAAGAAGGTAGATTAACTGAAAGTAGAATTGAAATTAATGAGGAAGCAAAATTTATATTGGATAGAAAAATGCAAATTCTAATGAACTGTGTGGAACAGATGCCATTTGTTTCAATAACATATTTTGTACCTGACGAAAGAAAATCTGGTGGAGAATATGTGACTATAGATGAAAATATAAAGAAAATTGATGTATTAAATCATGAAATTATAACAGAAAAAGATACGATTATTCCTGTTAAAGAAATAGTTGATATGCAAAGTGAAATTTTTAATAATTTAGAGTTAGAATATTAGAGAAAATTTTGACTATATTTTTTTGCAATGATATAATTTTTTCGAAAAGGAGAAGTGCAAATGAAAAGAATCAGAAGTATATTATTAATGTTATTAGCGGTATCAATGTTAGTGACTTTTGTAGGTTGTAATGATGAAGAAGAAAGTAATTCAAAGAAGAAAAATGAAACAAATAATAGTATAGAGCAAACAAATCAAATTGATGAAGAAAATGGAGAAAATCCAATTGCTACTATGGTTGTAGAATATATAGATGAAAAAGGAAATAAGGAAGAAGGAACAATAAAGCTAGAGCTATATCCAGATAAAGCACCAATAACTGTAGCTAATTTTGTTAATTTAGTAAATAATAATTTCTATAATGGATTAACATTCCATCGTATAGTAGATGATTTTATGATTCAAGGTGGAGATCCAAATGGAAATGGTACTGGCGGAGCTTTACTTAGTGATTTAGATAAAAGTATTCAAAAAGGTAGTGACAAAGATCATAAATATTCAATAAAAGGTGAGTTTTCATCAAATGGTATAAATAATAAAGTAAAGTTTGAGGCAGGGACAATTGCAATGGCAAGATCAGATTATAGCTCTTTGGGGATGGCTGAGGAAGGTTATAATAGTGCTTGCTCTCAATTTTTTATTATGAATACAGATGACAGCCGTACTAATTCATATTTAGAGGGAAATTATGCAGCTTTTGGAAAGGTTATAGAAGGATATGACGTTGTAACCAAAATTTCTAAAACTAAAGTTACTTCAAATGGATCTGAGCTGTCTAAACCTGTAAGTGCTCCAGTTATAAAGAGCTTAGATATTGACACAAAAGGAAAAGTTTATGATGTGCCTGAAACAATAAATGCTGAGGTTACTGAGAAAAAAATCCAAGAGCTATATAACCAATATTATAATTTAACTCAAGATAACTAATTAAAAATGAAATTTATTTTGTTATTTGAATACTTGAAAGGGAGTAAATATGACAAAAGAAGAAATAAAGAATAAAATAATATCTGCTGATACTATTATACAAATTGCGGAATTATTGGAAAATGAGAAATTACATTATCAAAAACTAGGTTTATATGATAAAAAATTTAACTATTACAATAAAAATGAAGTAAATATATATAGAGTTACTCAAGATATAGTTCGTTATGATGTAAGGCTTAAAAGTGGGGAAAATATCGAAAAAGAAGACATTGAATGGTTAAAAAGTCAATTAACAGATAGATTTTTACCAGCAATAGATAGTATTCATATAAGTTTTAATATGTTTCTAAGATCAGAAAGAACAAATAACACGGATGTAAATATAGGAAATAAATTAAAAACATTAAATGTAGAATTGTACTTATATGAGAATGAAGTACGTTATTCTGTAGATACGACAGAATTAGAAGAAGAAGCATATAAGCTTCATTCAGATATTGCTAATATTTTTAACAGTTGCCCAAATAGATATAATAAAACCATTAAACGTAGATTTATTAGATCACAATGTTTATCATTAACAATAGGTTTCATTATTGCCTATATTGCAATGCTATTACTTAATATCAAATATGATGAACTGCCAGATGTCATACATAAGGTTGTAGAGAGCACAAAATATTCATATGTTATTATATTCTTCATAATTGCATTTGGTATAGGTAATATAATAGGACAAGGAATCACTGCGGCTCTATATAGTGGTATTGCTCCAAAGAAGAAATATTCACACTATGACAGAAGTTCGAGAAAAAATGTGTATGTAGATAATATTACAGAGTTTATTGAGCATAATGAGGTTCAAATTGGAAAATATTATAATAGTGCGGCAAAAAGAGCAAGAATTGAGAAAATATTTAAAGTTACTGGAATTATTGTTGCTCTACAAATATTTGCGGCAATTATATATTGTTTAATTATAAGAATTCAATAATATAAGATAGAAAAAGCTTGTGAATTATACATTCACAAGCTTTTTTTATTCTACGAAATTATTATATAAATTAACAAAATGTTGTCTTTTTATTGAGTCCGTTTCAGCATTAATGTCTTTTTGCAATTGAGCGATGAGATCTTCTTTTGTATCTATAGAATCCATCAGCTTTTTTAACGCTTCTGAAGCAGAGTCAGTGCTAGTAGTATTACTTGTATCTTCAGAAGAATCTTCTTCGTCAGATAACGTTTGTTCTACAGATGTCTTTATTTGGTTTCTATAAAGAACACAATAATTTGGATTAATTAGTATCTGTTCCATTAGATCAGATATATTACTATCAGATAGTAGTTTTTGTGTGTATTTCATATTTTTTTCGTTTTTTGTTTGGAACATTAATCCATAGTGAATATTTTTCATGATAGTTCGTATATCTTTTCCATATAATTTTATAGAAGTTGCTACATTTTCTAGTGCTAGAATATGGATATCGTTTCTTTTATCATAATCTTCAATTAATTTTCTGAAATTTGGAATATAACCAATTCTTTCCAAAGTGGCATACACATAAAAAACTGGAATTGCTTTCTTTGTAACATCGGCTTTATAGCAATTTTCTTCAACATATGAACAGAAAAAAGAATCTATAACGGTAGTGTCAGTTAGCTCAATAAAAATAAGTTTTAGCTTTCTGTTAGTGTATAAAGACTCTATCTTATCAATAATAGTAGTTTTGGTTGCAATGGTATCGGTTGTTTTTGACAACATGCTTATTAAAATAGACAAACTTTTCTTATATTCATCTTCTTTCATGTATTTTAGATGAAATATAGAGCTATGTATCTTATATGAAGAGTCAACTTTTCCAAATATTTTCTTAAAATATTCTAAATCATTTTGATTTAACTTATGTAAAATCTTATTAATATAATTAAAATTTTTCTTTTCAGAAGAGACTTTATCTACAATATATATTAAGATTAGATTTAATAATAAATCAGTGTATGAATAAAGTAAATCTACTTCGGTATGTCCTTCATACAAAAATCTTTGGATTTCTGAACTATTTCTAAGCACAGCAGTCACGAGCGCCTGTATGTCATCTTCACCGTTTACATTATTAAATGTATTAAAAGTATCGTTTAGTTGGTATTTTTCTATTTCATAACCAAAATTTTCAAAATGATCTTTGCATAGATCGTAAAGTTTACAATTCTTATCAAAAATCACATATGAACCAAGCTTTCGTTTAATATTTGGGGATAAAAAGTTAGAAAAAACAGTTGATATATCATCACTTACTGTAAAAATATTAGTATTATATGACATATAAGTACTTGTATCCGTATCAATACCCTGGGCAAGCCCAATACCTTTATTCATGTTATAAAAATTCATATACATTTTCCCTTTCGTTTAACTCTTAAAATATAATATCATAAAAAAATATTAGCAACAATAACATACATATATTTACATTGGAAAAATCCGTGATATAATCTGTTTATCATTTTTAGGAGTACAATTATGAAGGAAAAATTAACACTGGAAGAATATATACAGAAGATAAAAGAATTAGTGCCAGATAGTCAATTAAGACAGGAAGAATATGAGAAAGCATATGCAGAGTATAATAAACTTAAAGGAAGAAGAACTCCAGATGTCGTTATAGTTGATTTACTTAAAAATCCATATTTTATGGAAAATAAAAGTGTAAAAGGATGTTTCTCACAGTTCTGGTTAAGACTTAGTGATTTAAATAGTTACTTGTTAAAAGAGTTACCAAGTTGGAGATTTTTTTCTGACAGAATTGGTCTTTATACGCGAGATAATGCACTAGTAGTTCCTAGATTAGTTAAAGCTGCTGGATTAGATTCTGCTGAGTACTACCTTGTGAACTGGGTTATGGATGATTCGGTAACTACATGGGAAGATGACTTTTTATTGACACCATCGTTTTTAAAAGATGGTGATGAGATGTTAAGTTTTAAGGATATTTTTGGGCAAGAATGTCTTGATATAGAAATTATAGAAAATAGATTAGTAAGAGAGCTGCAATTAAGACATTTTAAGAAAAAAAACATAGACAGGTTTATACAAGATTTAAGAAGAAAAATTTGTATGAGCGAGATTATAAATAATACAGATATTTCGTCAGAAAATATGTCAATTATAATTAATAATGGAGTTGTTAGAATGGCTCCATTATATGATTTCGATTTTTGTATGGGAAACGTAGCTTCAAATAAGAAGTGCTTCAAAGTGCGAGGAAAAGAAGGATTGGCATCGGTTCTTGAATATTATAAAGATGATGATGATTTGGTAAAGTGGATTAGAGAAAAAGTATTAACTATTGACATTGATAGGGTTGTTTCAATAAAAGTATCAGGACCTAACAGAGGACTGGTTAGTAAGGAATCAAAATACGTGTTTAGGGATTTTTGGAAACAGCAAATGGAAATAGTTAAAGAATTTATTGATCATACGCAAAATATAAATATAGAGGATAGGGAGATATCTTAAATGATTTTAGATTTATATTGGAGTGATACTGAAAAGAATAATTATAATTTGGCGACTTTGGAGAGAATAAATGAGTTATACGTATTATATATAAATGAGCCGGAGCTAAAAAAAGCTACTCATCATGGGTGTTTCGGCATTGGAAATATTAAGTTCCTAAAAAGTAAATATGTATCTAAAGAGCTTTTTCCATTCTTTAGCAATCGTATACCAAGTAGAGAGCATCCAAAAATTGATTCAATATTAAAAAAATATGGATTAAAAAAATATGACGAGATGGAACTATTAAGTGTTACAGAAGCTAGACTAGCTACAGACAGATACTTTGTGAAAATAAGAGAGAAGTAATTTGAGATTATAAATGTTTCTATAATAATAAAATATGTTAATTTGAATAAGGTAGAATATAAATAAGAACACCTCATATATTAAAATATGAGGTGTTTTTATGATTTTTATAAAAAAAGATAAATTGGTATTATCAACCATATTTATATTTCTTTCTGTTATAGCGTTTTGTATATATGAACAAACAAATTATAGAAGTACTCTTCAAACCGTTACTTTACCTGTAACAGGTAAAGTAATTGTAATAGATGCAGGTCATGGTATCCCGGATGAAGGTGCTGAAAGTATAAATGGCATAAGTGAGGCTAAAATAAATTTAAGTATAGCTCTTAAACTTCAAAAATTGCTAGAGCAAAGTGGAGCAATAGTAATACTAACGAGATCTGATGATAACGGAATATACGATATTGATAGTAAAACACTTAAAGAGAAGAAGATATCAGATTTAAAAAATAGAGTTAAGATTGGAAATGAGTCTTCTGCAGATATGTTTATTTCTATTCATTTAAATAAAATCTCAGATCAGAAGTATTACGGATGGCAAACTTTTTACAAATCTTCGGATGAAAATAGTATAAAACTTGCAAAATCAATCCAAAATAATTTAAATAAGTCAATTCAAAAGAAAAATGACAGAGTTCCAATGAAACTGGATAGTATCTATATTGTAAAGAATGTAGAAATTCCAATTACAATTGTAGAATGTGGCTTTTTGTCAAATCCAGAAGAAGAAAAAGAGCTTTTAAATGACGAGTATCAGGATAGATTAGCTTGGGGGATATATAGTGGATTGATGGATTATTTTATGTAAAAATGATACAAACTAAAGCTTCGAGCATCAGTAAATACTGGTGTTGAAGCATACAAACATACCCTAAAAATTTGCTAAAATTTGACAAAATATATATGGTATGGTATAATAGTCATCAGTCGCAGTACTAAAAGGAGTGTGAATTTTATTTTAAACGATAAACCGAAAAACTATACTAATGATAAAAGAAAATTAAGTGCGATTATTTCAATAGCTGCTGTAATTGTTTTAGTAGCAGCAATTTTAGGTAAGAATTATAAAGTGGCATACAAAGTTACATTAGATGGTAATGTACTTGGATATGTAAGTGATAAAGAAGAATTTACTTGTATGGTAACAAATCAAGTATTAAAACAAGAAAATGACAACATGGAATTAGTTGTATTAAATAGTGTTCCTGAATACTCAGCTACATTAGTTAGTGCAAATACAGAAACTGATGAAAATTCAGTAATCAAGCTTTTAAAACTTAAGGCTGAAGTAACGTATAAATTATATGCAGTAACTTTAGATGGGGAAGATAAAGCTTATGCCGATACAATTGAAGAAGCACAAGAAGAAGTAAATAAATTAACTGAACAATATGGAGAAAAAATAGAATCTGAATTTGGTATTAGAGAAGTTTATACAAATAACTCATTAGAGTATAAAGATATGAAGTATGCGACTATTGCTAAATTAGATAACTCAATTGAATCTGATATAAAAGCTAAAGAAGAAGCTGCCGCTGAAGCAGCAAGAATTGAAGCTGAGAAGAAAGCTGCTGAAGAAGCAGAAGCTAAAAGACAAGCTGCTATAGAAGCTGCTGAGGATTCATCTTCATATAACTATGTTGAATCAGAGCAATTAGATAATGTTGATGTTAATGGAATATCATTTGCTGTTGCTCCAGTAACAGGACATATTTCTTCAAGATATGGTGTTAACGAGAGCGTAAGAAACCATACGCATAAAGGATTAGATATTGCTGCAAGTAATGGTACATCGATATTTGCTGTTGCAGATGGTACAGTTGATTATGCGCAATTTAATTCTGGAGGATATGGAAACTTAGTAATTATTTCTCACGGCAATGGAGTTCAAACATATTACGCTCACTGTAGTAAATTATTTGTATCAGAGGGTGATACAATCTCTGCTGGTGATGTTATAGCTGCAGTAGGATCTACAGGGCATTCAACAGGTAACCATTTACACTTTGAGGTAAGAATTAATGGTTCACAAGTTAATCCACAAAACTTTGTATATAAAGGCGAATAATAAAATAGGCGGATGAAGTTAATTTATCCGTCTATTTTTGTATATAATTGTTATTTGTTCTAAATTACTCATTTTTGCTTAGTAAACTGGAAATTTCCAGCAATTTGTGGTATAATTAACATGTGGTTTAATTAAGAGAAAGAAAGGAAGATACATATGAGAAAAGAGAAGAAGAATGTAAAGAAATGGTTGTATTGGTTTTCTTTAGCATTAGTATTAATAGTTATATATAAAGTGCTAGATTCTTTTTCAGCATTGACAATGTGGTTTGCAAGATTATTTAAAGTGCTAGCACCTTTTGTTGTTGGATTAATAATTGCATATGTATTATATGTTCCCTCAAGAAATCTTGAGAGAATATTAAGCAAGAATAAATATTTAAAGAAGAGAGCGAAGGGGATAAGTGTACTTATAGTATATGTTGCATTAATAGTAATACTTACAATAGCAATAAAATTCCTAATACCACCATTAATTGAGAGCTGCAGGGATTTGGCAAATAATGTACAAAGCTATTATATAGATTTGAGATCGAGAATTGATAGTTTACCTGAAGATTCTTTCTTAAGAAGCCAAGGTTTTAGAGATATATTCAGTAGTTTAAATAATGTCAAGTTTGAAGATTTAATCAGTATAGAAAAAATAACTGTATATGCTCAAGGATTATTGAGTGTGGCATCGGGAATATTTGATGTATTTGTAGCTTTAATCGTATCGGTATATTTATTACTTGAGCGTAGAGCAATTGTTGGATTTTTCAAAAGATTCACAGAATCATCATTTAGTACAGAGGTATATCAATCAGTTAGAAGATATTTCCATAAATCAAGTGAAATATTTTGTAATTTCTTAGCTGGACAGATATTTGATGCTTTTGTAGTAGGTATATTGACATCTATTGCAATGTCAATTATGGGGGTTAAATATGCAGTTATACTAGGTATGTTTATAGGAATATTCAATTTAATTCCATACTTTGGTGCAATAATTGCGGTAATAATATCTGTAATTATTACATTGATTACAGGAGGTTTAGCACAGGCTGTTGAAATGGCTATAATTGTTATTGCATTACAACAAATTGACGCTAATATTATTAATCCAAAGATTGTTGGCGATTCTGTAAAGATTAGTCCACTATTGGTTATATTTGCAGTAACTGTTGGAGGCGCATATTTTGGCGTAATGGGAATGTTCCTAGCAGTACCAGTTGCAGCTTTAATCAAGTTAATAATGGATGATATTATTGAAAGAAATTATGCTAAGAAAAAAGATTTAGCTACTAGCGAAAATACAGTTAGAGAGATTGAAAAAAAAGAGGAGTTTGACAACGAAGAGTAAAGTTGTTAAAAAAGATTTGTAAAAAGGAGTTTTGTTATGGCAAATAATAATAAGTTTTTTGATAACCTTGTTTCAAAGACTAAAATTTATTTAGTTATAATAGCAATTTTATTTATCGTACTGTGTATTATTAAGCCATGGTGTATAATTCCGTCTATTTTCTTATATTTTACAATTGTAGTGTATACAATGTGGACGGATAATAAGAGAAAAGCAGAATTATCAGAGCATATTAGGGAGCTTAATTTCAACGTTGATAAAGTGTCAAAAAGGTCATTAATTAATTCACCATTTCCATTATTAATTGCCGAGACAAATGGCAATATAATATGGAAGAATACCAAATTTGTACAAGAGTTTAATAATTATGATATTAATAAGTTTATCAGTAGTTTATTAAAAGAAATAAAACTTGAAATAGAGAATAATGAAAAAATCAAAAATAATAAACTTGTAACAGATTTTGAGATAGAAAAGAAAAAATATAGGGTTGTTGGTGAATATATAAGATCAAAGAACAATATCAAGGCAAACGATAAAAAACAGGAGAAAGAATATATTGCAACATTGTATTTCTTAGATGAAACAGAAAAAGAAAAATTAGCTGAAGAAATTGAAAAATCTAGAGTTTGTATAGGTGTTATTAAAATAGATAACTATGAAGAAACTATGCAAAGAATTGAAGATGAAGATCAAGCTCAAATACTTGCTAAGATTGAAAAAAATATCTACGATTGGGCTAATGAATTTAAAGGAGTTATCGTAAAATCTGAAAGGGATACATTTATACTTGTTTGTGAGCAACGTGATTTAGAAAAACTTGAGGAAGAAAAATTTACATTATTAGATACAATAAAGGGTATTAATATGCCTGAAAAAGTACAAGCTACGTTAAGTATCTCAATTACTAACGAAGGTGATGGAAATTATCAAAAACTTAAGTATGCTAAAGATGGTATTGATATTGCACTTGGTCGTGGTGGCGATCAAGCTGTCGTAAGAGAGAATGGTAAGTATACTTTCTTTGGAGGAAGAACCGAAGAGCTTGAAAAGATAACAAAAGTCAAAGCTCGAACAGTATCACAAGCTTTGGAAGAAGTTATGCTCGATTCAGATAAGATATTTATAATGGGGCATTCAAATGGTGATATGGATTCTATGGGGGCTTCACTTGGTATTTATAGAATTGCAAAGACTCTTGAAAAAGAAGCATATATAGTTAATGAAACAAATGGTATGAGTCTTGAAAAATTTATGGATGTTATAAAGGAAGACGAATCATATAAAGATTGTTTTGTTTCAAAAGATGCGGCTATTTCAATGACTGATAATGAAAGTTTAGTGGTTGTTGTTGACACAAATAGAAAAAATTATGTGGAAGTACCAGAATTATTAAATTTAACAAATAGAGTTGTCGTAATTGATCACCATAGAATGAGTACTGAATATATTGAGAATCCTATATTATCATTCCAAGAAGTATATGCATCTTCTGCAAGTGAGCTTGTAACAGAGCTTATTGTATATTCTAAGAATGATATAAAACTTACAAACCTTGAAGTTGAAGCTTTATATGCCGGTATCATGATGGATACCAAAAACTTTACTTTTAAAACAGGCGTTAGAACTTTTGAAGCAGCTGCATATTTAAGGAGATGCGGTGTTGATATTATAAAGGTAAAAAAATGGTTTCAAAGTGATTTTGAAACATATACTACTGTTTCTGAAATTGTTTCTAAAGCAGAAATTGTATTTGATAGTATAGCTTTAGCTGTAAATGAGAAAGATGATGAAAATGCAAATATTATTGGAGCAAAAGCTGCAGATACATTATTAACAATTAGCGATATAAGTGCTTCATTTGTTATTGGTATAAAAGATAATAGAGTATTTATAAGTGGTCGTTCAATTGGAGATATTAATGTTCAAGTTATCTTAGAAAAAATGGGCGGAGGAGGACATATTACTCAAGCAGGAGCACAGGTAGAAGGGAAGACAATTGATGAAGTAAAATCTGATCTTATTAGTAATATAAATGACTACTTTATTGAAAGTATATAAAGGATGTAGGAGGTTATTATGAAAAATAACGGTAAAGATTTTAGAATAAGTGGTAGTGAAAAAATTAATATTGATCCAGTATACGTTGATATGTCAATGAAAGGACAGGTTAGCTCTGAATATGATGAATTGAAATCTATCGCTGCTGTTGCAAGAAGAGGATATGGTTTATCTAAAGATAGAATGAAGCAAGTCAATGCAAAAGTTGATAATATAATAAGAATAGCTAAAAAAGCTATTAGAGAATATCAAGCTAAAAAAACTGAAAAAAGAAAAGAAGAGCTGAAAGATATTTTAATAATGGTTAAAAAAGCAAAAATAATTGCTAGAGATATAGAGTATAGATATATGCTTGATGCAGATGCTCCGGAAGTAGAAGAAAGAAGAAGACTTATGACTGGATGGACAAGAGAGCAGGCAGAGAAAGAAGGACGTAAAGGTAATCAAATTAATGATATAGATATTCCAATTATTGACGTGGATGATTTGCTTAGTGAAGATCGATAATAAAAATAATTATAAGAAAATATCACTTGTTGATATTTTCTTTTTTTCTCTATCATACTTGATAAATTGGTAAGTTTAATATATTATTATTACAAATTACAGATGAATTATATATATGCATAAGAAGGAAGGTTAAAAGATGTACTTAAAGAGACTTGAGCTACAAGGTTTTAAATCATTTGCAGATAAAACTACATTAGAATTTAAACCTGGAATAACAGCAGTAATTGGTCCAAATGGATCTGGAAAAAGTAATATTTCAGATAGTATCCGATGGGTTTTGGGTGAACAGAGCATGAAATCACTTAGAGGTTCAAAATCAGAGGATATTATTTTTGCTGGAACGCAAAATAGAAAATCACTTGGTTTTGCAGAGGCTTCAATTGTAATAGATAATAGTGATGGTGAGCTTCCGGTTGAATATGGTGAAGTAACAGTTACTAGAAAACTATATAGAAGTGGTGAAACAGGATATTATATAAACAAGGTGCCTTGTAGATTAAAAGATATTTTAGAGTTATTCATGGATACAGGTATTGGTAAAGATGGATATTCAATAATTGGACAAGGAAAAATTGATGAAATTTTAAGTAATAAATCAGAGGACAGAAGACATATATTCGAAGAAGCAGCTGGTATTGTAAAATATAGAACAAGAAAAACTGAATCCGAAAAAAAATTAGAGCAAACCAAACTTAATTTACTCAGAATTAATGACATATTGTCAGAAATTGAATCTGGATTAGATCCACTAAGGATTCAATCTGAAAAAGCCAAGAGATATTTAGAGCTACATGAAGAGCTTAAAGATATTGAGGTTGGCCTATTTATACATAACATCGAATCATATAAGGTAAAACTATCTCAAATCGTTGATGATATGGGGATAATTGAAGAGCAAAAGAATAGTGAAGAAAAGAAACTATCAGATATTCAGGCAAAGAAAATAGAGCTTAAAAACTGTATTGATAGTCTAACTGAGCAAATTGAAGAATGTCAAAATATTGGATTTGAAAGCTCTAATAAAATTGAAAAGATTAATTCGGAAATTGGTATTTCTAATGAAAAAATTTCAAATAATAAAGAAAACAATGAAAGACTTGTATCAGAAATAGCTGATTACGAGCAAAAGATAAAGGATTTACAAGAAGAAAAAGATAATAAAATACAAAAGAAAGATTCTTTATTTACTAACAAAGAAAAGTTCGAGAAAGAGCTTAAAGAAAAGGAAGCTGAGCTTGCTAAAATTTCTCAGAACTTATCTGAAAAAGAGCTTGAAATCGAGAGAAAAAAGCAAAAAATTGAAATTAATACAGATCTAAAATATGAAAAAAATATAGAAATAAGCACTATTGATACAAATTGTGAAAATATACAAAAAAGACAACATATATTGAAAGATGAAATTTCTGATACAATCTCAGAGCTTGATAGAGCTAGAAGCAAAAAGCAAGAGATTTCAAGTGAGTTTACTAAAACTGAGGCTCAAAAAAATAAATTATCTGAAGCAATTGAAGACAATAAAAATAAGAAGGCTGAAGTTGAAAGTAAGATACAAGAATTTGATAAAAAGATAGATAACAACACATATAACCTTAGAATGAAGCAATCTAAGCAAAAATTTTTAATTGAAACTGAGAAGGAAAAAGAAGGTTACGCAAAAGCTGTAAAATCACTTCTTAGTGATTGTGAAAAAGATAGTAATCTAAATAAAGGTGTTCATGGTACTATTGCTAATATTATATCAGTTGATGAAAAATATGAAACCGCAATCGAAATGGCGCTTGGAGGAATGCTTCAAAATATAGTAACGGATGATGAAGAAACTGCTAAGAAGCTTGTAAAACACTTAAAGGATAATAATCTAGGTAGAGCTTCATTCTTACCAATTACATCTGTAAAACCAAGTAGAATAGATAAAATTAAGGGAAAATTCGCAGGATTGATTGGTGTTGCAGCTGATCTTGTTACTTTTGATAAAAAATATGGCAATATCATATCTAACTTACTTGGAAGAACAGTTATTGTTGACAATATGGACACGGGAGTTGCTGTTGCTAAGGAAAATAAGTATGCATTTAGAATTGTTACAGTTGGTGGAGATATTATTAATAGCTCTGGTGCAATTACTGGTGGATCTGTTGCTCAAAAAACAGCCAATATTTTAGGAAGAGGTCGTGAGATTGAAGCCCTTGATAAAGAGATTAGAAAATTAAGTAGTGAGATTGAAAAGATTCAAAAAGAAAAAGACGAATATACGTCTTCGATTTCAGAGTTTGTAAATAAATCTCAAGAGCTTGAGAAAAAAATGCTTGACTTTAATATTGGTTATGCAACAGAAAAGCAAAAAATGGTTTCTATTGAGGAGACTGTTCTTAGACTTGAAAATACGCTAAAGAAGTTGAGAGAAGAAGAACAAAAAATTAATAGTCAAAAAGAAGAATATGCAAGCCAAAAAGAGAATCTATCAACAGAAGTTAGTGAAATTGAGAAAGAAAATGAAGAATTATCAAAAATCATCAAAGAATTTGCTGATAATAATAGTGAAAACCAGAAATACATTGACGATTTGAATTTTGATATAACAAATTTAAAGATATCAGTATCTTCATTTGATGAAAGCGGTACTTCAATTGATGAAATAATTGAACGTATTGATAAGGATATTGAAAACTATACGAAAGGTATAGATGTAAAAAACAAACAAAAAGAAACAATTGAAGAAGACAACAAGAAACTTGCTATAAGTATTGAGGAATATATTAAACAAATTGAAGAAATAAAGGCAAGCGTATCAACCAGTGCAGAAAAAATTGAAACATTAAGAAATGAAAGAGCTGAGAAAAATAAGATTTCTGAGAATGTTGAAACTCAAATTACAGATCAATTTAATTTATTGGAAGAATTAAAAGCAAATCTTGTTAAAATTGAAGTTAAAAAGACTAAGATTGAGCAAGACATTGAATTTGTAGTTAATAATTTGTGGGATGAATATGAACTTACTCCAAATACTAGTGTTGAGTATAAGAAAGTTGAAAATGTTCAAAATACGCAAAAAGAAGTCAATAAGATTAGAGATGAAATTAAGGAATTAGGAAGCATAAATGTTGATTCTATAGAAGAATATAAGAAAACTAAGGAAAGATATGACTTCATGTGTGAACAAAGGTTAGATCTTGAAAATACAATAACAAAACTTCGTAGAATGATAGAAGATATTACATCTACAATGAAGAAGCAATTCATTGAGAAGTTTAGACTTATTAATAAGAACTTTAATGAAGTATTTATTGAATTATTTGGTGGTGGTAAAGCTGAACTTATACTTGAGGATGAAGAAAATGTACTGGAATGTGGGATTGATATAAAAGCGCAACCTACAGGAAAAAAACTTCAAAACATGATGCTCCTATCTGGTGGAGAAAAAGCTTTTACAGCTATTGCGTTATTATTTGCAATATTAAGAATAAATCCAGCTCCATTCTGTATTCTAGACGAAATTGAAGCGGCTCTTGATGATGTAAATGTATATAGATATGCTGAGTATTTAAAGAAATTCTGCGAAGATACTCAATTTTTAGTAATCACACATAGAAAAGGTACAATGGAAGTAGCTGATACAGTATATGGTGTAACGATGGAAGAAAATGGAATCAGTAAGTTACTTTCAATGAAACTTGCAGAAAGTAAAGTTGCTGTTCAATAAAAAATGAATAAATATTTAAAAACCTACTATAATCTAGTAGGTTTTATATTTTTTTACAAAAAAGCACGCTGTTTCCTTGAATTTGAGGCAAAACCATGATATAATAGAAACCAGTTTTATGGCAACAAGTCATATACAGAGAAAGGAAGGATCGTTGAATATGTTAAAAATGAAAATGATGACATTTTTTAAGAATCCAATTGTAAAGGATATCTTTATAGTATTAACAACTATTATTATTGTTGCTAGTATTATATCTATACCAGTTTCTAACGCTGGTTCACAAATCAATGTTGGATTTAGAGCTGCTTCAATGGGAATAAATGCTGGTTCAAAAGACATTCAAATCCCAGAAATTGCTCCTGATCAATCTGCAGATAAAAAGGCAAAATATAAAAATATGTTTTGTATTCAAGAGGGAAATAATCTAAGCTATGGAGTATATACAAGCGAGTATAATGGATACAATAGCGGGGAATCTAGTAAATATTTTAAGAACTATGGATCTGCTGTTTGGCTTGTAGATAACATGTATATTGCTGATAGTACTAATAGCGGTATTGGATTAGACTATTTAGCAGAGCTTGTTACATCTCCAGATATTGCTAAAGTTGTAACACAATATGGAAATATTACTACAGAGAATATTAAATCACTAAATAAAACTGTTGGTGGTAAAAAAGACTCAAAGGGAAACGCTATGGATAAAAATTTCATAGAAGTTATTGAGCAATTAGTTTTATGGAATTACACAAATAACCCATCAGGAATAAATCCTGACACATTAGTTAATGGTGGTTTTTCAGGTATTAATATAACAGATAACGACCAAAAAGCTGCAAAATATTTATATTATGCATTGAAACATTTAGCTGGAAATAACTCAAACTATACATCTAATGGTACAGTTGCAAATAGTGTAAGTTTTGATACTTCAAAAGCAACAATAAACACAGAGAAAGCTCAAGTGGGCCCATATGCATTAAAATCTAACGGGGTTAATTTAAATATAGATAATACATTAAAATCAAAGCTATCAGCTGTTGTAACAAAAGCTGATGGATCTACTGTAAATTTAGATTCAAGCAAGATTGTTGTTGATAGTGATGGAACATTCTACGTAGATATTAAAGACTGCGGTCAAGTAACAAATGTAAAAGTTAATGTTGCTGATATCTATACAGGATGTACAGTTACTTTCGAAGTAATTGTTAATGGTAAGAACCAAAATATAATAAATGTAAGAAAAACATATAATTCAAAACCTTTTTCAGATGAAAAATCAATTACTTATTCTGGAAAATATACAGTAAAATTAATCAAAACTAAGATTGATGGCTCTACGGTTATAACAGACAATCCAGCTGTATTTACAGTTAGTGGTGCTGTTGATAAAAAAGGTGCTGAAACTGGAAAAGATGGTATATTAGTAATTGCTGATGGAAAACAAATTACAGATGCTACTGCAACAGAAAAATATACTATAGTAGAAGATACTGCTCCAAAAGGATATACGAAATATGATGGAACTATTAATTTAGATGTTGCATTCAAGACAACAGGAACAACATATGCATTAGACAAAGAAAAAGTTAAAATGACAGCAAATGGAAAAACAGGTACTGTTAAATTAAATGTTCCAAATGATAATACAATTGAAATTTATGTTCCAAACAAAGAGGAAGAGAAAAAGAGCCCAAAATTTGACTTAGCTTTAAGAAAATTCATCACTAAAATTGACGGAAAAGATGTTGAAGTAAGCAGGGTTCCAGTAATTGATCAAGAATCTAAAGAGGTTTTAGATTTAACAGGAACTGCAGTATATCATCATACAAAAAAAGCTTTAGATGTTAAAATTGGAAGCCAAGTTGAATACACAATTAGAGTATACAACGAAGGTGAAGTTGATGGAGTGGCAAAAGAAATTACTGATTACTTACCATCAGGATTAACATTTGTTAAGATTGCTGATGAAAGTGCAAAATTATATACTACTGATACTAAAGAAGGAAGTAAAGAAGTAGTGTTAAAATATACAGGTTCTGATGTGCTTCCAGCAGGTTCAGTTAGAGATAATAAATATCAAGAAGTTAAATTAATTTGTAAAGTTAATGAAGGAGCAGCTGGATACATAACAAACAGAGCTGAAATTACTGTTTATGGATATACAGATAAAGAAGGAACATGGCATGAAGCAAAAGCTATTGGCGATTCAGACAGAGACTCTGTTGAAAAAACAATTAGTAAGTCACTTGGATTAGATACATGGTATGAAAATGCCAAAACATATACATACGATTTAGATGGTAAGGCTAAAGAAGTTACAGATTATTACCCAGGTGTACAAGACGATGATGATTTTGAAACAGTAGTAGTTGAATCTATTAAAGGTCAATTTAAAGTTATAATTAAGAAAGTTGATTTAGCTAATAAAAACCAAGGATTAGCTGGTGCATATTTTACATTAAAAACAGGTGAAAAAGTTGGACCAACTGACGAAAATGGATATGTTGAATTAGTTAAAGAGCAAAAAATAACTGAGGAAAATCAAAAATTCTCTTATACATTTGAAGAGACAACTGCTCCAGAAGGATATGATAGATACGATAAGGAAATTACTTTAAATGTAGCTACAAAAACTGAAGATGGTGAGTATGTTGTTGATGAGAAAAATACTAAATTAGCTGACTCAAGTGATAGAGTATCATTAGATGTTAAATCTAACGTTATTACTATTGAAATTAAAGATGAGAAGACTAAGAAGAATTTTGATTTAGCACTACGTAAATTCATAACAAACGTAAATGGAAAAGAAATTACTTCTAGAATTCCAAAGGTAACATTAACAGATGACTTCAAATCTGGAAAAGTAACTACAGCTAACTATGAACATACTAAAGACCCAGTTGATGTTGTTCAAGATAATATTGTTACATATACTATAAGAATCTACAACGAAGGTGAAGTTGATGGATATGCTACTAAGGTTATGGATGATATTCCTGACGGATTAGAGTATTTACCAGAAAATGAAATTAACAAAGCAAATAGATGGAATATGTACGTTGAATCTGATAAAGCTACTGAAGGAAGTATTACATACAATAAGAAGATATATGTACCAACTACAGATGCTAAAAATGCAGATTTAATTGTTACAGATGCATTAAAAGATCAATTAATAAAAGCTTATGATGCAAAAACAATGAGTACATTAGATTATAAAGATGTTAAGGTTGCTTTCAAAGTTGTAGAGCCAAACACATCTGATAGAATTATTATTAATTATGCACAAATTACTGAGCATAAGGATACTGAAGGTAACACAACAGTTATCGATAGAGATTCTACACCTAACGAGTGGATTGAAGGTGAAGATGATCAAGATATTGAGAAGATTAGATTAAGATATTTTGATTTAGCTTTAAGAAAATGGGTTACAGAAGCAATTGTTACAGAAAATGGTGAAACACAAGTTACACCAACAGGACATCATGCAGAAGATGATCCTGAAGCAATTGTTAAAGTTGACCTTAAGAAGAGCAAAATAAACAATGTAACAGTTAAATTTAGATATTCAATAAGAGTAACTAATGAAGGTGAAATCGCTGGGTATGCTAAGGAAGTTACTGATTACATTCCAGCAGGATTAAAATTCGTTAGCGAAGATAATCAAGGTTGGACAACAACAAGTGATCCAAATGTAGTTAAGACCGAATTATTAGCTGACACATTATTACAACCAGGTGAAAGCGCAGAAGTTACTATTGTATTAACATGGATTAATGATGCAAATAACATGGGTGTAAAGATTAATACAGCTGAAATAAGCAAAGATTATAATGAATACGGAGCAAAAGATATTGATTCAACTCCAAACAACAAAGTTCCTGGAGAAGATGATATTGATGATGCACCAGTAATGTTATCTGTAAAAACAGGTTCTGCTGTTATTGGATACGTTACACTTGCGATAGCATTCTTAGCTATAGTAGGTATTGGATCTTATACAATTAAGAGACGTATTATATAATTAAATAAAAATATTAGAAAGTCATAGACGTTAAACGTCTATGACTTTTGCTTTTATGAATATAAAATTATAAATTAAAAATATTCGAACAAATGTTTATAAAATTATTGACTTAAAAAAAAGCGTATGATATAAATTTAAGAATAAGAGAGGTTTTGTTTATGAAATTTGTACATATTGCAGATATGCATTTTGATACGTCTTTTGCGCAAATCAGTAATACTGAATTAGGTAATAGCAGAAGACTTGAGCAGAGGAAAGCTCTAAAGAAAATAATTGAATATATAAAAGAAAATAATGTGGATTATTTATTTATAGCAGGAGATTTTTATGAGCATAAATATATAAGAGAAAGCACGATTGAATACATTAATAAATTGTTTAAAGAAATCGAACAGACAAAAATATTTATAACTCCAGGTAATCATGATCCATTAATTAAAAACTCATTTTATAATAAGTATAAATGGAATGATAATGTTCATATTTTTAATTCAAAAATATCATGTGTTAATGATGGAAACATTAATATTTATGGATATGGATTTGATGATTTTTATTATACTAATCCAGAAATCGAGTCTTTAGAATTAGAAGACAAAAATAAAATTAATATTTTGATAACTCATGCATCTCTGGACGGAACAAATAATGTTGATTTGCAATATAATGCTGTTTCAAAAAGGACTTTGGAGAATATAGGTTTTGATTATGTTGCATTAGGACATATTCATAAATCAAATTACACAGAAAATGAGACGATAGTGTATCCTGGATCTACTATTTCAATGGGATTTGATGAACTTGGAAGACATGGAATGGTTGTAGGTGAATTTTCTGATAAAAAGTTAAAAACGGAGTTTATTCCATTAGATGAGGGTGAGTTTAAAATTAATGAACTCGATATATCTGAGCTTGAATCTGTTGAGACTATTGCTGATACAATCAATAATCTGATACTAGATAGTAATAAGTTTTATGAAATATATTTAGTTGGAAATAAAAATTTTGAGATAGATTTATATAACTTGAAAAAGATGATTTTGCAAAATAATGTTATTAAAATAAAAGACAATAGCAAAATTTCATATAATCTCGAAGAGCTTGCTAAAAGTAATAATTTAAAAGGATTGTTCGTTAAAGAAATTTTAGATAGACTTGAAGATGATACATATGACAAAGAAACAGTTGAAAAAGCACTAGAAATTGGGCTTGATATACTGGAAAAATAAGATACGAGAGGTGTATATACTTGAGAATAAATAATTTAAAAATAAACTCTTATGGAAAATTAAAGAATAAAGATATTACATTAAAGGATGGTATAAACGTAATATATGGAGAGAATGAAAGAGGAAAATCTACATTACTTAATAGTATTGTAAATTTATTATATGGTACATCAAAAAATAAAAGAGGTAAAGATATATCGGACTATGATAGGTTTAAACCGTGGGATAGCGAAGAGTTTTCCGGTAAGATTTCATATACATTAGATAATAATGAAAATTTTGAGGTCTTTAGAGAGTTTGGGAAAAAAAATGTTAAAATTTACGATAAAAATATGGAGGACGTTAGCAAGGACTTTTCCATAGATAAAACATCAGGCAGTCAGTTCTTTTATGAGCAAACGGGGGTTGATGAAGCTACTTTTACATCAACAGTTGTTTCTTTTCAAAATGCTGCTGAGATCGATAACCAAACGCAAAATATATTGTTGCAAAAAATAGCAAATACATCATCATCTGGTGATGAAGGAATATCATATAAAAAAGCGATTGAAAAGTTAAATAAAAGACAATTGGAAGAAATAGGAACCAGCAGGAGCCAAGGAAAACCAATTAATATTGTAACAAACGAAATACAAAATTTGACAGAGATTAACGAAGAGCTAAGTAAATATGAAGAGCTGAAGTATGATATTGAAGAAAGAAAATCTAGATTAGAAGAAGAGCTAAGTAAGAGCGAATCTAAAAGTCAGTTTTTAAATAGACTTCAAAATATTAATCAAAGAAAAAATATTGAAGAAAGCAAACTTAAATATAATGAAAGTAAGATTGATGAGCTTGAAGAAAAAATTCAAAATTTAATGCAAGAAAAAGAAAGAATAAATAAAGAGCTGAAGAATATTTCAAAAGTAAAAAAAGAAAAAGTTAATGCAATACCATATATTACAGTAGTACTTATAAGCATTATATTAACTTTAGCTTTATATTTTATAACTCAAAAAAGCTTTTCATTTATTATTTTAATTATTGGCATTATTTGTTTAATTTTGCTTTATACAAAAGTAAAAAAGGTTAATACATATAATCAAAAAAGAAGCAAAGAGCAGGAGGAAATACTAAACTATAATAGAAATATTGAGAAAAAAATATTCGAAATAGATGCTCAAATTCAATTATTAGAAAAAAGTCAGAAAGAGCAAATTAATGAAGCAGAAAGCATTAAAAATGAGATAATGAAAGATTTAGATGATAGCATAAATATATTAAGAAATGAGTATTCAAATAGGATTGATCCATCTAGTATGAATTATTTTATAAATCAAAACAATATTGAAAATGAAATTAGCCAAAATAGTAGACTTATGAATGATAAGAATATGGAGTTACATAAGTTAAATCTAGATAAAGAAAATATATTACCAAGGCTTGAAGAATATGCTTCAAATGAAGAAAGAATCTTTGCAGATAAAGAAGTATACTCAGACCTTGTTAAAAAGAACGAAGCAATTGAAATGGCTAAAGAAATAATAGAGCTTTCATATCAAAAAATGAAAAATAATGTAGCACCTAGATTTACTGAAAATTTATCTAGAAATATAGCTCTTATTACAGAAAATAAATATAAAAGAATTGTAATAAATGAAAATGACGGTATATTAGTTGAACTTGAAAATGGTGATTATAAGAGCGCTAATCTGTTGAGTAAAGGAACTATTGAGCAATTGTATTTAGCATTTAGACTTTCAATGATTGAAGATATTTCTAAAGAGAGCATGCCTATCATTTTTGATGAAATATTTGCTTATTTTGACAATAATAGATTAAAAGATACTTTAAAGAATTTAAGTGAAAACTACAGTAAAAGACATCAAATTATACTATTTACTTGTACAAAAAGAGAGGAAGAGGTCTTAAAAGCCCTAAATATAGACTTTAATTTGATTAATTTATAGCAAAAACATCAAAAAACATTGAAAAATCAATACTTCTGTGATATAATGGTACACATATTGATAGAATATCAAATTTTAGAGGAGGATTGTATGAACAAATATAAGATGATTTCAATTTGCTCATTAACAATAGCATGTGTACTAATGTTAAGCATTTTGTTACCAATTAGAACAGTTGCAAATGAAAAAGAAAGTATAGAGATAAGCATGCATTATGAAAATGCAGAAGTAACTGCAAATATCACAGTTAATTCAGATGTATATACAGGAATTGTTTGTAAGTATTTAATAACAGATGATGTTTTGACGTCAGATGATATACTAGCACAAACAAGAGATTCTGGATCTACAATAAACTTAGATAAGTCTGAAGATGATAAATATACAGCTGTAGTTCCAAACGTCGATAAAAGATATGTAGTTTTTTATGTATCAATTGGAAACTGTAGTTTATGTGATTATATAGATTGTAATCCCGGAAAATCTGACACTAACAATGGAAACACTAATCAAGAAAATAATTCTGATGAAGGCCATAAGATGACAGTTGAAGGTGAAGGGGAAAATGGACAAGTTGTTGAAAATACAACGGATAATAAGAATGAGCCAGTAGAGGAAAATAAACCAGTTGAGGAGCCTCAAGAGACTCAACCACAAGAAAAAGTTGAGGAGCAAACACAAGAGCCTGCTCAAGATACTCCAGTAGAAGAAAAGCAACCAGAAGCCAAACCTGTAGAGCAAGAAAATAATCAAGTAAGTGAAAATCAAAAAGATCAATTAGTCGTAGATAATAATAAAGAGCCAGAATCAAATGATTTTCAAACAATTGAAGAAGTTCCTACAGTAAGCAATGAAAACAACAATAAACAAAATAATAACAATGATAATAACGTTGCACCATCATCAAATGGAACTGCATCTCAAAGTACAACAAGTAGCTCAAACAATGTAAGTAATAGTAATTATTCTAATAATGCAAATAAAGTATCTAATGGAGATAAGGATTCTATTGACACTTCAGATTTTGAAGAAATAGAGAAAGTTGCTTCAACATCAACAGCAGATGATACTATGCCACAAACAGGTGAAAATGATTTTGGAACTATTCTAGGAATTATTGTTTTCTCTACAATATCAGCTGTTTCATTTTACAAATATAAAACAACCAAATAATGAATATAATTAAGGAGTGCGTAAGAACTACGGACTCCTTTTTTTATGGCGGAATATTGACAAAATAAGACTTTAAATGTAATATTAAGTGGAGCTGATTTGAAAGGAGAGTTATGAATTTTTTTATTTCTATTTTAGGAGGATTTATTGGAATAATATTAGCAATTATTGTTTTTATTGCAGTAATTTATTTTAAACTTAGAGCTTCAGTTGGTGCTGCACAAATGGGGGAGCTAAAGAATGCTTTTACTCATGCCAAAGAAATTGCGAGAGATGAGTATACAAGAGTAAAAAGTATTTCAGGGTTAACTAGCATGCTTGAACCAAGAATATTAAGGGATTTTCCAGAGTTTAATAGAGATTTATTATTCTCAATTAATGAAAAAAATATTAGGAAAATTCTTAATGGAATCGAGGCAAAAGACATATCAGAAATAGATGCAGATCCGGATTTAATTTATATTGAGCCAAAGGTAAGAGAAACAATTGAAGATATGAAATCCAATCAAATAGATGAAAAGTTTGATAACATTGAATTCAACAGAAGTGCTATAAGTTCATATACAAAAGATGATGGTAAAGCAACTATAAGGCTGTCTACATCACTAGGTTATTATTATGATTCAAATCGTAAAGATAAGAAATCATATTCGGATTTAAAAAAACAAACAAGATATACAACAGAGTTTGTATATGTGTACGATGAATCAAAGTTTGATGATAAGCAACTTGCAATTTCTGTTCATTGCAAAAATTGTGGAGCACCAATTACAAACTTAGGTGATAGCCATTGTGAATATTGTATGGCACCGGTAGAAAGAATAAATTTGAGAGCATGGAAAATGAGCTCATTTAAAGAAGATTATAATAATTAGGAGGTATATTATTATGGGTTTAATTAAAGCAGCCGTTGGGGCAGTTGGATCAACATTACATGATCAATGGAAGGAAGCAATCAGATGTGAAGATATGGGAAATGATATCTTAATGGTTAAGAAAACAACACCAACAGGTGTTATTACAGCTGGAAGTACAATTATTGTTGCACCAGGACAATGTGCTATTATTTTTGATAATGGTAGAGTTCTAGATGCTACTGCAGAAGATGGAGCATATACATTTGATAGTTCATCTTCACCATCACTATTTGCTGGACAATTTGGTGGAATGTTTAAAGAAATGTGGCAAAGATTCACATATAATGGAGCAAGTGCTAAGCAACAAGCTGTATTCTTCATTAATACAAAAGAAATCATTGATAATAAATTTGGGACACCAAATCCAATTATATACAGAGATTGGGAACATGCAGTTATGAACCCAAGAACTCAATCATTAATGGGAATGAAAGTTGGAATTAGATGTTTTGGTACATATACATTCAAAATTAACGATCCATTCTTATTTATGTCACAGATTGCTGGTACAGCAGACGTATATAAAAAAGACTTACTAAATGCACAAATAAAATCAGAAGTTATTGGAGCATTTTCAAACATTACAAACAGCTTGGGTAGTGATGAATACAGAGTAAATGCTATGGATATACCAAATAAAACCGATGAAATTAGAGCTATGATGGAAGAAAATGTATTTGACGAGCCAATTAGAAAAAGAGGTGTTGCTCTTGAATCATTTGTTGTTGAAAGCGTTACATTTGATGAAAAATCAGAAGAAAAGATCGATACATACGAGCTTGGAGGAGATGCTTATACACAACAAGGTACATTAGTTAATTCATATGGAAAAGCTGTTCAAGATGCTGCTAAGAATTCAGCAGGTGCAATGAACGGATTCATGGGAATTGGAATGATGAATATGTCTACAGGTGGAATGGTTGGAGGAGCAGCTCAAGGACCATGGCAACAAGCTCAAAATGCTCAAAATTATCAAGTACCACCAGTAGGTGGAAATAATGCACAAGCTGGAGCAGTAGCTGCAACTGAAGCAAAAGCTGATACTTGGGAATGTCCACAATGTCACAACACAGTAAGTGGTAAATTCTGTCCAGAATGTGGAACTAAAAGACCAGAAGCACCAGCTAAGAAATTCTGTACAAATTGTGGAAAAGAAGTTAAAGATGGAGCTAAATTCTGCCCAGAATGTGGAACTAAGATAGAAGGATAGTAAATAAAACATAACGAAGAAAAACCAAAGGATGAGGAATGATTATATTAAAATTTTTCTCCTACGGTTTTTCTTTTTATATTGTTAAAAGTACCGAAAAATCAAGCTTTTTGTCTGCAAAATCTTGTAATTTGGCTATAAAAATGATATAGTATACACGAATTTATTAATGGAGGATATTAATGAGTAGGGGTAAAAGATATAATGATGAACAAAAGTTAAATTTGAAAAAGGTATTTGCTGCAATTGCTGTTGTAGCAGTTATTATATTATTTATAATTGGAATAAAAAATCTAACAAAGAAAAAAGAGCAAGCAGCTAATTATTTTACAGAAGTAGCTTATTATACAATGCTTCAAAATGATAAATGGGGAGTAATTAATTCCAAAGGGGAAATAGTTATTGAACCAGAATATAGTTTAATGATTGTCATTCCTGATAACAAAAAAGAAGTATTTATTTGTAACGAATTAAGTGAAGATAATAGTACAGTAAAGACTAAAGTTATTAATGCAAATAATTCTCAATTATTTACTGATTATGCTACTGTTGAAGTAATTGATAATGTTGATTCAAACAATAATATATGGTTTGAAAGTAATGTTTTAAGAGTATCTAAAGATGGAAAATATGGTTTAATTGATTTAGATGGGAAAGAGCTTGCTGCATGTACGTACGATAAGATAGAAGTCATAAAAGGAATAAAGGATAGTTTGCTTATACAAAAAGATGGAAAAGTTGGTTTAGCTAACAATCAAGGTGATGTTATTGTTGAATGTGAATATGAAAGCGTTGAAGCTTTAACAAAGAACTATACAGATGGATATATTGTCAAAAAAGATGGAAAATACGGTGCAATTTCTGTTAATAAGGAACAATTATTAGAATGCAAATATGAAGAAATAAAACATGTTTGTGGAAATGATATGTACGTCGTTAAAGAAGATGGAAAGTGGAAAATAACAAATAAAGCAGGAGATAAGACATTAGAAATCGACTACGACGATATTACATATCTAAGCTCTGACATTATAGTTGCAAAAACAGGAGATAAATATGGAATATTTGGAACTGATAAATCAGAAAAAGTTAAAGCAGAATATCAATCAATAGAGTTTGCATATACAGATAACTATATTGCTAAAAAAGATGAAAAATATGGTGTGATAAATTCAACTGGTGAAGTGCTTGTTCCTTTTGAATATACATCTATTATATTTAATGAAAAAGCAGGTTGTTTATTCTGCAAAAAAGCTGATGATAACAATACATATTTAATTGATAGAAATCATGAAGTAAAAGTTACTGGAACAGATGTAGAAGTATTAGATGGATATATTAGAGCAAAAGTTAATGACGAATATAAATTCTATAACTTTAAGTTTGAAGAGAAATCTAACAGAGATGCGTATGCAAATCATACATTATATGCTGCTAAAAATGATGGAAAGTATGGATTAGTAAATAGAGATGGAACTCTAGTAATTCAATATGAATATGAAGATATTACAGAGCAAAATGATTACGGATATGTTGCAGTAAAAAAAGATGGTAAATGGGGCGTTATTGATCAATATGGAAATACAGTTGTAGAGCCTAAATACGAAATTTCTGATATATCTAAGGTAACATTTATCGGAAAATGGCATTCAATGGAAGATGTAAAAACTATATGTTTTATAGAAGAATAATTAAAAGTGGTCCTGTGAGGCCACTTTTTGATATAATAAAACAAATAAAACTTTTTATAAAAAAATGGAGAAAATAATGAATTTAAAAATTGGTAATGATATAATAGAAACGGAAAGGATAAAAAAAATTCTTCTTAAATATCCTGAAAAGTTTAAAAGAAGAGTCTTTACTGATAAAGAAATAGAATATTGCGAAAGTAAGGGAGAAAACAAATATCAAAGTTATGCCGCAAGATTCGCAGCAAAAGAAGCTGTTTTTAAGGCAATATCAGAGCTTCTAGAAAACAAGTACTATATACAGTGGACTGATATTGAGGTATTGAATAATGACGCAGGAAGACCTTTTGCAAATGTTAAAAATGTTAATCGTATTGAGAGCATAGACATAAGTATTTCACATGTTAAAGAATATGCAATGGCAACAGCTCTAGTTACGATAACAAATTAGGAGGAAAAAATGGAACTATTTGATTCTCATGCTCACTACGATGATGAAAAGTTCGATGAAGACAGAGATGAGATAATTAAAGCAATATATGAGGATGGAGTTACAAAATGCGTTAGTGCAGGTTATAGTCTAGAGTCGAGTAAAAAAGGAATTGAGCTTGCACAAAAATATGATTTTATTTATACAACATGTGGAATTTCTCCAAATGATCTTCCTGAAACGCATGAAGAGCTTGAAGAGCAGCTAAAGGAAGTTGAAAGATTAGCAATAACTTGTGAAAAGGTTGTTGCGATTGGTGAAATTGGTTTAGATTACTACTGGAACAAAGAGAATAAAGAGCTACAATTAGAAGCTTTTAAAAGACAGATAGAAATTGCTAACAAGTTAAATTTGCCAATTCAAATACATACAAGAGATGCAATTATGGATACAATAGATATAATAACAAATACAGACTTTGTGAAGCCTGGTATATTCCATTGTTGTCCACAAAATAAGGATTTAATAATGGCTGGATTAAAGAAAGATTTTTATATTTCTTTTGGAGGTCCAATAACATTTAAGAACTCAAAAAATGCAGATGAGATGCTTGGAATTATTCCAATTGATCATCAGCTAATAGAAACGGATAGCCCATATTTATCACCAGAGCCTAATAGAGGCAAGAGAAACGATTCAAGAAATATTAAGTATGTGGCTGAAAAAATAGCAAATTCAAAAAATATGAATCTTGAAGATGTTGCAAGAATAACATATGAGAATGCCAAGAAAGCATTTTCTATATATTAGTAATATTTTTATATAAGTTGAATAAATTATATAGTATGGTGGCCAAGTCATTGACTTAGCTTACATAAGGTGCGCTAATTTGACAATAAATACAAAAAATGGTATAATTAATCCGTTGCTATAAAAAGGAGGTAATAAATTTCTTATGAAGAGAGATGATAAAGCGTCGATATCATTAAAAAAAGTGATATCAATAAGTATAATTCTTTTATTCGTTATGGGAATAGGAGTTATGGCAGCAAATTCTAAAGTAACATGCGTGAAAATTATTTCAGTAGATGGTTACGAAACTAATATTTATACAGGTAAAACAAAAGTATCAGAAATATTAGAAGAAAATCATATTGTAGTATCACAAAATGAGAAGGTAATACCTGCATTAGATGAGAATATTTCAGATAATAATACTATAAAGATAATATCAAGTAATGAAAGTGATATTGTTTTAGCTGAAGAAGAGCCTGAAGAATTATCAGTTGAAAATGTATTAGAAGATTATAATTCTGTAACAGAAAAAATAGTAAAAGAAAAAGTTACTATTCCATATGAGACAGAAACAAACGACAAGTCTACAGGGGATGGAGAGAAAATAGAAAAAATTACTCAAAATGGTGTAGATGGTCTAAAAGAAATAGCATACTTGATGAAGTATGAAAATGGTGAAGAAATCGAAAAGATACAGATTGCTGAGAACTTAGTTCAAGAGCCAGTAAATTGTATAAAAGAGATAAAAAATAAACCAGTTCCAGTTGTAACTTCAAGATCTGCAACATCAGTTGAAGCAGAAGAAATTCAAAGCTCTGGTTCAAGCAGAGGATCAGCATTAGCTGAAAGAGTTGAAGGTATGACACCAGAGGTTGTTACAATGAATGCATCTGCATATAGTGCTGATGAGTGTGGTGGTAACACTGCAACAGCATCTGGAGCAAGAGCAAGAGTATATTATACAATAGCAACAGACCCAAGATATTATCCAATGGGAACAATAGTATATATACCATATTTTGCTGATTATCCAAACGGTGGATGGTTTATAGCTCAAGATACAGGTGGTGCGATTAAGGGAAATAAAATAGACGTATTTATGAATAATTTATCAGAATGTAACAGATTCGGTAGAAGAAATCTGGAATGTTATGTTTATAAATTTTAATAAAAACCAGCTTTAAAAGCTGGTTTTTTCGTGCTCTTTTTTCTTGTAAATGAGCACTTTCTATGATAATATAAACTAAATTTATAGAATAAAAATAGTTAAGAAAAATAATAAATATTTATTTAGAGGAACAGATATGAAATTGCAGGAATTAGTAATAAAGAAAATAGATGCGTTTGAACTTAAAGATATATTTGAGTGTGGCCAATGTTTTAGATGGAATGAAGAGCTAGATGGAAGTTATACAGGTGTTGTTAAATATGGTGTATTAAATGTTAATTGTGATGATAAAAATATTTATTTTAAAGGAAATCTAGATTGTGATATTAAATCATTTGTTGATAAGTATTTTGATTTAGATAGGGATTATGAAGAGATTAAAAGCAAATTATCAAAGATTGATAAATATATGGAAAATAGCATTAAGTACGGAAAAGGGATTAGAATTCTTAATCAGGACTTATGGGAGACTATTATTTCATATATAATTTCTGCTAATAATAATATTCCAAGAATAAAAGGAATAATCGAAAGGCTATCTAAGAAATATGGAACGAAGGTTGAATTTAATAATAAAGATTATTATCTATTTCCAACTTCAGAGCAATTAAAAGATGTAACAACATCAGAATATAGATCTTTAGGACTTGGTTTTCGAGATATTAGACTATTTGAAACAACACAGATGATTAATAATGGAGATACTAGTTTAGAAGAGCTATATAAAATGAAGACCTTGGATGTTAGAGAAAGATTGCTAGAGCTTTCTGGTGTTGGTCCAAAAGTGGCAGATTGCATTCTTTTATTTTCAGATTTAAAAAGATTTGATATATTTCCAATAGATGTGTGGGTTAGACGTGTTATGAATGATTTATATATAAAGAATCCAGATGAAAAGAAAGTTAGCAACAAGGCTATCAATAAAGTTGCTTTTGATAAATTTGGAAAAGATGCGGGCCTTGCACAACAATATCTATTTTATTGGAGACGTACGCTTAATTAGGAGGTAAATCACATGGGATTAAGACTTGTATATGGTAAATCCGGAGCAGGTAAAAGTACATATATTTTTAATGAGATAAAAAGTTTAATAAAAGAAGATAAGAAAATTTATATTATTACACCGGAGCAGTTTTCTTTCACTGCTGAGCGTGAACTATTGAATGTTGTTAATGGTGCAGCTTTAAATGCAGAAGTATTAACTTTTAATCGTATGGCATATAGAGTTATGAATGAAGTTGGTGGGAGCACAAAAACAGCACTGTCATCATGCGGTAAGGCTATGCTGATTTACAACATACTTTTAAATGAAAAAAATAATTTAAATTTTCTAGGCAAGTCAGATGAAAATATTGATTTAATTTCAACACAGATAACGGAATTTAAGAAGCATGGTGTTAGTGTTGACAATTTAGATGAAATAATGAGTAAGTCAGAAGATAAGTATCTAAAAGCAAAAATGGCAGATATGAGAGCTGTATACAATTTGTTTGAAGAAACAATAAAAAATAGATATATAGATGAAAATGATGTGTTAACAATACTTTCTGAACAATTACCTAAAACAAATATATTTGAAAATACACTTATTTATATAGATGAATTTGTTGGTTTTACAAAGCAAGAATATGATATTATATCGATACTTTTAAAACAAGCAGCTAGAGTATCAATTAATATTTGTACAGATTCATTGGAAGAAAGTATATCACCAGATACGGATATCTTTTACGCAAATAAATTGACTGTTCAGAAGATAATGGACGTAGCAAAAAATGTAGATGCAAAGATAGAAAAGCCGGTATATTTAGAAGATGTTCACAGATTTGAAACTGATGAGCTTAAGTTTTTAGAAGAAAATTTATATGCAATTCCATATCAAAGATATGCAAAAAAGCCGGTTAACAACATTAAATTGTTTTTAGCAAATAATCCATATTCAGAGATAGAAAATATTGCGGGCAATATTGTAAAACTTGTTAAAGAGCATGGTTATAGATATCGTGATATATCAATTATAACGAAAAATCTTGATACATATTCAAATCTATGTAAGGTTATATTTAATAAGTATCAAATACCAGTATTTATCGATGAGAAGAAAGATTTAAGCCAAAATATCATTGTAAAATATTTGCTAGCAATATTAGAAGTATTTGCAAAAAATTGGTCATATGAATCAGTATTTAATTACATCAAGACTGGATTCTTAAGCTTATCACAAGAAGAAATTTATGAATTCGAAAATTACTGCTTAAAATGGGATATAAAGTATAGCAAATGGTATAAAGGTGAGTGGGATTTCCACGATGAGGATAACAAAAATAGTGATAAAATAATTCGCTTTAGAGAAATAAGAAGATTAATTGTTGATCCATTAATTAAGTTTAAAGAAGGTCTTCTTGGTACGAATTCTGCTAAAGAGATTACAGCTAGACTATATAATTTCTTAATTGAGAATGAAATTGATAAAAGACTTCAGGAAAAAGAAGAAGAGCTTATTTCGATTGGTAAAACAGAAATTGCAACCGAATATGAAACAAGTTGGAAGATAATTGTAAAAGTATTAGATGAAATTGTCCTTGTATTTGGAGACGAAAAAATAAACTTTGATAGATATATGCAAATACTAAAAACAGGGCTTGGAAATAGTGATTTAGGGAAAATCCCTGGAACGCAAGATCAAGTTATTATGGGGGATATTGATAGATCAAGAAGCCATAAAATAAAGACTGTATTTATCATTGGTTTAAATGATGGAATGTTTCCAAGTGTTAATAAAAATGAAGGATATTTTAACGACGAAGATAGAGAAAATCTAAAAAATCAAGGTATTGAACTTGCAAAAGGAACTGTTGAAAGAATGTATGAAGACAATTTCAATATATACAAGGCATTCACAGCTGCAAGTAACAGTATTTATCTTTCATATTCTTCATCAGCTGCTGATGGAAAGACATTAAGGGCATCGACACTTGTTTCTAAGATAAAAAGAATTTTTCCAGATGTAAAAGAAGAAAGTGATATTATAGAAAAAAGCTCTGAGATATTAACAGAAAGCAACACTTTTGATGAGCTTTTAAATCATATACGCGATTATAGAGATGAAGGAAGAGAGCTTGATGGAAAGTGGATGGCTGCATATAATTACTATATGTCTGATGATAAGTGGAAGCATAGACTTGTTTATAGTATGAAGGCATTAAATTACACAAACATTCCTGAAAAAATTAATAAAGAAAATGTAGATGCTTTATATGGCAGCACATTAAAAACAAGTATTTCTAAGCTTGAAAAGTATAGAACCTGCCCATTTTCATATTATTTAAGATATGGACTAAACGTATCAGAAAAAGATAAACTTAAGGTTGACAGCTTAGACACTGGTACTTTTATGCATGATACAATTGATACTTTCTTTAATGAAATAAGAGCAAGAGGAATAAATATTAAAGAAATTGAAGAAGATGAGATATATACAATTATTGAAGAAATAATCAATGAAAAACTTGGTTTAAATGTAAATTATATTTTCTCAGCTACACCAAAATATAAAGTATTAACAGAGCGCTTGAAACGTGTTGTTAAGCGAAGTATGAAATATATTGTTGAAAGTATAAAATATAGCGAGTTTAATGTTGCAGGTAACGAAGTTGAATTTGAAGACGGAAAAACATATAAACCAATTGTAATGGAGCTTGATGACAATCGAAAAGTTGAGATTACTGGAAAGATTGATAGAATCGATATTGCTGATAATGGTGAGAGCAAATATTTAAGAATAATTGACTATAAATCATCATATAAAAATATTGATTTAAATTCAGTTTATAGTGGTCTTCAAATTCAGTTACTAACATATTTAGATGCAATATGTAAAGAAGATAATGTCGAACCAGCTGGCGTTTTATATTTCAATTTAATCGATCCAGTTATAAAATCAAAGAAAGATATGACTGAAGAAGAGATTGAAAATGAAATTAGGAAAAAATTCAAAATGCAAGGTCTTATTTTAGCAGATGTAAATGTTGTGAAGATGATGGATACTAAACTTGAGAGCGGTCAATCTAATATTGTTCCTGCATATATTGGATCAAATGGTGATTTGAGTGATAAGAAAACTTCAGGAGTTTCTAGAAAACAATTCAATTATCTACAAAAGTATATGAATGTGATAATTAAACAAATAGCAGAAGAAATACTTTCTGGAAACATTAATATCTATCCATACTACAAGAAGAAAAAAACACCTTGTGAATATTGCGAGTATAAAGCAATATGTGGATTTAATACAGGAACACCAAATAACAAGTATAACTACATAAGTGAAATGGATAAAGAAGAAGTACTTGAAATGATTAGAGAAAATGTTGAAGACTAGAGAGGAAGATAATATGGACTTATCAAACGAAAATATCATTCATGTTAAAGATGGTGATATAGAATATATACAATTTAAAAGATTACTTGAATATAAAGATAAATTGGTACATGCATATACTCTAAAACCATTAGATTTAAGAAATAAAACTAAAGATGATGAAAATTATATTAAAATATGTAATTCTCTTGGAATAGATAATAATAACGTGATCCAACCAACACAGACTCATACGAATAATGTTGATGTGGTAACTGGAGATAGTAATAGTTCAGATTTCCAGGACGTTGACGGATTAATAACAAATATAAAAAACAAAGTATTATCAGCTGTATTTGCAGATTGTAATTCTCTTTTGTTATATGATCCAGTGAAAAATGTAATTGGAAATATTCATTCTGGTTGGAGAGGTACAGTGGCAAAAATTGGAGAAGTTGCTATTAATAAAATGGTTGAAACATATGGATGCAGTCCTTCTGATATTATTTGCTGTATCGGACCTTCAATTAGACAATGCCATTTTGAAGTAGAGGATGATGTTAGAGCATTATTTATGGAAGCTTTTAAAGATGAATCTATTATTAAAATTGGAGAGATAAAGGATGGAAAACAGAAGTATTTTGTAGATAGCATAAAAGCAATTAAGAATATGCTAATAGAATGTGGATTGAAACCAGAGAATATTATTGATTGCAAAATCTGCACATTATGTAATAGGGAATTATTACATTCATACAGAGATAAAAAAAGTGAAGCTGGAAGAAATGCATCGATTATGTGTTTAATATAAATAAAAGGATATGAGAATATGTTTGATAATTGGGAAGATTTAGAAAAATCAATTAATAATTGCAACAAGTGTAAGCTATGTAATAATAGAACAAACATTGTATTTGGTTGCGGAAATAAAAATGCTGATGTCATGTTTATTGGTGAAGGTCCTGGTGCAGACGAGGACCTTCAAGGAATTCCTTTTGTAGGGAAAGCTGGTAAATTAATGGATATGGCTTTTGAAGGTATAGGAATTAAAAGAGAAGATGTTTATATTGCAAATATCGTTAAGTGTAGGCCACCACAAAATAGAGTTCCAGAGCAAGATGAAGCGGATGGATGCTTAAATTATTTAAGAAACCAGGTTATTTTAGTTAAACCTAAAATAATAGTATTGCTTGGAAGTACAGCACTAAAAAATATATTAGGAAAAGAGCTTTCTATAACAGCATGCAGGGGAAAATGGATTGAAAAAAAAGGAATACATTATATGCCAACATGGCATCCAGCTGCGTTGCTTAGAGATGAAAGTAAGAAGATAGAATTTTGGAGAGATTTAAAACTTGTTGCTGAAAAGATGTAGAAATGAAAAAAGATTGTTTTTACAAATAATTAAATTGTAGAAATAATCTTTTTTTGTACTAATGTGTTATGTGAAAAATGCGTGATTTTATTGACTTTAAAAAATCTTAATAGTACAATCAAAAAAAGTAAGCATTTACGAATGAACTTTTAAAGTTCATAAAACTTTCTTTTATTAATGTAAAAATTATACGAAAGAGGGAATTTATGGGAAATAGAGAAAATGAACGGAAGACATAGTGCTGTCAAAAAGAGCAAGAGAGGCACTAGTCGTAAAGCCGAAGTTATAAAAACAAATAAAAATAGAGAAGAAAAGATTCATAAAGAAGATTTTAAAGAAGATGAAGTTGTTGTTAACATTCCAGTATTAGATGATACAGTAAGCACAGAAAACAGAGACAAAAATAAAGAAAAAAGAAAAAAGAAAAAGAAGATGAATAAAATTCTGAAAACGATTTTAATTATTTTAATTATAATACTTGTTGTCTTTGTTACCATATTTGCAAGATATGTCATAAAGAATGGTGGGGATGTTAAGGCAGCCGTTAAAGAGATGTTTAAAGATGCTGTAGGAGATCAAGACCCAATATTTGTTCTTGTCATGGGAATAAGTGAGGATATATCTGCAGAGCTAACTGATACAATTATGCTTATAGGATATAATCCTGATACAAACCAATCATTTGTATTATCTATACCAAGAGATACTTATGTAGGTAATAACATCAATAATGGTGCTGGTGGAGATAAGATAAATGCTCTATATCAAATTAATAAAAAGAATCCTGAAAAGACAATTGAAGCGGTTGAAAGTCTTACAGGTATTAACATAGATTACTATGTAATAGTTAAAACTAGCGTACTTGTAAACATTGTTAATACAATTGGTGGAGTTGAGTTTGATGTACCAGTAGATATGGATTATGATGATGATTCTCAGGATTTACACATTCATCTTAAAGCTGGATATCAAAAGCTTAATGGTGATCAGGCAGAGCAACTTGTAAGATTTAGACATAACAATAATAATACATCTTACCCAGCAAGTTATGGTGATAATGATGAGGGAAGAACAAGAACACAAAGAGAGTTTATGAAGGTGGTTGCACAAAAGGTTCTTCAAACAAGAGATATTGATAAGATAAAGAGCATAGCAAAGGATATTTTTGATAATTTGGAAACGAATATAAAATGGGATCAAGCAGTAGGATATATTCCGTATGCAATAGATTTTAACATGGAAGAGCTTGAAATGTCTCAATTACCTGGAGGTATGGTTAAGACAACATTATGGTTCTTTAAACCAGATAGTCAAAAATCAAAAGAAGTAATTGATGGTTATATCCAAAAGCTAGGTTTGACGGACGCAGAAAAGAAAAAGTATATAAAAAGTAACGGATCTGCAACAAAATCAATACAGGCTATAACTACAAAAAAGAATAAAGACAATGATAGCAGCAGTAATGAAAATAAGAGCACTACTAAAAATACAACGACCAATACCGATAAAAATACAAATACAACAAAATCAACAAACACAACTAAAACAACAACAGAGAAATCTACAACCAAGAAAAATGAAACTTCAAATACAACAAAGAAAAATGATACGGATGAAGAAGATAACACATCTTCTAAATCAACCAACAACGAAGAAAATACATCTTCTAGCTCAAGCTCTGGTTCAGGAACAAGTTCGTCATCAGGAGGAAATAGTGAATCTGGTTCAAGTAGTGGAGAATCTTCAAGTGGCGGAAGTAGTGGCGAAAGCTCAGAAAGTAGCAGTAGCAATAGTTCAAGTGGAGGAAGTAGTAACAGTGGTAGTGAAAGTAGTAGCGGAGAATCAAGTAGCGCATCATCTTCTACAGAATCCGGAAACTAATAAAATGAAGACATAGATTATATCTATGTCTTTTCTATTGAACATTTACATAAAATATGATAGAATATATAAATACTTTTAGGTAAAGTGCCTATTAGTTGAAGCCATAAACTAATCTATATTACAAAGGAGGATAAAATGGCAACTTTAAAAGAACGGCTAAAGCGTGAAAAAAGGGATTTTGAGAAAGTTCTCAAGGGTGAATTTCTCAAGCCTGACGGAGAAAGACTTGAACTTATTAATATTCAGGCAAAATTCATTAAAGATGCAATTTCGAGTATCGATTATATGCTCAGGATTCTTGATGGAAAGGTAGTATTACCAAAAGAAAATGAGGATGAGCATTCATCTTGTGGAAGGGTCTTCGGCTGGATGCAGGGAAGCCTTGTAAACATCACCATAGCTGAAACAATTGTGTATGACAAATGGTCGAATGTTACAGATTACTTCAAGTGCATGTATATGTCTTTTGCAGATTACGTTAATGAGTTATATGACAATGACGATACTGACACCGATAGTTACTTAGCAGATGAAGCAAATGATGCATGCAACGTCAATAAAGAAGACAAAACTGATGAATGTAAAAGTGCAGTAAGTCTGGCTGACGAAGTCAACGAAGCGAGTAGCGAAGAAGAGGATGACGATTGTCGTTATTGTGGTGAGCATGGCGACTGTTGTGATTGCTTGGACGTTCCAAACGATTGTTGTGACATCTTTTAGAGCACAAGGGACTGATCTTTTTGATCAGTCCCTTTGTGTATTAATTAATCTAATAAATGTATAAGTTATTTAACAACTATATTAAATATTTTATTCTTTACATATATTTCTTTAACAATTGTTTTTCCTTCAATAGCATTTTTTACTTTAATGTTTTCATGAGCTGTTTGTTTTACAAAACTTTCCTCAGAATCAATTGGCACTGTTATTGTGTCTTTTAGTTTTCCATTAACTTGTACTGGGATTAGAACATCATCATCAACAAGTTTTGACTCATCAAATGTTGGCCATGTTGAATATGCAATTGATTCATTATGACCACATACTACATTCCAAAGCTCTTCTGTTATATGTGGAGCAACAGGGTTTAATAATTGAAGGAATCCTTCTGCATATTTAGCAGGAACGATATCTTCTTTGTATGCTGCATTTACGAAAATCATAAGTTGGCTTATTGCGGTATTGAAGTTCATTGTTTCATAGTCGTTTGTAACTTTCTTAACAGTATAGTTATAAACCTTATCTAAATTCTTATTTTCAGCATCAGAAATTTTTCCAGATTCTGTAAATAATCTCCAAACTCTATCCAAGAATTTCTTTGATCCATCGATACCATTTGGATCCCATGGTTTAGCTGCTTCAATAGGTCCCATAAACATTTCGTATAATCTTAAGCTATCGCAACCATATTCTTTTATCATATCATCTGGATTAACAACATTACCTTTTGATTTACTCATTTTTTCACCATTTGAACCAAGAATCATACCTTGATGACGAAGTTTTGCAAATGGTTCATCAACTGGAACGATGCCTTTATCAAATAGATAGTTGTTCCAAAATCTTGAATACAATAGATGTCCTACAGCATGCTCTGGTCCACCCATATATAAATCCACTGGTAGCCAGTGTTTTAGAAGCTCTGGATTACAAATTTCTTTGTCATTATGTGGGTCAATATATCTTAAGAAATACCAGCTAGATCCAGCAGATCCAGGCATTGTACTTGTTTCTCTTTTACCATGTTTTCCATTAATAGTTACATCTAACCAGTCTGTTGCTTTTTCAAGTGGTGAAGCTCCAGTTTTTGAAGGTTTATAATCTTCTAGCTCTGGAAGAATTAAAGGTAAATCTTCATCTGGTAATACATCCATACTTCCATCGTCAAAATGTACAATTGGAATTGGTTCACCCCAATAACGTTGACGTGCAAATATCCATTCACGAAGTTTATAATTAACTCTTTTTTCACCAACTTTGTTGTCCTCAAGCCATTTAATCATTTTTTCAATAGCATCTTCTTTGTTTAGTCCATCTAAGAATCCTGAATTAATATGTAGACCATCTTCGGTAAATGCTTCTTTAGAAACATCTCCACCTTCAAGAACTGGAATAATATCAATTCCAAATTTCTTAGCAAATTCGTAGTCTCTTGTATCATGAGCTGGAACTGCCATGATTGCTCCTGTACCATATGATGCAAGAACATAATCTGAAATCCATATAGGAATTTCTTTATTATTAACAGGATTAATAGCATAAGCTCCTGTGAATACACCAGTTTTTTCCTTATTAAGTTCTGTTCTTTCTAGGTCTGATTTAGAGCTACATTCTTTTATGTATGCATCAACAGCTGCTTTTTGTTCAGATGTTGTTATTTTTTGTACTAATTCACTTTCAGGAGCAAGCACACAATATGTAGCACCAAATAAAGTATCACATCTTGTTGTAAATACTGTGAAGTTTAAATCATCGTGACCAGCAACTTTGAATATTACATGAGCTCCCTCGGATCTTCCAATCCAGTTTCTCTCAATTTCTTTAGTTGATTCTGGCCAATCTATTTTATCTAGGTTATCTATTAGTTTATCTGCATAAGCTGGAATATCTAGAACCCATTGTTTCATATTTTTTCTAACTACAGGGAATCCACCACGTTCACTTTTTCCATCGATAACTTCGTCGTTTGCTAAAACTGTTCCAAGCTCTTCGCACCAGTTAACAGGCATGTCAACAAGCTTTGCTAATCCATCATTAAATAGTTGTTTAAAAATCCATTGTGTCCATTTGTAATAATTAGGATCACAAGTTGAAACTTCTCTATCCCAATCAAAAGAAAGACCAAGCATCTTTAATTGTCTTCTAAATGTTTCAATATTTCTTTGGGTAAATAAGTCTGGATGATTTCCTGTATTAATTGCATATTGTTCAGCAGGTAATCCAAAAGCATCCCAACCCATAGGGTGTAATACGTTGAATCCTTGCATTCTTTTCATTCTTGATAAAATGTCAGTTGCAGTATATCCTTCTGGGTGTCCAACATGTAAACCTTGTCCAGATGGGTAAGGAAACATATCTAATGCATAATATTTAGGCTTTGAAAAGTCCCATACATCAGTTTTAAATGTTTTGTTTTCGTCCCAATAATTTTGCCACTTTTTTTCAATTTCTTGATAATTATAATCCATGAACATCATCCTTTCGAAATAAAATTTCCACCATTATACTACATAAAATTAGAAAAATAAAGGGTAGAGGGGAAAAAAGTAAATTAAAAAAGCTTTATTTAATAGGGTTAATCAAATAAAGCTTTTTTGTATAAAAAGTATAAATTAAAAACTAAAATACCTTTGCAGCATATACAAGTAATCTTTGATTGTTTGCTCCATAACATGTATACAATGTTATGATTTTTTCTGTATTTTCTATATCAGTGTCAAATTGTTGATAACTTGTATTTTTAATTTTTCTTAAGTAAGTTTTAAATGCTTCGTCAGAAGTAAAGTCGGTTTCTAAGTATGAATTAACATGTTCGTCATTGACTACAAATACTGAAAAAATCTTATAGATACCGGTGTCATCTAGATTAGCAAATGTAATATAGTGGTTACTTGGGTTAGAAAGCCATTCGTCATCTTGAACATTTTTTAGTGATCCGAACATGCTTCTATCTTTTCTATTATGTCCGTATATAACAACGTTTTGAGATTTTTTAACATCGCAAGATGAATCAGCAAATACCCAACCAGCAGAGTTTTCTGTATTATTGAACGAATGTGTTAGATAATAGTCATTATCATTTGCTTGAACAACGGGATAGTCTATCTTGGTATTTGGAACGTAAATCCATCCAACAGTATTTGGATTTCTATTTAAAAGCTCTGTTAAATCATAATTAGATTTAACAACGGGTTGCTCGTTAATTACTATTTCCTCATGGGTTATATGTGCAATATTTTGAACTTCACTTAGTAACTCATTATTTTTTTTATTTTCTATTGCCCATTTAACTATATTGTATAACGAATAGATTATTACACAAATACAAATAAGTATTATTATATTATATAGTTTTTTATTCTTTTTCTTTAAGTTTGTTTGTTTTACTTTACCAGAGCTATTATTCTCTCTTTTTTCAATATTTTCTGCCGATTTTTTTGATTTCTTATCGGCAAATCTCTTTCCTTTTGTTCTACTCATAATATCACCATACTTATTATATCGATAATTGGAATTTAATACAACTTATTTTCCAAGAATATTTAAATACTTGTATTTGAAGAGAGTTTTGTATTTACATATTTACATAAAAATGGTATAATCACTGGTATTGAGATTATTATGAGAGGAAAATATATGGAAAAGTTAAAGGTAGCTTTTTGCTCATTAGGGTGTAAAGTGAATCAATATGAGACAAACGCAATGGCACAAAAATTTATCGAGCATGGATATAGCGTAGTAGATTTTGAAGAGCCAGCGGATATATATATTGTAAATACATGTACAGTCACAAGTATTGCAGATAAAAAATCTAGACAAATGTTAAGACGTGCAAAGGAACATAATGAAAATTCTATAGTTGTTGCTTGTGGGTGCTATGCTCAAGTTGCAGCTAAAGAAATTGAAAAAATTGAAGATGTTAATTTAGTAATTGGTAATAATGAAAAAAATGATATTATTGAAATAATTGAAAAATATAGAGCTGATAATAAAGTAAACGAAATTGTTTCTGATGTTATGTACAAGGAAGAATATGTCGAATTTGGACCAACAACATATACTGAAAAAACAAGAGCTGTTATTAAGGTACAAGATGGCTGCGATAGATTTTGTTCATACTGCTTAATTCCTTTTGCAAGAGGTCATATAAGAAGTAGATCAATAGATAATGTTATTGAAGAAGTAAAAAAAGTTGTAGATGATGGATTTAAAGAGGTTGTAATTACAGGAATACATGTTGCATCTTATGGTAGAGATTTTAAAGATGGAACAACATTAATTGATTTATTAGAAAAAATAAATGAAGTCGAAGGCTTACAAAGAATTAGATTAAGTTCAATAGAGCCAATTATAATGACTGATGATTTTATTGAAAGATTATCTAAATTGGATAAAATATGTGATCATTTTCATTTATCATTACAAAGTGGTTGTACAGAAACATTAAAAAGAATGAACAGAAGATATACTGCAGAGGAGTTTTTTGAAGCAACAAACAGACTAAGAGCAAAATTTCCAAATGCAGCACTTACTACAGATATTATTGTTGGATTTCCTGGTGAGACAGTAGAAGAATTTAATGAGACATATGAATTCTTAAAGAAGATTAAATTTTATCATATGCATGTTTTTAAATATTCACCACGAAAAGGAACGAAAGCTGCTGTAATGCCAAATCAAGTAGATTCTAAAATAAAAGAAATTAGAAGTAAGAAACTAATAGAGCTTTCTGATGAAAGTGAATTAGAATATAACAAATCTTATATAGGTAAAAAAGTGCAAGTCCTTTTTGAAGAAAAAGATAATGGCTATTATAAAGGCCATACTAAAAATTATATGGTTGTAAAATATAGAACAGATGAAGGATTAGAAAATAAAATAAAAGATGTTATGATAGTTGATGCAAATGCGGAATGTTTGATTGCAGAATAAATTATGAAAGGATAATTTATGAAGGAAGTTGAAGAATATATTGATAATGAAATATCTGTTCAAGAATTAATAACATTTCTTGTTGATGAAGTGTATCCAAATTACACACCTTTTATGAATTTATTTGGTAATAATCCCGATAGAATGAAAGAAATTTTAGAAGCTAATATAAGTTCTATTAGAAGAATACCAATAGATAAAAAAGATGGTGTTGCAGCAAGATATAGTCTTGTTAATAAAGAAATACATTTCTGCTCTAAAAATAAACTTAGTATTGAGGATATTCGCAAAGACAATGATATGATGCATATTGTTGTTCATGAAAGCATACATGCTATATTGGTAAATGCAAGACAGAAAGATCTAATAATAACAGGATGTTCGACAAATGGTAAAAAGAATAAAAAAGTTATTAGAGGAGTTTTTAACGAATTTATTAAATTGAAAAGTACAAAAGGCTTTTTACGTCGATTTTTAATGAAAGAAAATTTTTATAGAAGAATAGATGATACATCTCTTGGAGATGGATTTAATGAGGGATTTACAGTGTGGCTTACAGAGAAAATTCTAGGAACTGAAATGAGTAGAGAAGCTTATCCACTTGAAAAATACTATATTGAAACGATTTCAGAGCTGATTGGCGAGGAAGAAACTTTAAAAATAGCTGATGGAGATTTTCATAAAATAGGTCAAATGCTTAATATGAAGGATGGCGATGTAGTCTTGTTCTTAAAGAGTTTTGATATTGCATCAAAAGAATTTGCTGCGATTGATGCGTGTGAAGATATAGAAAATCCAGGAGATGAAACAAGTAGATCCATAGAGTCATTTGATACATTTTACGGAATAGCTCAATTTGGATTTATTAATGGGTTTGTTATTCCAGAGTATCAAAAGAAAGTAGAGCAAGAAGGTTTAGATTTTAAAAATTTAGAAAAGCTATGTTATATAGTTTCGCGTTTTAAAGGTATAAATGAGACTACAAAATTCAGAAGAGAAAATTTTGTACCGCAAGGACAAGAAACATATATGATGCTAGAAGACTTTTTAGAAGAAAAATTCATTGAATATTCAAATATTACGGATATAAATGCACTTTCTGACACAGAGGTAATGGATATTAATAGTATATATGATTACATTTTTATGAGATTACGGAAGAAAAAATATAGATAAGGTTAATAAAAATTTTATACAGGCCATAAAAGATAGATTTGAACAGATTATAAGAAAAAATAGTAGTAAAAATATTATTGAGATTAGCCCTGTAGGATTTGATTCAATTGTTAAATCTGTGCTTCGTGCACAAGAAATTGAAAGAGCTGAGATTGAAAAATTAAATCGTGCATCAAGAAGGGCAATGAAGAAGAATAAAAGTGAAAAAAAACGTAGATAGGATGGCTATTATGGATGGTTATAGTGAAGAAGATATGCGTAAAGCATATGTAGAAGTTTTGGAAGTTTTAAATTATATACCAAGAGATGAATATTTTCAGATACCTAAAAGAGCTATAGATGAAATGAGAAATAATAAAAACAACTTTTATAAATATAGATATAACGGTATTCAAAGTCTATCTAGATGTGCATGCAGTATTATAATTGACTTGTATACAAGATACATAGCTGATAAAAGAAAAAAGAAAATTGTAATGGATATATTAGAGTTAAATGAAAAGAAACACAAAAAAGAAGTTAATAATTGACATAAATAAGCTGCTGTGCTATAATAGTACGGCAGCTT
>CAMNND010000001.1 GCA_946545035.1 uncultured Clostridium sp. | reverse complement strand
CCTTCGTCGTATTCTGCATAAAGAATAGTACCTTTCATTTTTACTCCTTTTCATAATCCGCAAGATTTTTTACACTATGATAAAGCATAGTATATTTATTATTAAGAACTCGATCATCATGAAAATGTCCACCAAAATATTGCTTAAAATTAAGACTATTTTCATACACCTTAGCCATATAATTTAACCAAGATTCCATAGATTTATCTACTGTAGCTTGATTTAGACCTTCCATAAAAAGATCATCATAATATGATTCCATTTTTAAAGGAAAAGTATGTCCAACTACGAAATCAATATCAAAACCTGCATCTAACCATTCAACAGTTAACAAATTAAGATCTGATTTTTCTCCTGCAGAAAGCTGTTCATAAGGATTCCAAGGATAGTTGCTACGAAGTCGATACCATTTATCAACAGAATATGCTCCAGGGATAAAAAGGATATTATATCCTCCTACATTATAAATTCCTCCACCATCAATTACATACCAAATATTAGGATATTTCTTTTGGTAAAGATACATACCATCATTAGTAAAAGACCAACCTTCATTAGGATAATACTTTTGCTCTTCCTCGTCCCAAGTAGTATGTTCTCCCCAATAGCGAGAATCATGATTTCCTCTTAGTACAATCCATGTACCAGGAAACTTGCGGGCTTCACGTTTAGCTTTCCCCATAATATAATCTTGATATTCAAAACCAGCATCACCCGCAATAATAATAAAATCATCTTTAGAGGGATTATGAATTTGAGATACTCTATCACGAATTTCTATCGCATTACCATGAATATCTCCGGTAACATATATACTCATTTATTCCTCCTCAAAATGATCTTCATATTGCCGCATACTAGACTTGCGGGCTCGTTCTTTTGCTTGACGTTGCTTACGAATTTCAACCTCACGAGTCTTCTTAGAATACTTAGGCTTACGAGTTAGCTTTTCAAAATAATCATCGTCATTATCTTCATACTCGTCAGCTAGGTTCTTCAGATTGCGGGCCACTTTTCTCTCCTTTTCAAATAGATTAACAAAATTACCAGTTTCATTTTCTCGGAACAGACTCACTGGTGTCAAGCACAACGCCCGTATTTAAACTTCCTATAGCGTTTTTCTCTTACTTGCTGCCCAAGCGGAAGTTGGATCCAGACGGTACCCATACGCCTATAATAACATAAAAATATTGATTATATTTGTACAGAGAATATAATCTCACCGCGAGCTAACGGAATAGGAGGATTTTATAAATCTCTAGCTTTAGCATAACCCTATATTATAGCTCCATTAAAAACTAATTATCAAAAATAAAATACTGCTTGCATTGATCATTTGTACAAGCCATTGTATTAGTTCCCTCAATAATCATCATAGGTTCACCACATACATGACAAGTAAACTTCTTATGACGAGGCTTCTTACGTGGCTTAGGAGCTTTTGCAAGTCCTACATTAATAAGTGCCCGCTCCATTTGATTGCCAAGTAGCATTTTTACCTTCTTTCACTCTTTTTTCATTACATATATATTATAACATATTTTAATTAAAATTGTCAATAAAAATTTTTAATCTAATTCCGCACAGCCTTTTAAAAATAAATCAATTTCATCTGTAAGATCTAAGACCTTTTTAGTTGGTGATGGAATTGGAATATCTAATCAATAATGTTTTAACATATCATGCGCAATAAAAAGCAATCCAGCAACTTTTTCTTCTATTTGCGTTCCCCGCGCAAGTAAACTGCAAATAGAATTAATGGATTGTAAAATTTGTATATGCTGTATTTGTTGTTCATCCATATTTAATCCAAATCTATAAATAAATGCACTATAGTTGGGACACCAATTTCTTTTGCATATGAAATTGAATCTAATGTTCCTTTGCTTTTTCCATCCCAAAAGGCAATAAGATAATCACAAAATTCAACCATCTCATGATTACGCATTATACCCGCGCGCTTTCCAAATTTTTTCCATTGCGCGGGATATGCAACAAATTCAATTTTATTTCTTTTTGCTCAATGTTCAGCTAAAGTATCTACACCATTTGCTCCACCAGCGACAACACATCCTACATGAGCAGGATCAATAAATAAATCAAAATTAATGTTAGTTATTGATCGAGATCCGCTGATACAAATTATAGGTTTACTACTCTTGGGCATGAGGTTCACCAAGATTTCTATGAATAACATATTCATTGCCCTGATCAACTAATTTTACTTCTCCTTCAATGGTATACATAGGACAAATACCACCTTTTTCTGTTACAGCATAATAAACACCTGTATCTTTATCAAAAATTTGATATACAGCTATAGGGCTGGTTCCACCTCACTGTGTATCATCTAAAACTTTTTCTTCATTATTCATTGGATAAAATGTAATTCAAAACATAAAAACTAGAAAAAATAAGATAATTATAACAGTTTTTATAGAACCTTTTCTGTTATCTTTTTCTTTTCAAGAATTGAACATTATGCTCCTATTCTTTTAATTATCCACATAAAAATCATTAAAATTAAAATATACAAAAATATATTAAGAGATTCTCCGTATGTAATAAAAAAACGATTAATCCAATCTCTCATATGCAAATCCTCCATCAGTTGTATAGTATATATTACGAATGCCAAGATTCTTCAAAGCTGCCATACATGCTGCACAAGGACGAGCAGTTCCTCGATGTTGCGGCAAACCAGGTGCTATACGATAAACATATACATTTACATCCTTCCAATCTACTTGAATTCCAACTGGATAAGGAATTGCATGTATCGCAGCCATTTCCGCATGAATAGTATGAGCACAAGGCTTAGATCCTCTGCGGAAATTCCGATACTTATGATTATAATACTTCTGTTGTGGATGTGTCTTACTACTATTGGATTCTGCGCTAAGAATATGATGCTTATATGTAATTACACAACCAAGATGAAAATGATCAAAATCAGAAGTCTCAGCTACTTCCTTAGCCTTTTCAAACATACGTTCATCAAACTTAGACAATCTAGCCATAATAAAAAAAACCTTTCTTTTAATTTAATTAAAACACTTATAAAAAGAAAGGTTTTTATTCATAGGTTGTTAGATCAACAAAATAATTATCGCTTTCAAGAAAAGCATCCCAATCTACGAAAGCTCCATTGTGAAGAAAATTCAATGCACGCTGAATACCTTCCTTTTCTGAATCTGCAAAAACTATGCGGATTCCACCATGAATTTCCGTGTGACCATTACAATCAACAATTGCATCCCAATGCATCTTAAAAGTCATTTTTACTTCCTTTCTTTGACTTTCTATAATTATATTATATCACATTGAGATTAAATTTGTCAATAATTATTTTATTGTTGAGTTAAAAAATCATAAAGAGCTTCTGGGGTAGCAAGATTGTAATTCTCACCTTTCCAACTTACAGTAGCAGCAAATTCAGGATCTCGTCCATAGTCAGCTTCAATACAAAACCAGCTAATCCAATGATCTTTATCTCCAAGAGCAATCTCAAGTGTTTCAAGCAATTTTGTTTCAGTATCTGTATCTGAAAAAGCATATCCATCTATAAAATCACCACGGCCGTAATCTCTAACAACTGCGTTAATGCGGCGAGCCATATCATCTGCTTCCCGCAGAGTCTCAATACAAGCTACAAAATGTTCTTTAGTAATAATAGGCTTAGTCATTAAAATTCCCCTCTCCATGATATGGTTGATAATCAGATCTATCTAAAAGACGTTTATCAGTATTTAGTTTTTGAAGAAGTCTGCTTGCAGAAAGATCAATAATTCCATTTGGATCCATAATTACATCATCTTTTGGTTGAGTAAATTGATGACTGTCTGCCCAAGGTTCATAAAGAAAACGTCGAGTAAACTTAGGAATCTTAGAAAAAGCTGCGGCAACCTGACTCTCAGTAATAGGATGATAATTTGCAACATGAATAGAAGCATTAATATATTGTGGCAGACATAGCTTTGAAGAATGAAGATGTCCATGTACATTTACAGTATCAGGCCATACCGCAACAGGATAATGACTTACAACTAATTTCTGAGATAGATATACTGGATAAAGAAATACTTGGTCAAAATATTTCTCAAATTGAGAAAGATTAGCATGAGCATCGTGATTTCCATAAACAAAATAAGCCTTAGCTCCAGTATCTTTAATCCAATTTACAGTTTCAAGATATTCAGCATCAAGTCTGCCAAAATCTCCAAGGTTCCATACCTCATCACCAGGCTGTAGCTTGCGACAAAGATTAGAAATTACTTCTTCGATGTATTCATCATGCTCTTCAATTGTTTTAAATTGTGTACGTTCAAAATTAATAATACCTCGGCCATTCCATTCATGACCAAAGTGTAGATCAGAAATAAAATATCTCAAATTATCACCTACTTACTAAGAAAATACTTGCGCCAAGTTTTACGAAGAGTTTCCTCATCCCAACCATAGCCTAGATTCTGCCGCACATAGTCTTCCTCATCCGCATAATGAATCCAGAAACAATGAATGTCACGACTATTGTTCTGCTTCTTAAAATTCCCACCACTGACTACGTGCTTATGCCGCAGCTTACGGTTAAACCACTTCTTATTACGCTTATCACCCTCAGTTGGAAACCAAAAATGCTTACGATAACTGCGGCTCATTATAAATCCTTTCTTTTATTTTGTAATTATATTTTAACATAATAAAATTAAAATGACAAGTGTTTTATTTTTTAATAGAATAAATATTCTCTTTCTCAAATATCTAAATCATCTTCTGCTTTAATTTGATCATTACAATCTTTTTTTCAAACACACGTCAAACATGCCGGTTGTCGTGAATAATATTTATCTTCTCCAAAACAATCTGGATAATCTTCTTCAAAATAATATTCTTCTTGCATATTTTTCCTTTCTATTGTTTCTTATTTTAATAAGTATATATTATCTTAATTATTTTGTCAAATAAAATTTTTCTTGACACTAATAAATAAATTTTATATAATAATATAAAAGAATTGAAAGGAGTATATTCATTGAAAAAAATCATCATGTTTATAGGTACTCCAGGGATGAACAATATGGAGTTAGCTCATTATCTTCAAATAACTAAATATCCTGAATCGATTATTATAGATAGATATGATAGTTGATTAAAATATCCAAAAGAAAGATATAATTCAGATATTATAGAAAAAGATTTGTATAAAACAACTTATCAAGCATTACAAGATACAGATGTAGTTATGTTAATTGCTCCTTTTGTTTTAAAGGTTGACAGAAATAATTTTTTTGAATATATTAATTATACATTTCAAGAAAAGATACAAATTATTGGCGTTTGAGTTGAACGAAAATATGAAGATTTAAAAATATTGCGACAATTACGTTTACCATATAGACAAGTTCCTGAAGAAACTTTTGAGTATCTTTATAATTATAGAGAATCCCCTTCTGCGGACGAACCTTTTGATGATATAGTTTATATTACAAGAGAAATTAATACTGGAATGAGTAAAAGTCATCCTTACGTTACAGATATTTTAACAGCTTTAGATAACATTTAAAAATAAAAATATCAATACTTTTAAGGAGTTTTAAATTAACAATGCAAAAAAGAAAAATAATTACTGAATATATAAATCAGGTTATAGAAGATATTCCAGGGACATGTATTCATAAAAAAGCAGAAAACATTGTCAGGGGATATAATTGTAAATATATAGTCATTCCTCGGAATGAATATGAGCCAATTTGATGTAAAAAACTTTGTGAAGAAGTAACACTAAATTGTTTTTGTTGTTGAGCTGAACATAAACCTTATCCAAAAGACTATTGAAGAGGTAATGATTTTGTAAAAATTCCTCAGTAAAGGAGAAAAATGTTTGTTAATGATATGATAAAAACCTATGGTTATACTCGCGATAAATTATCCCATTTTAATATTGCTATTTTTAATCCTATTACAGACGATTGAATTACAATTAAACATCCAACAGCAGATGAATATATTCATTTATGTGATCGCTCTATTGTAGATTGAATGATTGGAGAGAATGAAACAGTAGATATTACAGTGTATTCTTGCCCTAATGATTTTGAAAATTTTGCTAAATATTATAAGGAGTAGTTATGCGGAAACCTGTTCAAGCTTTTGATAAAGATCATCGCGCCTTAGTTGAAGATAAATCCGTTGTTCGTTATGAAGATGGACTTTGGATGTATCATGGAGCCTGGCTAGATGATCAAACTGGTAAAGTAAAAATTTTAATTTCTAGTCGCCGCACTGGCAAAATGCGATTAGTACACGATCGTCATCGTAAAGAAATTAGTCTTGAATTTACTCTAGATTAAATAAAATTTTATCCCGTTAAGATTTTTAATTAAGTCTTGACGGGATTTTTTTATTATGGTATAATTATATAGAGAATGAAAGGAGGGTTAATGGATAACCTTTATAAAGATGATAGTATTGAATCTTTGTCACCAAGAGAACATGTTCGTTTGCGGCCAGGTATGTACGCCGGTGACACTAGCGATGCAACTCAGTTGGCAATTGAGATTCTTGGCAATGCAATTGATGAATATAATATTGGTCATGGTAATAAAATTACTGTTATTGTAAATAATCAAATAGTGTCAATTGAAGATGCAGGGCAAGGCTTTCCAATAAATGTTATACGTGAAGATGGAGAAACTGTTCTTCAAGCATCTTTTGACGTTATTAATACATCAGGAAAATATCGTGACGATGGTGTATATGAAGGAACTGCAATTGGCTTAAATGGCATTGGTAGTAAGCTAACTAATTTTCTTAGTCATAATCTTTTTGTTAGCTCATGGAATGCCAAAGGTGAATATGAATCTATTTACTTTGAAGAAGGCATTTTCAAAAAAAGAAAAACTGGCAAAGAAGATCATCCAAGTGGTACATTAGTTAGTTTTACGCCGAGTGAAGAATTTTTTGATACTCCGCAAGTCAATCAAAAGAAATTGCTTAATTTCTGTGAAGATATTACATGTCTTTGCCCTGGTCTTATTATTATGTTTAATGGACAAGAAATTAAACATGAAAATGGAATACAAGATTTGCTTACAAAACATCTTGGAAAAGATATTGAGATTATCAATAATCCTCTAATTATCCAAGAGAGGAAAGATAAGCAGGCTATCTCTCTAGCAATGAGTTATACTACTCGTGGTAGTTCTACTATTGTTCCTTATGTTAATTGCGGACTTACATCTGCGGGGCCGCATATCACTTCAATTAAGTCTACTATTACTCGTATTCTTAATAAGTGGGCAAAAGAGCAGGGTATTCTTAAAGCTAAAGATAAAAATCTTGATGGTTCATCTCTTCAAGAGGGTATGGTACTTGTAGCTAATATTACCGCAGAAGGTGTTGCATATGATGCGCAAGTAAAGACTACAATTACTAAGATTGATACGAGTTTCATTTCTTCGACTCTTGGAGAGCAGCTAGAAATTTGGCTAGATAATAATGTTGAAGATGGTAAAAACATTATTGAAAAAGCCTTAGTTGCTCGCAAAGCTGCGGAAGCTGCAAAGAAAGCTCGAGAGCGTGTAAAGGCTAAAGCTGCGGCACCTGTAAAGGCTAAAGCAATTCAGCTTCCTACTACTCTTACAGATTGTTGGAGTAAAGATCGTAGCAAATGTGAGCTCTTTGTCTGTGAGGGCAAATCTGCTGCCGCAGGTCTAGTTGCAGGACGAGACAGTGAGACTCAGGCTATTTATGGTGTTCGTGGTAAAATGCTTTCTGTTCTCAAGACCGCATCTACAAATATTTATAAGAACCAAGAGATCAATAATTTAGTTCAAGCTCTTGGACTTGACGTAGATGAAAGAACTTGTAAACTTACATATGACGAAAAGAAACTTCGTTATGGTAAGATTATTGCTGCGGCCGACGCAGACTTTGACGGATTTGCAATTGAAAATCTTTTGTTTAATATTCTTTGGTATATGTGTCCAGAGCTAATTACTAATGGTCATGTATATTCTGCAGTTCCGCCACTGTTTCGTGTAACTACAAAGAAAAATGAATATGTTTATTTGCGAGATGCAGAAGCACTTGCAGCATATCAAAAGGAACATGGAGCTCAAGTTCAGTCTATTGGTCGTTTGAAAGGTCTTGGTGAGCAGGACAGTGACGAGCTTAGTTATTGTTTGCTTGATCCTGAGACTCGTAATGTACTTCAACTTAAAGTTGAAGATTATGGTAAGACTGATAAAATGTTCCAAGATCTATACGGCAAGCGAGTAGAACCCCGTGTTCAATTCCTCGCACAACATCTTGAGGAGGCCCGAGTTGATTAATGAAATTGACATTATCAGTGAGGTTCAGCAGAACTTTATTGATAGTAGTTATGATACTAATACTAATCGTGCATTCCCAGATATTCGCGATGGTCTCAAACCGGGACAGCGAGCTTGTCTTTGGGAAATGTATACTAAAAAATATACTAGTAAAAAGCCCCATGTAAAGTCTGCAAAGATTTCTGGCGGAGTTGCTGCATTGTGGTGGCCGCACGGAACTACTGCAATTTATGAGACTTTTGCTCGTATGTCTCAGCCTTTTACAAATAATATACCGGAGGTAGATTTTCATGGATCAAATGGTAACGTCATCCTCGGAGGGGACGCAATCGCCGCAGATCGATATACAGAAGCTCGACTTAGCTCAATTGTCGAAGAAGGAATGCTTAGAAATATTGAAAAATCTGTTGTACCAATGCAACCCAATTTCAGCGAAGATGATAGATGGCCCACAGTATTGCCTGCCATCTTCCCAAGACTTCTCGTCAACGGAGCTCAAGGAATTGGAGTTTCTCTTTCGAATGTATGGCTTCCACACTCCTTCAGTGAGTCCGCAGAACTTCTCCTTCGTTATATTGAAACCGGAGAACTAGATGAAGATAATTTTTATCCTGACTTCCCCACTGGCGGAACAATTATTAATAAGGATGAACTTGCCGCAATTAATAAGACGGGTCGAGGTAAAGTTATAATTGAAAGTAAGTTTAACATTAGTGGGCATGAAATTGATTTTTATGAATTGCCTTATCAAGTCTTTATTGAGCCAATAATTGACGAAATTAAAAAGGCAATTGAAGAAGAGAAAGTTACTGGCATTGCAGATGTATATAACAAATCTGATAAAAAACGTATCTCACTTGTTGTTACTTGCGCGCCAGGAATTCAACCTCTTAAAGTTGTAGCTCAGTTATTTGCGGCTACTAATCTACGCAAACAATTTAATGCTAATCAAAATGGAATTATTAGCAAAACTCCAATTATGATTACATTGAAAAAGTATGCGGATACTTACATTGAGCACAATACTGGCTGTATTAAGCGTGAGTACGAATATGATCTTGAAGCCGCACAAAAGCGTATTCATATTCTTGAAGGTCTTTCAATTGCACTAGAAGATATTGATAATGTAATTGAACTTATTAAGAGTAGTAAAAATAAGTCAATTGCAGCGACTAATCTTTGTGAGAAGTATCAGCTAAGTTTTGAACAGGCCGATGCTATTCTCAAGATGACTCTAAGCCGTCTTACTAATATGGATCAAATCGCAATTGCAAATGAGCTCCAAGAGAAGAAACAATTAGCTCTAACTTGTCAAGAGGTAATTGGATCTTATAAAAAGCAAACTGAAATTCTTGCAGAGCGTTTGCGGGATTTGGTTAAAAAGTTTGGTGATAAACGCCGCACAGCTGTAATTCAAAAGGATATTCCTAAAACATCTACGGCGAGAAAAGCGAAAGAGCTTATCATTGAAGATGTTATTGTAGTCCGCACAACGCAGGGATATATTAAGAGTATTCCTATTAAAGCTTATCGTGAAACTAAGACTAACATTGAAAAAGTGAAGGCCCGCACAGATGATATTATTCTACTATTCTCTTCTCTTGGGAAGATGTATCGTCTAAAAGTTAGTGAAATTAAACAATGCGCAACTACCGATAAGGGTACTGCTCTTGGGGCAATTCTTTCTCTTGAGCCTAATGAAAAGATTCTTTATATGACCAATATGAATATTGATCAAAAGCATCCTTATATTACAGGTGTAACTAAAAAAGGTCTAGTAAAGAAATCTGATAAGACTATCTTTATTGGTAGTACTCAGAATAAACGTGGTATGAAGTGTGCGGGGCTTAATGAAGGTGATTCATTCATCTGGTTTGGAGAAACAAATGGAGATTACATGACGCTGATTACCTCAGATCAAATGGGTATCCAATTTAAACTTGACGAGATTAATCCTGTTGGAAAAACTGCAAAGGGTGTTAAAGGTATTACTCTCAATGAAGGAGCAACCGTTATTCAAATTAATGTGGGAACTATGTCAAAAACTTTACCAGTCCAACATAGAGCTGGAAAAGGAAGTCGGCTCTCCTTTTAAAAGGGACTTTACAAGTCCCTTTTTTTATTATATAATATATTTAAAAGAAAGGAGAATTTATGAGTGAACTTTATCCGGGTAGCTACCAACTCGATCCAATGAAATATAATGGTAAACCATCCCAAGCACTTATTGATGAAGCTTTTAAAGGTAATGGTCAATGGGTAGCACAACAAAAATATGATGGTGCACTTTATATGCTAGAGAAAATTGATAATGATCATATTTATTTATTTGCAAGAACTAAATCTCGTAAAACGGGTGAACTTGTAGAAAAAAGTGCTAATGTTCCACATATTATAGAATGGGCAAAATCTCTTCCAGACGATACTGTCTTATTGGGTGAAATTTATGTTCCTGGCGGTAAAAGTAATGATGTAACTAAGATTATGGGGTGTACACCACAAAATGCAATTGCAAGACAAAAAGGACAAGGCTACGGTGGCTTTATTCATTACTATGTATTTGATGTCATTCGCTTTGATGGTATTGACTTTTGCAATACTGGTTTCGTAGCTCGTTTTAAAAAATTCCAAGATTGGTTTTATAAACAAGATATTAATGTTTATGTAGAAATGGCTCATGTTTATACAGATAATTTTGAACAAACTCTTCATGATATTCTAAGCAATGGTGGAGAGGGGATGGTCTTTAAAAAGGCTGATGCTATTTATGAACCAGGCAAACGTCCTACAAAGACCTATTTTAAGATGAAGCAACATATGGATAGCATTGATCTTGTTTGTATTGGTCTAGAAGATCCAATTCGCATTTATACGGGTAAAGAAATTGAAACTTGGCAATATTGGATTGAACGTGGTGAACAAGATCAAAATGGTGCTTTCCAATGGTATCCTCTATATGGGTATCATTATAAAGATTATGAACAAAATCCTCATATTTATCAACCTGTTACTAAGCCTTGGTATAATAATTGGAAAAATGCTATGACTCTAGGTCTTTATAAGAATGGTGAACTTGTAGAAGTAGGTCGTGTAGCTTCTGGTTTTACTGATGCTATACGAGAAGATATGGCGCAAAATCCTGACAATTATATTGGTCATGTTGTAGAGTGTGAAGCAATGTCTACCACTAAAGACGGTGCATTGCGGCACCCAGTGTTTATTCGTATGCGAGAGGATAAAGATCCCGAAGATTGTAAGTACGAAGAAATTTTTTCTTAAAAATTTTATTTGACAAAAAATAAATTAAATGATATAATATATTTAAAAGAAGTTAAGAAAAAAGTTCTTGACTTTTAATTAAATAAGTAGTATAATATATTAGAAATAAAATAAAAAGGAACAAAGTTCCAAGAGAGAAAAGGAGTCTCATTATGGCTAAACTATTTTCAGACAAAGCTCAGGCAGTACTAACTTTCCTTCAGGCTCATGAGGGTGAAGATCTAACTTCTAAGGACATTGCAGCTGCTCTTGATATTGAGGGTCGTTCTATTACTGGTGTTCTTAATGGTCTACAGCGTAAGGGTCTAGTTGTTCGTGAGGCTGTTGAGGATCAGAAAGATAAGCTTATTCGTCTTACTGCTGATGGTGTTACTGCTGATCCTAATGCAGATAAAGAGTAAATAAATTATATAAAGAGATAAAAGGAGAGCGGAGGTAGGATTAATCTTATCTCCGCTATTTTATTATGAATTGAAATATAATAATTCCTATTACTATATTTATTATAGATATAATTCTTGCTTGATTTTGTTATACACTAGGTTGCCGCACAGTTAAGCCAATACAAGATAGCAATCAAAAATTTTGAGAAGAGCGAGAGTTATTAAAAAAAGATATTAATACTTTAAACGGTATTCATGAAAGTCTTGTAAATAAAATTACAGACTATTCAAATGAAATTAATTCTATGCAAGATCAATTATTTTCTATTAAAAAAGAAAAAGAGCTTATCGAAGAATCTAATAAACAAGCTCAAGAATTTATTGCTCAATCTGAGCAATTGGCAAATGAAAAAGCTGATGCTGTATATCAAAAGAAACTTTTAGAATTAAAAAAAGATTTTAAAGATTCAGAAGAATATTATGCAATAACATTAAAGACTTTAACAGAATATATTCAAACTGAAAAAGAACAGTTGGAATCTTTAAAAGCAACTCGTGCGGCCGCAATTGAAGCAGCTAAAAGAGAAAAAGAAATTCAAGAAACTAAAGATGATTATTGTCTTATTCTTCCAAGAGAAGAAGCTAATGATGTAGAAATATTGCGAGAAGTTGCTAAAAAAATTGCAAAACCTAGATCAATCTTAATGGCAATATGACAAGCTTATTATACACCTATTGCTAAGAAAAAATTTCCTAAGATCTTAGGTAAAACTGATGTGTGCGGCATTTATAAAATTACGAATCAAGAGACAGGTGAATGTTATATAGGTCAAGCTGTAGATGTTCGCCGCAGATGAATGGATCATTGTAAAGCAGGATTAGGTATTGATACGCCGCAAGGAAATCAATTATATGCTGCAATGCAAGAATATGGATTAGATTCTTTTTCTTTTGAACTTCTCTTGGAATGTGATGCTAGTCAATTAAACGAAAAAGAAAAATATTTTATTGAATTATACAATTCAAATGCTATTGGATATAATCAAACAAAGGGGAACAATGATTAATTTTCAAACAGTAGAAATTGCGGGGTTTGCTCCTGCTATCGCAGGTATGCGTCATCCTCTTAAATCATATGACAAAGCTGATACTGGGTATGATGAAGATGGTAATCTCCATATTGGCATTAATGACTATAATCTAGCTAAGCGTCTTTGTGAAGCTGGTAGTCCAGAACATGCTAAGTTTCTTCGTCAGATTGGTGTGTGGGTAAATATTACTGCACCACGTTTCTGGTGGAGTGAATGGGATACTTATAAGATTGGTACTACTGCTAATAGTCAATCTACTATGCACACTCTAATGCGTGATGGTGTTAAGCCAGAAGATTTTTATTTCACTTTTGGTGAAGATGAAATGGCAAATGAAGCTATGCATAATTATATAAATGTTATTAATGAATTAATTGCATTATATAAAACTCTTGAACCAGGAGATATTAAAGAACAATATTTTGAGAAGATTAAAGCTATGCTTCCTGAAGGTTTTCTCCAGACTCGTATGGTAAGTCTTAATTATCAAGTTCTTCGTACCATGTATAATCAACGTAAGAATCATCGTCTCTCAGGCTGGCGTGAAGACTTTGTTAATTGGGTTCATACGCTTCCAATGCAAGAATGGATTACTGGAGAATTTCCTAACCTAGCTCAAGAAAATGCAGTTGACGAACAATAAAATATATTATATAATATATATGTAAGAAAAAGAGACAATTGAAAGAGGAATTTATATGCGTAATAATTGGAAAAATGTTGTATATGTAGAGGGTTATGTTTATAATTTTAGTCTCTTTGCAAATGTAGCAGGTCCAAATAGTAAGAATCCTGGTCAGGAGTATATTAATGGTACTGTAAACATTGCAACTGACGAGGATGGAATTAATATTGTAAGTGTTCGTTATACTTATGTCGTACCTTTCTGGAAGAGTGGTAAGGAGAATGAGACTTATACAATTCTAAAGGCTCTTATTGATGGTGGTACCACTTGGGAGAAAGATGGTAAGGATAAGGCAACTAAGCTTCGTATTCAAGGTGATGTTGAAGTAAATGATTTCATGGGTCGCGATGGTAATATGGTTGAGTCTAAGCAAATTCGTGGTGGATTTACTCATTATGCCAACGACGGTTTCCGTGAGAAGCGCAATAATTTTGAGACTGATATGCTCATTACTGGGACAAACCTAATTGAAGTTGAAAATGGTAATGATTACATGAACATTAATGGTTATGTATTCAACTTCCGTGGTGATCTTATTCCTGTAACTTATTCTCTAACTGATGAAGGCGGTATTAAGTATTTTGACAGTCTTGATATTTCTGTTAATACGCCTTATCTAGTTTATGTTTGGGGTAAGATTGTATCTTCAACTCAAAAGATTGAACGTCAGGTAGAGACTGCTTGGGGAGCTCCGCAGGTTGAGTATACAACTCGTACTCTTCGTATGTGGCAAATGGAGGGTTGTTCTCCTGAGCCCTATCCTTGGGACGATGAGTCTACAATTACTGTAGCAGAGTTTAAACAGGGTCTACAGAATCGTGAACAGCAAAAGGCTGAAGCTAAAACTCGTGCGGAAGCTCGTAATAGTTCTTCAGCAGGCCAGAGCGGTTTTCCCGCGTCTGCAACTAAGAGCACTAATGATGATCTACCTTTTGCACCTAGCTCTTCTTCACCCACTTCTGCAACTAATTTTAAATTCTAGGAGGTTCTAAATGGCGATTGACATTTTTTCAATTAAACCACATGAGGTCAGTCGCGACCTCTGTGGATATACTGTGCTTCTATATGGTCAACCTAAGACTGGCAAGACTACTACAGCAGCACAGTTTCCACAAGCACTTCTTTGTGCTTTTGAGATAGGTTATCTTGCAATTCCTGGTGTAATAGCTCAACCAGTTAGTAAGTGGTCTGAGTTTAAACAAATTCTACGCCAGCTTAATTCTGATCAAGCACATCAGCAATTTAAGAATATCATTGTTGATACTGTAGATATTGCATACGATCTTTGTGAGAAATATATTTGTAATCAAAATGGTGTGTCAACCGTAGGTGACCTTGCCTATGGTAAGGGTTATGCTCTAGCTAAAAAAGAATTTGATGAAGCTCTCCGAGAAATTCCTAAGATGGGATATGGTCTTGTAATGATTTCTCACGCACAAGATAAGATTTTTAAGGATGAAAATGGAGAGGAGTATCAGCAAATTGTACCTACTTTGGCAAATCAACCTCGTCTTGTGGTTGACCGCATGAGTGATATTATTGGGTATGCGCACCCATTCCAAGAAGAAGATGGAACTGTCCATACCACTCTATTTATGCGCGGTACCCCTCGTTTTGTGGCTGGCTCTCGATTCAAATACACCCCTGATAGCATCGAGTTTAGTTATGATAACCTCGTTAATGCAATTGGCGATGCAATCGATAAGCAAGCAAAAGATTTTGGCGGAAAATATGTAACTGATGCACCTACTCAAGCACATATTAGTGAACCAGAACTTGATTTTGACGCACTTATGAATCAATTTAATGAGCTAGTTTCTAAGATTCAGAATGCAACTGGTGGTGCATTTGGTACGACATGGGCACCTCGCATTGTAGCTATTACTGATAAGTATCTCGGTAAAGGCAAAAAGGTATCTGAAATGTCCCGTGATCAAGTTGAACAGCTTGTCCTTATTGTAGATGAACTCACGGAAGCTGTAGGTAATGGGCTATAGAATGAATATTGGCAATGAGCTTGCTCAGATCAAGAATTGTAAAACTATAGATGAAATTAATGATTTTCTTATAGATCATAATTTAGAATTCGATCATTGGTATCTTAATTACGATACATCTCAATCTACAGAAGATCAAAAGGGATTATATGTAGTTGCTAATTATCAAGATATTAATGGAACTTTTATTCAAATAACTTTTAATTTTTAGAGGGGCAGACAACTAGTAGGGAACTAGGATCGCCTGCTAAGCGAATCGTACTCTGAAAGGAGTATGGAGGTCGGAACTCCGTTGCCCCGCCAGATAATTCCAGCCGTTCTCTTTCTGAGGGCGGCTTTTTTATTTGACAAAAACAGAAATATATGTTATAATTAATTGATAAAAATATCGATGAAAGGAGTTTAATGGCAAAACTTGCACCTGTAAAATGTCCATATTGCGGCCAGTCCTTTCAAAGAGAAGATACAGAATTTGTTCAGATCGGCCGCAGATATGCACACAAAAGTTGTGTAGATTCAGTAGAACAAATTCATCAATTAATGCAGCATGTTTTGGGTATGGGATATTCAAAAACAAAAGTTGAGTCTCAAATTAAGAATTTTGTTTCTAAAGAAGGAATGACAATTAATTCAATTTATAAAACATTGATATATTGGTATGAAGTAAAACATTCTGATACATCTCAGGCAAATGGTGGTATTGGAATTGTACCATATGTATATGCAGAATATTTAAAATATGCTCAACAACAAAGTGCAAATGCTGAGTTAAATAAAGGGAAAAATATTAAAGATTTTATTATAGAAACTAAGAACGTAATTGGTAAAGCAACACCAATTACAAAACCTCGTCATGTTAAATTTTATGAATTAGATTAGGAGGTATCATTTGGATAGTTCACGTTATGCGGATACACCTTCTCTAGTTCAATTATTGGGTTGTCTTATCGATGATATTACAATTCTAGATGATGAAGGTAAATATTTTTTAACAACTGCGGATTTTGTAAAAGAATTTCATCAAATTATTTTTGCATCTTTATCTAATATGCATACAATGGGTGTGCGGCAAGTTACAGTTCAATCTATTGAGAATTATTTACAATCTCGGCCGCATGCTTATGCAACTTATAAAGCAAATGATGGAGCAAGATTTTTATTAACTGCCGCAGAACAAGCAGATAGAAGTAATTTTGATTATTATTATGCTCAAACAAAAAAGTTTACTTTGTTAAGAGAATATAATAAAATAGGTATTGATGTTTCTTGGATTTATGACCCAGATGAATTAGATCAGTCCAAGAGAGAAACAAAGATAGCATATCTTAATAGTCTTAGTCTTGATGAAATTGCAGATCAAATAGATAATAAGATCGCACATGTGCGGGCAGAATATGTAGATAATTCAACAGATGATAGTATTTCAGCGTCCGCAGGTATTGATGAATTATTTGCATCATTAGCTGAAACTCCAGATGTAGGTCAGCCGATGTATGGAGATTTAGTTAATACAGTAACAAGAGGTATGCGTTTAGGAAAATTTTATCTTAGATCTGCGGCGACTGGTGTAGGTAAAACTCGTTCAATGATTGCAGATTTTTGTAATTGCGGATGTAGTAAAATTTGGAAAAATGGAGAATGGCAAGATAATGGATTAGCTTTTCCTGCATTTTTTATTAGTACAGAGTTGGAACTTGAAGAAATTCAAACAATGATGGTTTCATTTTTAGCTGATATTGATGAAGAATATATTCTTAATAATATAATGAGTTTTGAGGAACAACAGCGAGCTCAAGAAGCAATTGAAATTATTAAGCAAAGCCCATTATATGTTGAAGTTATTCCAGATTTTAATCTAAAAGATATTGAGAATTCAATTAAACGTAGTATCCGCATGTATGAAGTTCAATATGTATTCTTAGATTATATTCATACTTCAATGAAAATTCTTGAAGAAATTACTCGTCGTTCTGGTGGAGTAAGATTACGAGAAGATAATGTGTTGTTTCTTTTGAGTGTTAAATTAAAAGAGATTGCAACTCAATATAATGTTTTTATTTTATCTTCAACTCAGTTAAATCAAGATTGGAAAACGTCAGATATACCAGATCAGAATTTGTTGCGAGGAGCAAAATCAATTGCGGATAAAATTGATATGGGAATGATTCTTCTTGATACAACAGACGAAGATAGAGAAAAATTAGCAAATGTTGTTAATGATGGTATGCGAATGCCGAATGTAAAACTTTCTATTTACAAAAATCGTAGAGGAATGTATAATAGATGTTATATTTGGATGTATGCAAATAAAGGAACGTGTCGTTTTGACGGAGTATTTTGTACAACATATAATTATGAATTAGTTCCAATAGGTGAATTGAATATTTCAATGAGAACATAAAGGAGGGTCGGCATGAGTTATAATAAAGATGATGTAAAAGAAAAAATAGAATTAGATGATATATATAATTTATTAGATTACTTTGATGCCGAGCCTCAAATGTTTAACGATTATATTATCGCAAGAACTGTTTGTCATGGTGGCGATAGTCATAAGCTATATTATTATGAAAATACTCAATTATTTAAATGTTTTACAGGTAGTTGCGGAACCTTTGATGTATTTGAATTAGTTCAAAAGGTTCAACAAATAGATGATTTAAATCAAGCAATTTACTTTGTAGTTAATTTTTTTAATCTACAAAGTCAATTATCAGACGATTTAGATTTTGATATTGAAGATTTAAGAATATTAACTGCAAATAAAAGATTACTAGAAATCAAACCTCGATCTCAAGAAAAGGTTATTCTGCCTGAATGTCCTAATTATATTGAGCATTATCCGCAACCTAGAATTTTAAACTGGGAAGCAGAAGGTATTTCTCCAGAAATTATGAAATATATGGGGATTAAATATGATCCAGTAAATGGTGCGGTACTAATTCCGCATTATGACGCAGACCATAGATTAGTTGGAATTAGACAAAGAACTTTAGTCCAAGAGAATGAAATCTATGGTAAATATAGGCCCGCAAGATTTCAAGGTCAATTATGTAATCATCCTTTGGCTTTTAATTTATATGGATTTGATAGAACTAAAGAAAATATTAAATCTATGCAACTTGCAATTGTAGTAGAATCAGAAAAATCTGTAATGCAATATCAATCTTACTTTGGAACAAAGAATAATATTTGTGTCGCAGTTTGCGGTAGTAGTATTTCTCGTTATCAATTTCAACTTCTCTTGGATGCGGGTGTCAAAGAAATTGTATTAGGATTTGATAAAGATTTTCAAGAAATGTATGGAAAAGAATATGACGAAAATATTAAAAAGATTGATAGGCTATATACAAAATTAAGTGCAGAAGTTTCTGTGAGTGTATTGTTTGATCAATATAATTTACTTGGATATAAAAATAGTCCAATGGATTGCGGGAAGGAGGCTTTCCTCTATCTATGGAGACACAGAATCATATCTTAGCTTATAGGAAAAAACATCCTCGATGCAGATATTGTAAATTTCATAAATGAATTGAACCAAGTTGTTGTGGTTTTTGAAAATGTTTAGTAAAAGATATACCTTTAATAGATCGTCTTTTTCTATGAAGATGGCAAGGATGTTTTTGTAAATGATTTAAAGCAAGGGAGTAATAACATTGATTTATAAACTATTTAATGAACCTACGTTAGGAACGATGCGGCAAATATTATATAATCGTGGAATAAAGACAAAAGAAGATCAAGATAAATGGATTAATGCCTCTTTTTGGAGTGATTTAAATTCACCATTTGCTTTTGGTAAAAAGAAAGTGGCTGAGATAATGCAAGTAATGGCTCATGCTATGTATTGCAATATACCTTTAACTGTAGTAGTAGATGCAGATGCAGATGGGTTTACAAGTGCAGCTATTTTTTTAAATTATATGTATGATTTATATAGTTATAAATTTTCTAAAGAAGAAATTATTCCAAATTTAAAATATATTTTACATGATGGAAAACAACATGGTCTTGAAGATACCGTTGAAAAATTACTTGAAGATGAAAAAACAAAGTTTATCATTATTCCAGACGCAGGAACTAACGATGTTGAACAAATGCAACGTTTAATTGATGCGGATAAATTTATTTTATGTATGGATCATCATGAATCTGATAATTGGCTTGATACAGATCAAAGTATTATTATTAATAATCAAATTTGTGATTATCCTAATAAAGATTTATCTGGAGCTGGCGTTACTTGGCAAATTTGTAAAGCTTTTGATTTATTTTTTAATTTTGATTATGCTAATCAATATTTAGATTTAGCAGCTCTTGGAAACTTGTCTGATATGATGGATTATCGTAGTATAGAAACTAAAGCTATTATTGATATGGGCTTACAGAATATTAAAAATCCATTCTTCTATTATATGTGTGAAAAAAATAAATTTAGTATTGATAAAATGGGCGGAATTAATTATATGTCAATGGCTTTTTATGTAACTCCATTTATTAATGCTATTGTACGTTCTGGCACTATGGAAGAGAAAGATTTAATTTTTAAATCGATGTTAAAATTCTATGCTTTTGATAAGATTGAGAGTGGTAAACGTGGTCATAAAGGAGAACTTGTACCAAGAGTTGAAGAAGCAGTTAGAATTGCAGCTAACGTCAAAGCTCGACAAACAAAGCTCCAAGATGCTGCAATGGATTTGCTCGAACAGCGAATTCAATCTGAACGATTGACAGAAAATGGTATTATTGTCTGTTGCTGCGAACCCGGAGAAGTGGAAAAAAATCTCGCAGGTTTGGTCGCCAATAAGATTCAAGCGAAATATCAGCACCCATGTCTTGTCCTCACAAGATCAAAGGGGAAAGACGATAAAGAGTATTTTTATAGAGGAAGTGCCAGAAATTATTCCATGTCAGAAATAGAGGATATGCGGCAGCTCTGTGAAAATACTGGTGACGTAGAGTATGCACAGGGCCATAGTTCAGCTTTCGGAATTTCTATACCTGAGTCTAAACTAGATGATTTTATTCAAAAGACAAATGCAGTCTATAGTGAGGCCGCGCAGGAGCCTGTATACTGGGTTGATTTTGAGTGGTTTAATAAAGATATTGATCCTCAAAAAATTCTAATGATTGCGCAGAATAAATCTACTTGGGGACAAGGATTGCCTGAACCATATATTGCAATTAAAGATATTCCTTTAACTTCTGTCCAACTTCTTTCACCAGATAAGCACCCTACACTGAAGATACATTTATCAAATGGTGTAGATATTATGAAGTTTAAATCTTCACAAGAAGAATTTGAACAATTTACTAGACCTAATATGTATCTTACTGCGGTGTGTCGTTGCTCGAGAAATGAGTGGAATGGAAATGTGACTGCACAACTTATTATTGAAGATTTTTATATCAATGAGAAATGGGTATTTTAATGTCTTCTTATGGTTTTGATACACGACAATGTAAATCTTCTGAAGAATTATCTGATGCAATGCAACATTGTCAAAATTTAACTATGCTAGATATATATAAAAGAACAAAATTTGAATTAGAATGAGAAATTAATAATTTAAATCGACAATTAAAATCTACACAAGATAAAATAGATACATTGAAATTAAAAATAAAAGAATATGAAGAGTCTCATAATATTATTTTTTATAATACAAAACCAGATTGATAGTTATAAATATTGACAAGAACAAAATAATATGGTATAATTAATATAGAAAATTAAGGAGAAAGAGGTTATATGGCGCGTTTTGAAATGCATTCACACAGTGATATGTCAAATATCCGTCTTATCGATTGTATTAATACAGTTGATTCTCTTGTTAATTATGCCGTAGAAATTGGTCTTGAAGGTATTTGTTTGACTGATCATGAAGCGTTAGGTAATTGGGTTAAGCTTGACCAGATTAGACAGAAAGTCCAAGAGAAGAATCCAGATTTTAAAATTGGGTATGGTAATGAGATTTATCTTGTTGATGAACGTGGAAGTGGACAGCGATATTGGCACTTTATTTTAATTGCAAAAGATGCAATTGGTGCAAAAATGTTGCGGAAACTGTCATCAAATTCTTGGATGAATAGTTATTTTGATAGAGGTATGGAGAGAGTGCCAACTCTCAAAGCAGAAGTAATGGCATGTGTAGATGAATTTGGTAAAGGCCATTTAATTGCATCATCTGCATGTCTTGGTTCAGAACTTGATTATTGTATTCTTGAAATGGATAAAGCTGAGAGAGTTGGTAATCTTGAAGGCAAGGCTGAATATTATTATAGGATTGTAGATTTTGTAAATTGGTGCAAGTCTGTATTTGGAGACGATTATTATTTTGAGATTCAGCCAGCTCAAAGTAAAGAGCAGATGATTGTTAATCGTCGAATGAAAGCTCTGAGTGATTATTTTGGAGTTAAGATTGTAGTAACAACTGATGCTCATTATTTGAAGAAGAGTGATCGAGAAGTTCATAAAGCATTTCTTAACTCAAAACAGGGTGATCGAGAAGTAGATGAATTTTATGCATATGCGTATCTTCAAACAACAGAAGAGGTAATTCAGAATCTTGAAGGAACTGGTCTTGATTATGCGGAGCTTGAAGCAAATACTTTGGAAGTAAAAAGTAAAATTCAAGATTTTGGTTTCGCACATAAACAGCAAGTCCCGCAAGTTCCAGTAAAAGATTATCCTAAAGTAATGTCAAAGATGGGTTATAAGACTTTGGATTATTTGTATTCAAGTGATAATCCGCAAGAAAGATATTGGGTTAATTATTGTTGTGATAAACTTAAAGAGCTTAATTTGTTCAATGATGTTTATCTTGCGCGACTTGAAGAAGAAGCAGATATTCAAAAAGTAATTGGAGAAAAACTTGGAACTTGCATGTTTGCATATCCAATTTTTCTTCAGCATTACATTGATTCATTTTGGGAGATTGGTTCAACTGTAGGCGCGGGACGAGGTTCCGCGTGTTCTGGATTAAATCATTATCTTCTAGGAATTACTCAACTTGATCCAATTAAGTATAATCTTCCCTATTGGAGATATAGTAATAAAGAACGTATTGAGTTGGGCGATATTGATATTGATATTTGCCCATCCAAGAGAGAAGAAATTTTTAAATCAATTCGTGAAGAAGTTGGTCAACTTGGATGCGTTCAAGTTTGTACATATGGTACAGAGACAACACGTTCAGCAATTTCAACAGCTTGTCGTGGTTATCGTTCAAAAGATTTTCCAGATGGAATTGATAATGATGTAGCTCAGTATATGACAAGTCTTGCACCAAGTGAGCGCGGATTTGTTTGGCCGGTTCATGATTTGGTTTATGGTAATGAAGAAAAAGATCGTAAACCAGTAAAGAATTTTCTAGCGGAAGTTAGAAAATATCCGGGGCTTCTTGAAATTATTGAGAAGATTGAAGGATTGATTAATCATCGTGGTATTCACGCAAGTGGTGTAAATTTTTATATGAATGATCCATTTGATAGTGCATGTTTTATGAAAGCAACAAGTGGAGCAATTGTAACTCAATTTTCACTTCATGATGCGGAATATTGCGGAGATGTTAAATTCGATTTTCTTGTAACAGAAATTCAGGATGTAATCGTTCAATGTCTTAATATGTTGAGTGAATATAATGAGGTTGATCAAGATTTAAGTTTGCGGCAATTGTATGATAAATATCTTCATCCAGATGTTCTTCCAATAGATGATGATAAAATGTGGAATGTTCTTGCTGAGGGTAAAGTATTGAAACTTTTCCAGTTTGATAGTCAAGTTGGAAGTCAAACTGTAAAATTATTGCGGCCAAGGTCACCACGCGAAATGGCAAACTGTAATTCTGTAATGAGATTGATGGCCGCAGAAAAGGGTGGAGAGACACCAACTGAGAGATATAAAAGAATGAAAGATAATATGTCTCGTTGGTATGATGAAATGTCAAGATGGCATTTGCGGGAAGTAGATCAAAAGACATTAGAGAAATATTATCTTGAAACTTATGCGACGCCTGCACAGCAAGAAGATATGATGATGATTTTGATGGATCCAGATATTTGTGGATTTAGTCTTAAAGAAGCAAATGATGCCCGCAAGATTTGTGCAAAGAAGCAAATGAATCGAATTGAAGAATTGCATGAGTTAGTTTTGAGTAAAGCAGTTAATCAAAGACTTGGCGAATATGTTTGGGAAACTGCAATTAAACCGCAAATGGGATATTCTTTTTCACTTATTCATAGTTTAGCGTATAGTTTTGTAGGATTACAAACAATTTATCTTGCAACTTATTTTGATCCTGTCTATTGGAATACGGCATGTCTCAGAGTTGATGCGGGACTTGATGAAGATGCAAGTAGTAATTATGGTAAGATTGCGAAAGCAGTAGGTAATATTATTCATCGTGGTATTCCAATGTCATTAATTGATATTAATAAATCGGGATATATGTTTGAACCAGATGTTGAAACTGGTAGTATTCTTTTTGGAATGAAAGGCTTAAATGGAGTAGGTGGAGAAATTATTCAAGATATTATTGAAAATCGTCCATATGAAAGTTTTAATGATTTCCAAGAGAGAGTAAAAGTTAAGAAACCAGTTTTGATTTCACTTATTAAGAGTGGAGCTTTTGATAAGTTTGGTAATAGAGAAGATATTATGCGGGAATATATTTGGTCAATTTGTGAACCAAAAAAGAGATTAACTCTTCAAAATTTTAACGGTTTGATGGAAAGAAATTTAATTCCAGATAGTCTTAGCTTTGAAAAAAGATTATTTGTATTTAATAAGGCTTTGCGGAAATTCTGTAAAGTAGATAACGTTTACACACTTCCAGATAATTTTTATGAGTTTTATGAAGAATTTTTTGATGTAGATTTAACTACTATTTATGATGGTAATATTGCAATTGATCAAAAAGTTTGGCAAAAACTTTATACAAAAGGTATGGATAAAGCTCGAGATTATTTGCGGGAACATCAAGATGAAATGTTACAGAAACTAAATCAAACTTTGTTTGATGAAGTCTGGAATAAATATGCGGCAGGTACATTGTCAACTTGGGAAATGGATAGTCTTGGTTTTTATTATCATGATCATCCAATGAAGAAACTTGATAAGTTAGCATATAATGTAAAAGCTTATAATAGTTTACCAGATAATCCGCCAGTAGATAAAACTTTTAAACGTAATGGTGTTGATATTCCATTATTTAAAACTTGTCGAATTGTTGGTGCAGTAGTTGCAAAAGAAGATAATAAATCTTGTGTAAGTATTCTTACACCAGAAAGTGGTGTAGTTACAGTTAAAATGAGTCGAGATTATTATGCAAGATTGAATCGACAAATGAGTCAGGTCCAACCAGATGGAACAAAAAAAGTGATGGAAAAAGGTTGGTTTACTCGTGGAACTTTGTTAATGTTTAATGGATTTAAAAGATCAGGAATGTTCTTCACTAAGTCATATCGTCATACGAAATCACATCAATGTTATCGTATCTTGACAGAAGTAAAAAATAATGGTACAATAGATATGACAGCATGGAGATGGGGAGAAAGTGGTGATGATGAAAACTAAATATTTTATTGGAGATTCAAGTATTCCCTGGTGGGTAGAAGAATTAGCCCATCAGGGATTGATTGAAGAAATTCGTGAGAATGCCGCTATTACCTTTTTTATGACTTTTAAATACAGTTTTACAGATACAAAAATTCATTATTTATATGAGGGAGATTATTTAGAATTAGATGAAGAAACAGGGGCAGTAACTATCGGATATTCAGATTGAAGAATCGCTTTAGCTAAAGATTTCCAAAAAATAAACTGGGATAAGTTTGTAAATACTTTAAAGCGAACAGCTAAGGATAGAGAGCAAAAGAGAAAAGATGAAGAAGAATATCTCAATAGTTACTGGTCTTAGATATTTGGGCAAAAATAAATAATATGATTAACGAAAAAGATATTTTATAGGTAAGAAAAAAATTATTTTATATAGAATGATAGGAGATTTATGTTAACATTATTTTCTACTGAATGCCCTAAATGTCGAGTATTAGAGCATAAATTAAATCAAAATAATATTGCTTATGAAAAGAGTTCTGATATTCAAGAAGTTATAGATAAAGGTTTTATGTCTGCTCCTGTTCTTAAACTTGGCGACGATTATATGGATTTTGTGACTGCAGTTACTTGGCTAAATGAACAAGCAAAAATGGATGCTGACTGCGATAGTTGCAAGTTTTAAGGAGTAGTACATGAAATTAAATGTTAAATTAAATAAAAATTTTCAAACTCAATTTAATAAAATGGTTGAGAAATATGGAGAAGAATTTCTAGAACTTCAGGGATTTGATGAAGCTACTCTTAGTTTTACTGATTTTATTGAAGGTTTTATTGATTCAGACAACGTAGCTAATACCTCTATTGATGCAAATGCTAATATCGCACAGAAAGATATTGTAACTTTACTTTCTGAAATGTCAAAACCAGATCAAAAACTATTAGTATTTAATAAACTTTATTACGAGATTAATAAGAAGTATGGATATAAAGTTGCTAATGAAGCTATGGAAGCTATGTGGTCATATAGCCTTTATATGCATGATTTTAATACAGCAACTCTAGTTCCTTATTGTTTTGCTTATGATATTAAACCAATAGCAGAAAAAGGATTATTCTTTATTCAGGGATATAATGCTAAGCCCGCAAAACATCTTGACAGTTTTATTCAAATCTTAATGGAAGCGATTGCTTTCCTTAGCCGCAGACAATCTGGAGCTTGCGGCCTACCTAATCTAATTCCATATCTTTACTACTATTGGAGTCGTGATGTAGCTCAGGGATATTATACTAAAGACCCTGAGACTTATAAGAGGCAACAGATTCAGGCTTTAATTCATCGTCTAAATCAACCCTGGGTACGTTCTGATCAAGCGGCATTTACTAATGTAAGTGTATTTGATCATCCTTACTTTGAAGCTATTTTTGGTGGTGGAGAATTCCCTGATGGTAGTTTTATGATTGATGAAGAAGAGGAAATTATTGAGTTCCAGAAAGACTTTATTGATGTAGTCAACGAAATTCGTGAAGAAAATATTTTTACTTTTCCTGTTCTTACTGCTTCTTTACTTTATCAGGATGGTAAATTTGTAGATGAAGATTTTGCAAAGTGGGCTTGTGAAGCTTCCCGCAAATGGAATATATTTAATTTCTTTACTGATTCTACTGTCAACAGCCTTTCTAATTGTTGCCGTCTAAAGAGTGATATTACAGATCTTTATTTTAATTCAATTGGTGGTACCGCACTTGAAGTAGGATCTGCGAAAGTATCTACTCTTAATATTGCTCGTCTTGCATATCAGAGTGAGAGTGAACAAGATTTCTTAGTTAAGCTTCGTGATTTAACTAAACTTAATCTAAAAATTCTTGATGTTCAGCGTCATATTATTACCCGCAATGTTGAGAAAGGTTTACTACCTAATATATCTTGCGGACTAATGAATCTTGATGCTATGTATTCTACTGTTGGCGTTAATGGTATCTTCGAAACTATGAAGACTTTTGGTTATACAGAAGTAGATGACTTTGGAAATTATAGTTATACAGACAAAGCATATGATCTTGGTCAGCGTATTTTCAAAGTAATTCAAAATTGTATTGATAACTTTGCATTAGATAAAGATTATAAAATCAATATCGAACAAGTTCCCGCAGAGCAGGCCGCAGTTAAACTCCAAAAGGCAGATGAATATCTATATCCTGAGCAGGTTGTAAAAGATCTTCCTCTCTATGGTAATCAATGGATTCCTCTTGGAATTAAAGCTACAATCCAAGAGAGAACAAAAATTTGTGCCGCATTTGATAGTTATTGCAACGGTGGATCTATTGAACATATTAATGTAGATGCTCCTTTTACTAACTTTGATCAAGCCTGGCATATGCTTAATTGGGTTGCTCAGCAAGGCGTAACATATTTTGCCTTTAATGGTAAAGTAGCTCAATGCAAGAATTATCATAGTTTCTATGGTAAAGTTTGTCCAGTATGCGGCGAACCAGTCGAAACTGAATATACTCGTGTAGTTGGATTCTACACACCAACACGTAGCTATTCTAAACAACGTAAAGCAGAATTTAATCTTCGTCAATGGGATAATTTAAATGAAAATTAAAGGAATTATTTTTGAGGATTTTGTTAATTATAAAAAACCTTCTATGGTAATTGAATTTCCTTATTGTGATTTTAAATGTGATAAGGAATGCGGACAAAAAGTATGTCAGAATTCTGATTTAGTAAATAGTCCTAATGAAGATATTTCCATAATTAGAATTGTAAAAACTTATATGGAAAATAATATAACTAATGCTATTGTTTTTCAAGGATTAGAGCCTTTTGATTCAAAGCATGATCTTTATCAACTAATAAAAGTATTTAGAGAATATACAAAAGATGATATTGTTATTTATACTGGATATACCGAAGAAGAACTTGATTATGAAATTCAAGTATTAAAAAGATTATTTAAAAATATTATAATTAAATTTGGAAGATTTATTCCTAATCAGCCTTCTTATTATGATGAAACTTTAGGAGTGTTCTTGGCAAGTTCTAATCAGTATGCTAAAAAAATTTGTTAAAATAAAAAAAGGGTAGACAAAATAAAAAATGTCTACCCTGATTTTTTTTAGTTATTGACAAAGAAAAAATTTTTTGATATAATATTTAATATGGAAAGAAGAAAATATGCTTGTTTATAGATATGAAAAACCAGATGGTGGAGGTCCATGATTCTATAAAGATGGTAGAATTCGTTATCCTTTACCCCATGAACATTTATATATAGATAGTCAAGAAAAATATCTTTATGGGTGTGATTCTTTAAAGTCTTTATTTGAATATTTTTCTACTCAAAAAGTAGATGTGAATAATTGTACAATACAAACTTATAATATACCTGAAAAGAAAATTGTAAAATTGGGTAATGGACAGGTTAAATTTTTAAAAGCAGATATAGAATAGAGGTGTTTATATGGCAGAAGTAGCACTTGGTAACCTATATGAACTTAACAAACAAGTTATGTCACAGCTTCCTCCACAAAGTGAAGACATGATGAATCATAATTGAAATGTAATTGGTGATTGATTTAGTAAAGATAAAAATCGTTGATTTATGCTAATGTGTAAAGAACGTTCAGATTTTACTTTATTTCATATTACAGATAATCAATTTACAAAAGCTATTCAAGAATTGCGAGAAGTGCTGGAGGAAAGAGGACAAATTCTTGCAATACAGTATCAGCATGGTGAAGATGCTTTTGAAGTTTGAATTAAAGATAAAACCAATGAAGTATTTATGTTCATGCTTTTCGAAGCTGAATGAATGATTGTAGAGGTTTAAAATGCATAAACTAATTGTTTTAGCTAATCCAGTAGATTTTACTCAAATTTTTGAGGTGCTTGATAATGGAGAAATGCATAAAATTTCTCAACTTAAAGTCCCGCAAGAATCTGTGGAATTTGTTAAAAATTATTCCAATAGTGTACAAGAAGAAGTAGAAGTTGATTATCATGGCCCTGTAGATTATATTCAATATTTTGTAAGTCAAGCCAATCAACTTGAATTTGTTAAAGCAAAAATGAATAGCGAGGAGGCTTCAATTGATTAAATATCTAATTAAAAATACCGCGGAGATTCGAGTTGAATCTGAAGAGGATGCAAATGAACTTCATAAATACTATGAGAATTTTGCTCGCGATAATGCATATATTCTAAATTCTTGGTCACAAACTTATCGTACTAAAAAATCTGGTGGCGAAATTGTTGAAGAATGGTGGATTTGTAAATGTGTTCTTGTATTCAATGATGCTAAAGCTCCTGATATTCCTCTAGACACAATTGATTTTAAAATGCAACATAATATTCCTATTGAAAATGTTTCACCTTGAAATGAGGTTTAAAAATGAGAATTATAAGATTTTATAAAAACACAGATACAAGTGATCTTACAATTGATATTAAATATTTACCCAATGCGCATCCTCTTGAAAAGATTGAAGTGGGCTCTTGAATTGATTTATATACATACGAAGAGACTACAATCAAGCAAGGAGAACAAAAATATATTAACTTAGGAGTTGCAATGAAGCTTCCAGAGGGATATGAAGCAATTATGGCTCCAAGGTCTTCTACTTTTAAGAATTGAGGTATTACTCAAACCAATAGCATTGGAGTTATTGATTCTAGTTATTGCGGAGACAATGATATTTGAATGTTCCCAGCACATGCAACTAAAACTATAACAATTCCCGCAGGAACACGTATTTGTCAATTTCGTATCCAAGAGGAACAACCAACTATTAAATTTAATGTTGTTGAGTCTCTTGGAACTGAAGACCGTGGTGGTTTAGGCTCAACAGGAGAGTAAAATGCGACGAACATTAGCATTAGATCAAGCCAGTCGCACGACTGGTTGAGCTATTTATGATAATAAAACCTTAATTGCGAGTGGGCACTTTTCTATTCCTGCAAATAAAATTATGAAAGATAGATTGTATTCTTTTGTAATTTATTTAAATGATTTAATAGAACAATATCATCCAGAAAAAATTTATTATGAAGGAATTCAATATCAATCTAATATTGAAACTTATAAAAAATTAGCTTATATTCAAGCTATGATTATTTATTTTAGTAGTAGTATTCCTATTGCTGAATTAAGTCCATCGCATTGGCGCAGCATTATTAAAGATAAGCATGGAATTAAATTTGGTCGTACTCGCGCAGAACAAAAGAAAAAGGCTCAAGAATTTGTAAAAGATTTTTTTGATAAAGATGTAACAGAAGATGAAGCAGATGCAATTTGTTTAGGGTATGCGGGGATTTTAGAAGATGAAAAAACTAAATCAGCTTTCTAGTTATTTATATTATTTTCTAATTTTAATTTTAATACTAATTTTAGTATTGTTATTTTATTTATTTGATAAAAAGATAAATTCTACGGTTTCAATTAATAAATCTATATCAGGAATTACAGTTTTTGATAAAGAAGCAGATTGAACAACAGTTAAAAATAATGATTTAACAATACAGCATATAGATAGAGAATTGAAAGGGCATTTTATTGATCCTGATACAAACGGATGTTTTTTCTTGGTTATGAAAACATTTGGAATTGATGTAGACATAGATGAATATTATTGAGATTTTTTTGAAGAAGTTGATCAAGAAGGAACTGCTCATCAAGGAAAAATAAGTCCAGATATGTTATATCAAAATTCTTTGATATATTTAGATGAAAACGATATTGATTTATCAGTAAAAAATATTTCTAATAAAAATATTGATTATTTATTAACTGTTGGAAGTAATAATTATCCAATTATTATTTGATTTGGATCAGATGATTGATTTAATGCAACGCCTTATGTTATTTATAAAGTAGAAAATAATATGGTTTATATGTATAATTTAACTAGTACTATCGGTCTTAATATTGATACTTTTAAAGAACGATATGCTGGATATGCTCTTGTATATGGAAAATATTGGTAAAAAAAATAAGGGGTATACTCAATTAAGAGTATACCCCTTTAATTTATTTTCAAGGATTTTTAGTAGAATTGAGAGAATTTTGTAATCCTTTTACAGAGCTGGTACCAAAATAACCATCAGCACCTTCCGCACCTACACTGAAACCATTTTTGATTAAGAATTCTTGAATAGCTTTTGAAGTTGCAGGCCCTCAATATCCATCTACAGTAGCTCCAACTTTTTTTTGGATAGCTTTAACCAATTGAGAACCGGTACGCTCTCAAGTTACAGATTGCACTCCTGGGAAATATTGCCAATCTCCTCGTAGTTGGCCACTAATAACTCCATCTTGGACAGTCCCTAAAGCTGCTTGTCAAGCTTTAATGGTTGCAGGTCCAGCTATGCCATCTACATTTAATTTAATAGATGCTCCAGTTGTAGTGCCACCTTGATAACGAAGAATACATGATCAACCACGACTGTATGTATAGATATTTTTAATATTGGTTTCGTTACCAGTTTGATCTCCAGCTTGTCCGCCAGTTGCTCGTCCACGTTCATCAATAGATGCTTGTGCAATTTTAGCATTTCATCCATTTCCAGATATAACTGCGGCAACATGATAAGTATCATTTAGAAGAATATCACCAGGACGTGCGGTTGAGAGATCTGCGGGAAGCCGAGTTCATCCACGCTTTGTAAGATTCTCAGACATATTTCCAGTATAAGAAGCTGTACCAGTATCAAATCCAGCCTTCTTTAAAGCTCAAATTACAAGACTTGAACAGTCACACTCTCCACCATCATATATATTTTGACGTTGATATTGGTCATATCCAAGAGATCATACAGCACATGCTGTATACATTCAACTACAAAATTTTGTTAATTTATTATTAGTAGTAGTCACTGTAGTTTCCTCTTTTGTTTCTTTTATAGTTGTTTGAGTAGGTTCAGCTTCTTGTTTTTGCTTAGTTCAATTAGCTTTAATACGAGAAGGATAATCTATAATACACCAATTAAAATCTGTACAACCACGAATATCATCGTAATATACTTTACCATCGCTTAGACGTTTTGTGCCTTGTTGCCACATTCCAATGGCTCCTGCTTCTGTTGGTCAATTTGCACGTCATCAAGCAATTCAATTAGCATAATCATCTAATTCATTTTTATTAACATGATTTAATCAAGCAGAACCTTGAATATAGAGTCCCGCATAATATCCAGCTTTAATGAGAGCATCGCAAAAAGTTTTAATTACAGCAGTTAGCTCACTCTTGGATAACTTAAATTGACTAGGATCTTCTACATCCATGTAAATAGGCATATCAAATTTATGCCCTTTTAATAAATTGATAAGATGTTCCGCATCTTTTTTAGCTTCTTCTACAGAAGTTACAACGGTATAATAGTATGCGCCAACATGAAGACCTGCGGCTTTTGCACGTTTATAATTATTTTCATATTGAGGATCAGTATAACGACCTAATTTAGTTTCATCGCCGCCGGCTTTTACAATAACTCCTCATAGATTATATTTTTTAATTCAAGCATTGTAATCTACTGTACCATCTCAATGAGAAACATCAATAACAGCTTTTCTTTCCATTTGTCCCCTCCTTAATGACAGGTTTTTGGAATTCAAATTTGAGAAGTTGAATATTCTCATTTAAAATCAGAATTTTTTAATTTCATACTATCTCCGCCATAAACTGGAGATGGATGCATCATATGAAACACTGGACCTTTACCCTTATTAGAATAAGTACCTCTAAGATATACTGGGCCATGTGCTTCGACAGCCGCATGAGTTCCGCAATTATAAGAACAACCATCTAAGTGTAGGATGCCAAAATCGTGTAGCTTAATACAATAGTCGTTTGATTTTATAAAATCAATACGTCTACAAATAATGTCACCACATCATACGTCTAATTTACCTTTTCAAGTAACTCTACTGTTTTCTTCTGCTTCTATTTGTAAATATCCAGAATATTTTCTTCCAATTCTTACATCTTCATTATAAGTACCTTTTAATAGTACAACTGCACGAGATCATTCATTATTTAAATGATGCATAATTCCTTCTTGGATAGTTGGAAAAGGTGCATTTTTAGTGCCATCTGCATAAAAAGTTTTATAAACATCTTTATTAGAAGATACAACACTAGTTATAGGATAAGCATAACTATTAATTTCATCTTGAATATTATACACATTTCCTTTATCAAGATTTAAAGCACCTACAATTTCATATTTATAAGTACCGCCATTATAATATCCATTAGAAAAAATATAACAAATATTATCAGAAGTAAAATCAATACTTTCTAGCTCTTGGGCTTCCATAAAACCAATTTTATTAGAAAGTTGAATATAAGATTGCAATTCTCCTTTTAATGTATAAGCGGCAATAATATTAGGATCATAATATGTAACATAAATTATATTGTCGTTTACAGTTATTCCTTGCAAACGAGTAATTCCAAAAGGTTGAGGAAGTGTAAATAATAAAGTTATTTCATTTGTTTCAGGGATTCATTTATAAATTTTATGCGGCGCGCCTAATTGACATACGTAAAAATTTTTTGTTTTTTTATCATAAGAACAAGAATAAACATTAAAAGGTAAGGTATACTTTTCTATTATTTCAAGAGTATTAAGATTTATTTTATAGATATTAGGAAGAAAATAATGACTACCTTCATAATGAGACATGGGGACAACATATAAATTTTTACCATCAGAGGTTAAAGAATTTCCATGTCCTCAAGGAAAATTTATTCCTTTGCGGGTAATTATCTTTTTTTCTAAATCTACAATATCAACTAATCCAATATCTTTATTATTTTCTTGAGCATATCTAATTGCATGAGTATCATCAATTAGACATGCTCCTTGTCCAACATATTTAGATAGATGAGCAAATCGTCCTATATAATTAGCTTCTAAATTATTTAATAACATTTTTAATATTTCTCCTTTAGGAAAAATGTTCTCCTTTTTTATCGATATTTTCTTCTACATTGTCTCCGTAAGGAATTTCAAAAATATCTTCATCTTCTATTTTAGGAAGATTTAAAACATTAGTAAAGCCTTCATATAAACCAGTTGCAGCTAAACCGCTAACGGCTCCTGTTGTAATGGATATTAAGTCTACAACTCCTGTTGTCCATATATTTGCTACAATACCAGTAATAGCACAAATAAAAGGAATAAAAGCATTAACTTGTTTATTTTTAAAAGTATGCTTAATAATATATCCAAGAGTCATACAAGCTATTACAATAATAGGAGAAATTAAAGCTGTAACTTGTTCAAAATCAAACATATATTACCTCTTTTCTATGACGGTTAATAAAAATTATTCATCAGGATCATTATCGTCTGTGGGATTAGATTCTGGAACTAGTTGATCTTCTGGGATTAATCGTTCAGTAGTAGTTCCTTGAGCAATTAAAAGCTGAGTTGAGCAGATTCCGGTAAATTTTGCTCTTCCGGAGCCGCTTTGATAATAATCATTTAATCCAAGTTTATAATCATAACCATTAATTTGATTTTCTTCTTGAACAATTCTATCAAATCAATAATTATCATTGTGTACAAGACTTGAAAAATCTCCTACTTTTACACATGTCTTTTTTGTAGGATTTTGGCTTACAAAATTATCATTTGAGCTAATGCTAACTTTTAAATCACCAGCACTTTTTATTGGTTTTCTTAAAATCTGAGAAGAAAAATATCCTGTTCTAGGCATAGTAACCCTAAAACGGTATTGTATTATAATTGCACATTGTTTAACGATAGTCGGGGTATTAGCAACTAAACCCCCTTGTCATTCTAATGTATTAGTATCATTGCTTGGTCCAACATATCAAGCTCATAGTTTACCATCTTGATCAATATAATATCTTAACGCTCCTCGTTGACTAACTGCAAATGTAAAATTTTTATCTAATTCATTGTTTTTAGATAAATTTCAACTACTATTCCAATCAGAGCAATAACCACTATGTATTGTTACTACATTATTAGTAATATTATTTAATACATCTCTCACTTGAGCATCTCTAATGTTATAAAAATAATTTCCTATTTTAATTTGAGAGATAGTTTTATTTTCATCTGCCATTAAAACTTATTCTCCTTTCTCCTTTTATATCTAATAAAAAAAGCCCTTATCTATATTTGAATGATACTTGTAGATAAGGGCTTTTATTTATTTAATTTTTAGGCAATTCTTTTTACTGATAAACGAGGATAAGCTCCAATATTAATTTCTGTTGTGCCAGTGTTAGTAAGAAGAATTGTGCTTGCAGCTGTGCAGCAGCATGTCTTTACAAAAGTTGCCGCAGAAACATTCTCTAGGTCACCTTCAACTGCAGTTACTTTAATTGCATTTGTTTCTTGTAAAGGAGACCCATCAATAGTTATTCCAATTTGTGCAGTTTCACCTGCTGTTGTGGCTCCAATATTACAATTAAAAGAAACTTCATAAATTGCATTACGTTGTGTTAAATTAATAGAACCAGAATTATTTCGATGACATTCTGCACATCCTGTATGTAAAAGAATTGTATCAAAATTAAGTGATTGACCCGCAGCTAAAACCTGGGCATTCGTATTTGAAAGTTCAATCATAATAAATATCCTTAATTTTAATTAGAGTAGTTTACATGCAAGTATTACCGCAATTGCAGAAAGGGTTATAGCCTGCGCTATATGCGGTAGAAGTAGGATAGCGTACTAAATCTTGAGTCATTCCTTGCATGCGTAGCATCATATTTTCATCACGAAGTTTCTGATTATCAGATGTAGCTAGATAATCAAGAATGCGTTGAGTTTGAGCAGTTGTGTTAGCATTAATTGCAGCGGTATTCATAGCATTATTAAAGTTAACTCCATCGATAGCGCGTAAAGTATTGCAGCAACATTCAGATTGATTTGCCATAATCTGTTGTCCAGTTAATGCAACACCGGCAATATCGCGTTGAAGTTCATTATATTTATCATTGAAAGTGGTCATCATATATTGAGTATTTTGATTGGCATTTTGCATACCTTGAAGTGAATTAGCATTTATAGTAGCTAAAATTTCACGTTCATTTGCCATTGAATTTTGCTGATCAAAACCGCGCTGTACTTCATTAGAAGTAGCAAGATTTTCATAACCAATAGCATTGGCAAAGCCATTACCACCCCAGCCGCCAAAGCCACCGTTAGCGAGGATTAATAAAGCAAAAATTCACATAAATCCCATACCGTTGCCCCATCCATCATTGTCTTTCATCATAACTGCTACATCACTAGGACTCATTACGCTTTCTGCCATATTTTTGGCCTCCCTTTATCGAAGTTGTGATAAAACAGAATTAGGATCTACTCCCATTTGTGCGGCCATATTATAAAAAGCTGATCTTGCATCACCGCCATTCTGCTGAATATAATTCATCGCATTCTGATACTGTGGATTATTTGCAAATAATATTTGCATTGCTTGATCAGGATTTTGAGAATGGCGCACTTGATTATACATATCAAATAAAGAAGGCGATTGTTGTTGATTTCTAGAGTTAGCAAAATTAGAAAGTACAGAATTACTCATTATGCATCACCAAATCCTCTATCATTTTTTTAAATTCATCAAAATCAGATTTCGTTACATAATTTTGATTTATCTGCGGCATGTCTACTGTCTGATTTTGGACTGGTTGTGCGGGCTCAAATAATGGAATTTCATGGAACGCAAAAGCTTTGGTTTCCGCATACCCCGCATCATCAGTTTTCTTGGTGTAAAAAACATCCCTCTTTGAATCCATAAAAATGACATTTGAATTAGGTCCCACTGAATAAGATTGGACACTTTCTGGTCCCATGACCTGTAGAACATTATTAATGGTTTGAGGTTGTTGTTGATTCATGAAAGAAGCCGCGGCCATATTATTTTGATTTCCTATTGGATAATTATTTCTAGGCATAGAACTATAATTATTTCCAATTCACATACTATTTGACGATGGTGGCATTCCTCCATAACCGTTTGACATTGGCATACCTTTTCTCCTTTTCTCTCTCTTTGATCACAAAAATCAAATTCTTTATTTAATGCCAGAATAAGGATGAAATTTATTCTTCATTAATATATATTTTTTCTTAGATTGAAATTATATATTTTTGCCATGTAAAAGGGTAAAGGCTTTATAAAAACCTTTACCCCTTATCTTAAAATATTTTATTCTGTAAATTCATCTCAGCCGTATACGCCAGGTTCTCAAACATTAGCATCAACATTAGAGATTCAAGTTGAACCATTATGCTTTACTTTATCGTTCTTATTGTAAGCATCTTGTGCACCTGTTGGTTGAACTCAGTCAAGAATTTCATCTTCTTTAGCTGTACGAGTTCATAATGCAGGAGTTGTAGCAGGTTCTCAACCTTCTTGAGAGGTATGCGCCTGCACACAACGGTAGAGCTTGTCGTCGTACTTGCGACGGTCTCCCTCGGCATACGCGACACCTACGGCCCAGTCGGGATAGAGCTTGATCATCTGCTCAGCTTGCTCATCTGTAAGGATGGGTAAGAGCTCATTTAGTGCTTCTTTATTTGGGTCAACATACTCGGCGAACTCTGGTAGTGATGCAACCCATCCCTCTGCTTCTGTAAATATTTGCGAATTATCGATATCGCGATTGAGAATCGTGCGATATGGTTCATTTTTTTTGGATGAATCCTCTCAGCTGAGAACGTCTATAACGGCAGGAGTGTCGATAATGTAGGTTACTCTTTCGACTTCGTGATGTGACATTATTGCGCCGTTTATGTTAACTGACCTATCAATTGCCATATAAACCTCCTTAATTTCCAATTGCTAATCAGTAGAAGCCAGGACTTCTGGCGCTGCTGGTATTATTGAAGATGCGAATAGTCGCTCCCGTCTGCGAAACTGAGGTAACTGCAATCTGTATCGAGCCTAGCGTAGGCGATGTGGAAGTCGAATACATGGTAGCTATTACGTGCGGTGCTGTTGAGTATTCATGACCGAATTGGATAGTGAAGTCTTTGTAGCTGTTTGCAGGGGTGCCTGTATCCTGACCAACGTGTCCGTGGGTCATGAATATTCCAATACCGCCGAGCGTTGCGCGCTGGTTTCCTTTCTCATCAACTGTAAGGTTCAATGGTATTGTATACCTTTCATCACCTTTGTACCTTTGCGCCTCTATTTGCACGCCACGCCAACCATTTGAAAGATTAATTCCTCTGATGTATCCTTGTGACTTAAAAATCGGGTTACCGATATCCTCGTCGTTGAAGTTCGTGGGTGGGTAGAAAAACAGTCCATTACCCCATGTGCTCTCCAGCTTGTTCGCCGCGTCGTTCTGCGGAAGACGTGGATCTACGCATGCGAAATTGCCGCGGTCATAATTAGAGGAGTCCGCGTAACCGTCGATCTGTACATCCATACCAATACGGAAGACTCCCTCCACGTCTGCGGAGTGACCAACTCCTAAGCCATGTCCCCCGCTACGAAAATCAATAGTGAAAAAAGCCTGAGAAAGCGTTGCTGTAGCAGAGGCCGTGTTACCGCTCTGACCTGATGTGTCACTAACTGTGACTCGGATATTGTAGGTAGTAGACGTATCAAATGTCTCCACCGCACCAGAAGCCTTGAGTATCGTCGTCTGCGTGACATATGATGCTGCCTTCGTATCCGCAGGGTCTAATGCATTGCCAGGCGAAACCGATTTTGCTGACGTCCACTCAGAAGTTGTTGATGCCTTATACTCGATGGCGACTGTCTTGCCCTGATTGTTGCTGGTGAGAGTCTTGTCTACTGATCACTCGCACTTGAGGTAACAATAAGTTCCATCATCTGCTGCCGCGCCAGAATTGTTGGATGCACGGTAGACGCTAAGTGAACTAATACTTGGCGCGATATAGGCGCGTGTCCATACTGCAAAAAGAGTTGTCGCGGAGTTAGCGGTATACTTTCCACCTGCAGAATATGCGGCGGAAGTTGCAGACTTACTAGTTGCTCAACCAGCAAAGTTATAGCCAGATCTTGTTGGAACGGTTGTTGAAAGGGTTAATGTCTCGCCATATCATTTAGTTTGATCATTTGGTTTGCCACTACCACCGTTAGCATCAAACTTCACGGTATAACTAGGTCTAGCGGGAATGCTTAGGTTAACACTAGCTGTTGAAGTACCACTTCCACCATAACCACTGGAATAAATATTACCTTGTGCATTAAAACTAATAGTTTGGTTAGAATGTGTACGTGAAATAGTGTATGTACTAGAAGTCATTGTTACTGTACTACCAGCACTAACTGATCTTGAAACTCAACCACCATATGAACCAGATTTACCAGTACGACCTCTCGCATAACTCGTATTTACATATTGAGATTGAATTTGTGCTTGAACTGTAACTATAACAGAATCATTTTTTGTTGTTGTTATATTTGCGACAACTATTGCTCGTCAGTCATCTGTAGCAAGCCAGTTGCCTCCACTACTTGCCATATATTACCTCCTAACCAATTCATTTGAGGGAAAGATTTCCATTGTTTCGATTAACCCACATTCAGTTGCCGATATGTAGCTCGTCGGCATCCATACGAGGTGCTACGAAACTGTCACCTGATGTGTAGGCAAGCTTTTTATCGTCATACATGAACGCTTGTTCTTTCTCGTTCATAGTAATCTTAAATTTACTATTTGCTTTGCCGATTGTTAGAGCTTCACTTTCGGTGAAAGTGAGCCAGTTACCCATGTTAGCTCGATCCTGCTGAACAGTGGTATTCAACTGTTCGATAGCGTCAGTTACTCCTCCCAAATCGTCATTCGTTTTTTGAATATCCTCAGTGAGAGACTTCTCTGTTGCTACAAGACTTGCGTTTATGTCTTCGACGTTTGCATCGACGTCTTCTGGTGCTGGCGTCCAATCAGTTGCCTTGGTTCCCTTTTCGAGTTTCCATGATCCGACAGACATGTTCTTTGTGCCGTCTGCCGATGGAACTGAATTGTAAAGGCGTATGTACTTCTTGGTGGTGTTCGTTACGGTCGATTGCGACAGTGCATTCGCAGACCCGCCGACGTTGCCCCCACTGTTGACTGTGGAGCCAGACGTATAAGCTGTAAAATACAAGGTTAGGTGATCGGCATGGCCGCTGGTAAAGTAATTGGTACCAATTCATCCTCCTAGTGCCACGCTTCCGCCGCAATAATAAACATTCACGCCAAGCTGCGCAGCGGTTTTTCCTGAATGGCTTACGTCAACGTCCCACAATTGGAGGACATACGGTTGACCACTCTCGATGGGTTCTGTCACATAAAGGTCATATGCATTATAGCTTGCTGGTGTGACTAGTGCGTCATTCGCTTTTAGTAAATTCCTACCGCCAACTTGAATAGAATCAACATAAGCTGTCTGATCCTCTGGCGCTGGTGATCAATCAGTTGCCTTATTGCCCTTTTCGAGCTTTGCATGCGCGATTTGATACGTTGCTCCACTTGAGGAACCAGTGATGCATATAGCGACGAAGAATTCTCAGTCGAGCTTCGCGCTGCTGTTTGGAACAAACGTGCACGAGTAGTCAGTTCAAGTATTTGCAATTATTGCTTTTGTTCCTTCAGCAGTCCATCCTGTATAGCCAGCGGTTGCAGAGCCGTTACGCCAAGCTGTATGCATATGGACGCTTGTGGCAATCGAGCACTTGACGCGGCAGGAAAATGTATAGGTTTCACCAGCTATGATTTCTCCAGCTTTTGTGTACCAGCCAGCTCCTCGATTGCCAGTGCTGGTCGATGTCGCACAGGACACAGCATTGGAATACCCGTCGTAGTTAACAAGCGAATACAGTGAGACGGTATCGTTGTAATTGCCAATGCTTCCGAACGTACTTGTCGCGGCAGCATTACCAACTATAGCCGACCCAGACCTGTTCTCGGTGTTGCCAAGTAGATTCCTACCACCAATAGAGATATCACCTACTGCATTAGAAATTGCAGTATTCATTTGAGTTGTTGTACTGTAATTACTAGCGCCATTTAAATCGCCAATTTTAATTGCTGAAACATTAATTTTATCTGCATTAATAGTACCTGTACCATTATTTACAGCGCTAATAACATTAGCTTTAATACGATCTGCAGCAATTGTTCCAGTTAGAATATTTCCACCATCGATAAATGTTTGATTACCAAAACGTCAGAATTTACCATCATAAGTAAATATTACTGCGGCAGTTGCAGGTCACGCATAGCCATTGGCTTTAGTAGGACCTGTAGTGCCAGATCCATGATAAATATTTGTAGCTCCAAGAGAGGAAACATTAAGAGTAGGACTTGTAGCTGTATTAGAATTAGACATAGGTACTGTAATTTGTGTACCTTTAAAAATTACACAATCATTAGCCGTAGTAGTTTTTGCAGCAGTTCCTTCTGCAATTGTACAAGTAGTACCATAAAGCGATGCAGGACTATCTGCAACTCTAAATTGAGTACCATCATAAACAAAAGTTATAGTGGAACCTGCTTTTCAAAGTAATCGATTAGTATCTGAAGTAACAGCGCCTGCAACTCAAACGTCTTTTGCTCCAAGAGAATTCACATTTAGAGTTAATTTTGCTGCACTAGTGTTATCTGTTGTATTATATACTGTTATAGAATAACCTTGTGTAAGCGCGAAACCTGTACAAGATACTACTTTCGCTGCGGTGCCCGCAGCTGTAGAACATACACCACGGAAAGCTACAAGTTTATTATTCGCGGTAGTAGCTGTACTATTAGCTCTTGAAGCGGTAATATTTTGAGTTGTAATTTGTTTAGATGATAATGGAGGATTATAAATTTCCATTTCAACAAAAGCTGCTTCAGATGCAGTTTCGACATATTTACCAATAATAATATCTGTAGCTTCATTTCAAGTTCAGTCAGAAAGTGCGCCCGCATTAATTACTCCACCTTTTCAACCAGAATTATATGAAACAATATAATTAGTTCCGGTTGTAGCGTCTGCAGATGAAAGTCTACACACTATATAACATGGAGTATTATATGGATGTACCGTATTAGGATTAATCATACCTTTTGGAATAGTTCGCTTTACACCATTTCACATTATTCAGCCATCAGAATCCGACTTAGTACCTGTTATTGGATCTAAAGCACAGATATATCCTTCTCCATTGTTTGCTGTTGTAAAATTTTCATAATTTCAAAGAATTGTAAATCCACCTTGTCCAGCGACAGATTGTTCTATTGCTGAGTCTACATCTTCCGGTGCGGGTGTCCAATCAGTAGCTCTGTTACCTTTTTCAAGCTTTAAACCACAGACTTCGAACCATCCACCTGCGGGACAGTTTATAGCATAAGCATATCCGCCGCTGTATGTGCTGGCCTGATCTCCATTAAGCGTTCCCGTCCACGAAAACCACTGCCAATCAGTTGTCAGATGAAATCGTTTTCCAGCAACATTGTTGGTCGACGTCATTTGCGCAGTAGACTTCCATATCGGTTGAAAATATCCTTCCATCGCAGCACTCGCGCGAATCCACCCGCTTTCGGTATACGCCTCGCCAGCGACAAGCCCGGAGATTACATCCTGTGCAAAACCAACATTGGCTGCGGAGCTACCATTATTTGTAACTCGCAAGGCACTAGAAACGCTTGGAAGAGGTAGATCAGTAGTAGTAACGTTTGAAAGCGTGCCACCAGATGCGCGGAAGGTTCCTGTATTCCAACGGCCTGTGCCAGACATCATCGCAGCCGTACCACGCAGCAAGTTTCTTCCGCCGACCTGAATTGCATCCACATATGCTGTTTGGTCCTCTGGCGCAGGAGTCCAGTCGGTGGCCTTGTTGCCGCGTTCGAGCTTGAGAGTGCTGTCTTTAATCTCTATCCATCCGCCTGATGTTGCTAGATAAGTCAGAAGGAGGAATGCATAGACCTTATTTGTTGCTGTGGGGAATGTCCAAATAGCACTGAACTTAGCCCACTCGGTTTCGGACTTTGTTACCGAAACGCTGTGACCAAGAGGGGTATTACCAGTGGTACCACCTTCGTTAGTTGTGGCGAGAAGATATGGCGTTCCGATTGAGGTCATGTTGGTTCGATACTCGAATGAAACGGAAAGACTCTCTCCGCCTGTTACGGCATTGTACGTGACAAGTGGTACAACAAAACCGTCGCTAGTGCTTGTGGTATTGTGGGTTGCCTTTATACCGTTATCTGTACGCTCCAAAGTCACCGCGTTGGCATACCTCGTCCACCCATCAATGCTCGTCGGCACCGCCGTATAAGACCATGCAGTTTCGGACACTTGGGGACTTTGGGTTAGCCTCAACAGGTTCCTCCCTCCGACCTGCACGTTACTGTTCAGAATCGTGCTCGCGGCTGCGTCGGTCATCGCGCCAACCGTCAAGCTTTTGCTAGCATTAATGCTTGTTGCATTGAGTTGTTCAGCTGTAACTGTATGAGTAATAATATTACCACCATCAATAATAGTAGTATTTTCATCAAGAGTAACAGCCGTACATTCAATTGTACCGTCAAGTCTTTTTCGCTGCTCACATGTATATAAATATAAATACTTAGCAACATTCTCGGCCTTGGATGCTGCAATTGGAGTGACTTTCGTAGATCAACCACTGTTACCGACACTAACAGTATCATTGTACTTATTTGTGGCTAGGGTGATCCATGCGGTCGGCTTCGGGACAGTGCCAGACACCTTAGAGCGATAGTAAATTCGCTGACTGGCTACAATCTCAGTTGGCGTAACCTGACGGAATCGACCGTCCAGATAGGCGTAAAGATCCTTAGATGACTCGAAATATCCAACAGTCGCGGAGGTCATAATGCCTAGCGGAATGTAGAAGAAGCCATCCTCGCTTGTTGGAACGACTGTAGTAAATACGTTCGTTGAATCGATTGTAAATGTATTGCCAGAGATGGTTCCTTTCAGGAATATCGTCTTACCTGCTGCACCAGACTGGATTGCCGCAGTATTCGAGAACGTTAAGCTGTTAACGGAAAGGTACCCCGTATCAGCTGTGGCATTCGCCTCTGGTTGAGTCGAGAATGAAAGAATCGGGTACGCAAGGTCGAACGTGACTCCTGTTTTAATCTGCTTGTACCCAGAAGCTGTTCCGCACAGGATTCGCCAAGTTCCAGTAGGCTTTTCAAGAATCGTAACCACATCCTGCCAGCGCACACGGTTGTATGTATCGGAGTTATTGTCCGCGCTTGAGCTGACCCATACCCAATATGTTCCATCATAGACATAGGTGTTAGTGTAATTAGCTCTACCGAATGGAGTTGTATTGGTGCCTGTTGGGGCAGAGCTTGCACCGTAGTAGATGTTCTTGGCGCCCGTACTGTTGACGTTCAGCGTCACGTGCGAGCTTGACGTCGCACTGTAACTGTTGGTGTTCGTAAACTTAACATTAACGGTGACACCAGCCTTGAGCGAGAAACTCGTAGTAGCTGGGGTTATTGTGGCAACTTTGTCCTTAGTGCCCGCAGCCGTTGTGCACGTAGCAAATCAATTTTGCACAACGTCAGCACTTGTGATAAAACCAGAGTCATTATTTAAGTTAGAAATATCTGTCGGAATAGCCGCTTTAGCATTCTGCTCCGCAGTATTCGCATATTCTTGTGCCTGAGTAGTTGTGGCATAACCCTTGGATGTGATGGCACTTTCTACTTGACTAGAAGTTTGATAGCCCTTAGAGGTAATAGCAGAATCTACCTGAGAAGCAGTCTGATAACCCTTTCCGGTAATAGTTGTATTGACCTGAGAAGCAGTTTGGAAACCAGAGTCGTTCGTTAACTCCGACACTTTTGTGGGCACATCAGCATTTGTAATAAAACCAGTATCATTATTCAATTCAGAAATATCACTGGGAATAGCTGCCTTAGCATTTGCTTCTGCTGCATTAGCTTTAGACGTTGCGTCAGTTGCTGCAGCGCTAATAGCTTCGGATTTTGCAGTGTTTGCATAGCCTTGTGCTTGAGTGGTCGTAGCATAACCTTTATCGGTTATTGCATCATCAACATCTGAGCTAATAGCTGAAAACACCGCCGTACCGTCAATCTCAACCTTGGAAGCCTGAATCTTAACCGTCTCCGTAGATTGATTAATGGAACTGATGACATTAGCCTTAATATGATTCGCGGTCAACTCAGGAATATTAGCAGTATCGAATGTACCTGACGAAGCGTTGATGGCGTTCGCCTTGACGCTACCAGTGATGATGTTGCCACCGTCAATTACTGTGATAGTGTTGTCTAGAAGGACCGATGTATATCCCACCGTGCCATTAGCCATCTCATACTGTTCGCACGTGTAGATATACTTGTGCGTATTGTTGATGGCGATGTGCATTTTGGTCCATGCACTGTTACCATCGTCGGCTTTAGTTACCCAGTTCGAGGATGCTGTTCCGGGCGTAGAAGGCGCTGTGGCGCTGTTCGAGCGGTACCAGATGCGCTGAGTGCGCTTGACTGCGTTGGCCTTTGCGTTCGCCTCGGCTGCATTCGCTTTAGTTGTTGCATCGGTTGCAGCTGCGCTAATAGCAGCATCTCGAGCTGCGTTAGCTTTTTCAGTGGCATCTGCGGCAGCTGTTGCCTCCGCTGCACTTTGAGCTGCATTAGCCTTTTCAGTAGCATCCGTCGCTGCTGCTGAAATTGCAGCTGATTGTGCCGCATTGGCTTTTTGAGTAGCGTCTGCAGAAGCAGTTGCTTCTGCCGCACTCTGAGCATCATTTGCTTTTTGGGTAGCATCTACAGCGGCCGCATTAATTGCAGCGGTTTGAGCAGCTGAAGCTGATCCCTTAGAATCATAAGTATTATTTAAACTAGTTGTCGATAAACGACCGCTATTAAATATCGCCGCGCCTTCAATATTAACTTTATCCGCAGAAATTTTTACTGCGCTAGTTCCATCAGTTTCAACGCTTGCATTAATAGAAGCAATAACGTTAGCTTTTTCTACTCTTAGATCAATATTATCTGCATTTTGTTTAATTGCGCTTCTAATTGTATTAGTTTTAGTAGTACCATCAGGGGCAGTATAAGTTTCATTATTAGCCACTAATGAAGTAATAGAATCAGCAGTTTGTGTAATACGAGATTCATTGTTCTTTAATCTTGTTAATTCAGTACTATCTTGAATACGTCAATTAGTTCCATCATAAACAAAATTCATAGTAGAACCAGCATCTCATTTATATTCTGCTTCACTAAGATTCGCTCCAGAATAAGTTTTAATAGGCTTAGCTTCAGTAGAATTAATCTTTAAAGTTGGCGCAGAAGCAGTATTATTATTTGTAAATTTTACTGTAATAGTTGCACCAGTATATAATTCAAAATCGTTATTTTCAGGGAAAATAGTCGCTGTTTTAGCTTTGGTACTTGCTGCAGTAGAAGAAGTTGCAAAAGTACTGCTCCTTAGCGAAGCTTCTGTTTTACTTACTCTTGTGCTTATACCATCAAGATCTTGATTTATCTCTGATATTTGATGTATAATATCATTTTCTGCGGTAGTGCCGTCCGCATTAGTTCCAAGAGTCTGAGTTAAATTAGAAATTTTAGCACTATTTATATCAGCGGTTTGTTTTACTGTATTTACAGTATTTGAGACTGTCACTACACTTTGTGTTGTCTGTTGGAATTTCCCATCCATAAATGCATATATTGGATGTTGAGACTCTAAAACTGCATTACTTGCAGTAGACATAAGACCTAAACGAAGATAGAATAATCCATTCTCTTCTGTTGGTTCTGTGCAAGTTAATACCTCAGATGTTGGAGTTATAATGTTACCATTTAATGCACCAACTATATATACTGGTTTGCCTGCGGCAGCTCCTGTAATAGCATGAGTATTAGTAAGATTAAAAGGAGTACCTCAAAAAGTATAATTATTAGTCTGTGTTAAGGTATTAGTAGTATAAGCTGTTCCAATATAAAGTATTGGATAAGAAGTATCAAAAGCGGAATTTGATAATAATTTTAATTTACCATCAGTTCCAAATACTCCTATTCTACCTGCGGAAATAGCTCCGTTAGCAGTTACGCTTGCTTTATAAGCTTCACGATCATAATAGTTTGTATCTGAATTATAATTATCAGATTTTCAAGCTCCGCCGTCATAAGTGAGTTTTATAACTGTATCTTTTGGATATTGATCTGTTACATCTGTATTATTAATTTTAACATTAATTGGGCCACTTCAAGTTCCATCTGATAATTGTAGATTTAATGTAGCAGGATTATTACTTACACCAGCACTAGTCATATAATAAGCTATTTGTTTACCGGTATATAATTGTTCTTCTTGAGTAACACCAGTTCAATTACTAGTTGCGGTAGTTCCATGCGTTCCTACTATATATTCTATACCTTGAGATAACGCTTTCTCAGTTGCGGTCTGTAATTGAGTAATAGTTGTTCCTTGAGTATCAATTGTATCAGTAACTTCTTTGAAAGTTGTTTGTTCAAAAGTTTCAAAGGTGCTAATAGCAGATCGCGCAGTTTCCATTGCCGCAGAGGTAATATCATCATATACAACATCTGTTCATTGATAAGTTCCATCACCTTTTTGTTGCTGATAGCAATAGAAATAATATGGATAACCTATATTATAGGTAGGAACAACTAGATTTCATCTATTATATGAAGTATTTCCTGTTGCGCTGTTATTAGTAACTTGACTAGTAGGCTTATTAGGAAATTCTTCTTTATCCTTCTTTGTGAACCAAAGTTGAACACTTGATCTAATATTATCTTCTGCTGTACTTTGTGCAGTCGCCGCATTTGCTATACCAGTTCTTGCTCGCTCTTGGGCTTCTGTGGTAGCTTGATCATAAACAACTGCGGATCAATCATAAGATTCATCTTCATACTGATATTGCCAACAATAGAAATAATAAGGATAATTAGCATTATATATTGGTACAACAGAAGTTCAAATATTACCTTCTGTTGAAACACTTGTAATTGCAGAAGTTGGTTTATCAGGAAGGGTTGTATTTTCTGCCGTATGTCAAAGCTGAATAGACGATTTTACAACTTTATCAATTCGACCTGAAAGTTCTGTGAAACGTCCTCTAACGGTAGTAACGCCTTCATCAGTAGCATCTTCTCAATGAACAAGTTGATTATTAAATTCTTCAAGTTGAGTAATTCGTCCAAGAGTAGCAGCTGTATCATTGTCTTGAATTAAAATCCAACTATATTGTTGACTTTTATTATCATATGCAAAACGGTATGTATAGCCATTATAATCATCTGCCGCATTAACAACATAACAAATATCCCCAATGTGAGCATCTTTTAATTTATTTGTATTTCATTGATTTGCGGGATAGTTATTTAGAGTAGGTAATTCATCTACTGTTCAAGTTTCAATTTGAGAATCTATTCTTGCATTTATATTTTCAAGCATTCCGTCGATTGTAGCTTGGTCATATAACTCAACTGAATCAGAAGTGGTATAATAATTTTTATTAGGATCTACTACAGTATCAACAGTAAGAGTATATAAATTATTATAAAATTCATACCATTTTTCTTGGCTTGGATTTTTATCTATATATCCTGAGATTGCGGGGTCTACTAATGTATATCCACCAATAACAGGTTGTCCATTAATTTTAGTAACAATTAAATTATCTGCACGAAGATTTATTACATTAATGTTTGCCGCATCTATTTTTCCTGCGGTAAGTTTATTTGCACTAACTCCAAGTATTTTTGCATCAGAGATTGCGGCATCTTTAATAACACCATTTTCAATTCAAGCATTATTAACATTAGCCATATCAATTTCTGCATAATGAGAATCTAATTGATCAACATTAGCATATCCGATTAGAGCATTATCAATAACTCCATCTTCAAGATGTGCATAATGAGCATTTAAATTACTAACATTTGCATAACTAATATTTGCGTTATCAATGGTTCCATTTGTAATATGTGCGTAATTAGCATCTAAATTGTTAATATTTGCTTGATCGATATTTGCATTGTCAATAACACCATTTTGAATATGTGCATAATTAGCATCCAAATTATTAACTTTAGCTTGATCAATTGTGGCATTATCAATAACTCCATTTTCAATATGCGCATAGTTAGTGTCTAAATTATTAACTTTTGCTTGATCAATATTTGCATTGTCAATAATTCCATCTGTAATATGTGCATAATTAGTATTTAAGTTATTAACATTAGCATAATCAATATTCGCGTTATCAATAATCCCATTGACAATATGAGCATAATTATTACCTAAATCTTCAATTTTTTGATGGCTAATAGTTGCATTATCAATTGAGCCATTCGTTATATGAGCATAATTATCATTTAAATTATTAATTTTTGTATAATCTATGCTTGCATTATCAATTATTCCATTTGAAATACTTGCATAATGATCATTTAAATCATTAATATCTGTATAATTTATTGTTGCATTATTAATTATACCATCAGTTATATGGGCGTAATTTTCATTTAGCCCATCTACATTATTGTAATCAATTACTGCATTGATAATTTTTCCTTGAGCAATATGCGCATAATTTTCAGATAAACCATTTACATTTTCATGATTAATTGTTGCATTATCAATTATTCCATCTGTAATATGGGCATAATTATTTTTTAAAGTAGCATTGTTAGAATAATAAGTAAGTAAACTGGACCAAGTTACATAGTTATCATTTGTTTCTTTTTTGCTAATTAAACCTGAAACAGTATTAGTTAAATCATCTGTACTAACTAAATTAGAAATATTAGGAATTTCGATATTATCTATTTTATTATCTAATGTATTTAATTCACTATCTAAAGATGTTAAATCAGATTGTAAAAGTTTAATATTATCTTGCGCATTTTTATCTTTAATTAAATATAATCTTTCAATGTCGCCTTCTTCTTTTGGAGGAAGAACAACTTGAGATATATATCCGTTGGCTGTGTCAATACTCATATTATTTATCCTCCTAATATAAGGCTGTTAAAACTAAAGTTTCTTCTGGGTTAATTATATTTAAAATTTGACCTATTGTATCTAAATTTTCAGAATTATATTTTGGAATATCAGTTCCTATATAAGCATTAATTTTATTATTTCAGAAATCAATAGGTAAATGATCTGTATATGTAATATTTGGAATTAATGAAGTCTTAATTAGAGTATTTAAACTAGTAATACCATCTCCAATTACAACTCCAATTTGTTGATTTTCTGTATTGGTAATCATGCACAAAAAACCTTGTGCAGGAATAATATTTTTTAAGTTTAAATCATTTGTATTATATGTCTTATATTCATTGTTAGGTAATATTCTTAGACGAGTAGCATCGTCTATATCTACATAAATGTCTCCATAATTAAATCCTTGACTATCTGAGCCTTCTCGTTGGACGACTATTATAGATCCATTTTGAATCGGAGGTAAAAAAGTTCCATCGGTGCTACGATAAAATCTAACTTTAGGCATATAATTCCCCTCCTTTTTATAAAAGAAAAAGGGGAAAAATATTAAAATTTTTCCCCTTAATTAATTTTTAAAATAATTATTAACTAATAGAGCCTCAAGTAAGAGCTGTATCAGTATAAGCTTGTGCAGCTGCTTGAGCTGCTGCAGCCGCGCCAGCTACTTCAACTTCTGTACTGTCTACAGAAGTAATTATACCATCAACTTCTGTAACTCCTGACATAACAAAAACTCCAGAATGTTGTGGTGTACCAGATGCATCTAAATCCGCATCAAGCGTAGAAACACCGGCTCCAACTTTTTCATCAATATATCCAACAACAGTTGTTGCACTAGAAGTTCCTGGTATTGCTCCAATAGTGTCGAGAGCTGCACCGACCGTAGTTTGACCATAAGCAACATTTGTTGCAGTAAGAGCAACCTCGTCAATATGAGTAATTTTACCATCAGTTTCAGTAATACCTGTTATAACAGATCCCGCAGTTGCATCTAAGTCTGCATCAAGTTTATTAATTTCAGTTGAAATTTTAGTATCTACTCCTGTAGATGATGCCGTTTCAAGAGCATTAATCGCTTGAGCAACTGTTTGAGTTTGAGAATAACGAATCTTACTTGCTGCGATTTCTCCAACAGTTGCACTAATCGTATGATTAGTATCTGTTAATGTAATTTCATCTGTATTAGAAACTGAATTATATTCAATTAAATCTGCTACGTTAATATAAAAAGTATCACCATTAGCAATTGTCATTGCAATGTATGTACCAGAAGTTACTTGTTGTCCACCAATAGTGATAGGATTTTGTGCAGTTGGATGAATTAATTCACCATTAGTAGCTACCATATCTTTTGCAATATCAATTGTTCCATTATTAATAGTAGAACCACCTTGGCTAAATACGTAACGATAAGCATAATTATCATCAGGTCCGCCAGTTGTTTTAGTAATTGTTACAGCAGAATTCGTTCCACCAGTTCCAATAGCAGTATATAGTTCTGCTAAAGCTCCTTCAACTGTTCCTGATGCAAAATTACCACCGCTATCTGCAATATTAACATCTGCGGCAGCTCCACTTTTTGCAACAGTCGCAAGACTATTATCCAGAGTAGTAACTAAGTTTGTAACAGTTTCATCTCCTGCGGCAATTGATTTATTAATATAATCAATAAGATCAGTGTAACTACTATCTACAGGTAATGTACCAATATAAGATTCAAGAGTAGCTAAATCTGCAGCAATATCTGCAGAACCGCCATCATAAAGAGTAGAACCTTTATATATTTGACGAGAATTACCAATAAAATAAATAGTATTACTATCAAAAGCCGCAATTTGTTGTGGAGTTGCACTAGCAGCGTAGACAAATTTAACTAAATTAGCAGGCATATGCATCTTCCTTTCGTCTTTTAATATTAAATACTTCCTCAAGTATTAGCATTTGCAATTAAATTATATTCATTTAATTGAGGTTTTCAATTATAAATACCATTATCTGTATAAAATAAAATTCCTTCTTCTCCTATTTCAGGAAAAACTTCTTTTGTTTCTCCATAAATAATGGGCGTTTTTTCTGGAGAAGTTATTTGACGTCAAATTTTATTTGCGGTATATCGTCAAATAATATTAGTTTCTTCTACATAATAAAATCCAGGAGAGATAAAGACTGCATTTAAACGTTCTGCATCTGTAGCAAAAGTCCTAATTGTTTTATAAATAAAACGTTGTCCCCGCATATCTAAAGCGATAATATTATCATTAGGAACATAAATAATTTGACCATCTGCAAGATTTAAAGAATTAAGTTTTTCAGCAGTAGTATAAATCAGTTTCATTTGTGCCATACTTTTTAACCCTCTTCCTGAAGTCCTCATTCAATAATTTGTAAGGCATCTCACAGAGCTTGATGTTCTCTATTTGCATCTGGTATGGTCACTAAATTTGCTATTTGTTCTTGTGTAACAAAATTTGCTAAATCTGACGGCGTAATTATATAATCTGATAATTCTTGATATAAACTATCAATTCTTTCAATAGCCGCATTAACTAATTCTAACGAATTTTCTGAAATTTGTTTAGCTTCTTCAGCTAATTCTTGAGCATTTAATGATTGAGCTTGTATTTCTTCAAAAAGAAGTTGCATATTTTCAAATTCATTTTTTTGTTCATTAAATTGACTTTGAATTTGATCACCTATTGTAGTAAGAGTAATAACTGCTTTTTGAAATTCAGTAAAATCATTTGAATTAATAAAATCAGATCCATCATTAGGATCTTTTAAAACATGAATAACAAAATTTTTAGAAGTAGCTATACTAATTTCATCAACAATTTGAATACAAGCTAAAACGTTTCCTTCATATAACATGGAGTGAGGATAATGAATCTCTCATGTAGGAGGAAATTTTGGATCATTTGGACATACAACTTCTGTAAATACATTATATCCTTTTATATTTTTTTCTTGATGTAATCAAGAGAGATAAACTTTAGTATTTTCAGTGAATTGTGCGGCAGCTTCTTGAGTAAAAATAATTCTTAGTACTGAGCCTGCAGCATCTCCAGAACCGACAGTAATGGGGTCATCAATATCTTGAGTTAATGTTTTCATATTAACTATAGTTGCTCTAAGTTCAATAGCCATTTTATCCTCCTTCCATTATGTCTCATCTGTAAGTAGGTTTACTCTTGGAAGAGAACGTATTTCTTCCATTAAATGATCTATAAAAGTATTTCCTCCCGCAGTTTTATAATATAAATATCTACGCTCAATTGATTGTAAATTCAAATCATCAATTTTTTTATACTTATAACAAAATTTATGATGAGCATCGATTAAGAAAGACCTTGAATTTTCTTGCATTCTTTCCTGAACAAGAGCTAATGTTGCATCTACTTGCTCTTGTTTCTTATAAATTTTTTGATTTTGATGATTAAGATTATCTATTTTAGAATCAAGATCATTTAGAGCATTAGATATTTTTTCTTTTCATTCTATTTCATTTTCTCTTTTTTCTAATGCTTCATTGTATTTTTGATTAAAAAAATCATACATTTTTCAAATTGAAATTACAACAGACGCAAAAAGAAAAAATATTGTAATTAATTCTTGTAAAGGATAATGTGTTAATAAGTTATTAAAATCACTCAAATTACATCTCCTTTCAATCATTATTAATTATAATTTACAATATTTCTTTTATAGAGTTTTGCCCAACATTAGGAAATAGTTAAAGGAGTAGAATTATTAACACTCCCAAGAGTAACAGAAACATTATTTCATAAGAAATCGTTTAAATCTAATATGAAATCCGTAGTGCTTTGTCCTCTAGGTTGTAAAATATTCTTTTTTCCATCTTCTCGAACTTGTCCTATGATTTCTTCCGTAGGTTTTTGAACATTTGTTGTTATACTGTAAGTAATTTTATCATATTTTGGATTAACCCATTGAGCATTACCATCTTCATTTATATAAAGAAAACAATTAGCTTGCCCTTTTGGCGCATATCCATTAGTTTCAGTAGAAACTACTTTTCAAAAAGATTGCGGCAACTCTGGGTTGGTTACTTTTTGAATTAGACTATTTATATTAGTTAAATTGTTACTATCTACACTAACATTTGAACTGAGTTCAATTTTGTTGTTTCCATTTTCATTAAAGGTTCAAAATTTAACTCAGTTATTATTATTAGGGTCTTTAAATTGATGTATTAATTTTTGAGTTGGCATAATTCTCTAATCCTCCTTTTCATAAGCTATTGTAATAATAGTATATGGATCTTCTGGATTCTCTATTTTTATAGTTAAATTTTTTTTATTTAAATTATTAAATTCCAGAATATCTGAGGAATTTATTTTATAAGAATAATTTGAAATTACTGTCCCATTAAGAGTTTCACTAATTTCTATCTGCGTATTTAAAGTTTTATTATTTATATCTGTTAATTCATTATCATATAAAAAAATAGGAATGGAATGCGGGCACTCCATTCCTATTTGAACAAATTTTACATTTTCAAAAGATAATACAATTTTATTATCTTCCATAACATCGGTAAAAGGATATTTATATTGTTTAATTCACATGATTAAATTCCTTTTTGAACATTAAGAAACATTAAAAGATGGAAAAAGATTAGAGGTTATATTATCAGTAACCGCAACCATTTCATCAACTAATACAAGAGCTTCTTCTCTAACATTATCAGGAAGATATTCTGGTATTCGTTCAATGTTTCCATTTGAATTTAATTGGCCGACATATATAGTTGAAGCTATTCCATCAATACTAGCTCTTAATCCAACTCGACCTAGTTCTTTTTTATCTCCATCATTATATTCTGCTTGTAAGAAATAATACTGGTCATCATTGGCTTTTTCTATAATTTTTACTGAAGTAGGATATTTTAAAGAATAAGATTCTGCTGGCGTATTTGGAGTTGTTGGTTTTTCTAATGTTAAAGTTCTTATTCCACCATCTCCATTAACTAATTCAATTTTAATTTCTTCTCCATCTTTTTCTTCAGAAGAAGTATAAGCAAAAATTCTTTTTACAAAAGGTAAATGATAAGTATCAGATTTATTTTGATTAACAGAAGAATTATTACTTGATGGATTAAAATTATAATTAATAGTAAATTTACCATAATCATTTTGATCTACATCTGTAACAACTTCTGTTCCAGTAATCCATTTTAATTTATTTTTTGTGGTAATGGTTTCTCCATAGTTTGAAGTAAAACTTAGAGAACCATTTGAGTTTAAAGTAACATCTGAAATTTTATGATAATCTCCCGCATAACAAGTATAAGAACTACTATCCATTAAGCTTTCATCTGTTTTATTCGGTACATCTAAATCATAAACTCAAAAAGGACTATCATTATTATAATTTGTAAGGTCATATAGCGCATCTTCTTTTATAATAATGTTGCGTTTACTAGCATCATAACTAAAGAAATTTTCAGCTGTGGGATCTAGAAGGTTAGTTCCTTGTAGACTTTCTTTTGTTTCTATTCTTAAATTTTTTATTCCAAGTCCTCTAAGACCATCTGGAATAGAAATATTATATTTTCTATAAAATGGATGATGCTTATTATCTTGACCTATATCTGATTCAGTTATTTTTGGATCATTAAAATATGAGACAGGAGTAATTGTTGGAGTATCTAGATATAAATAAGGAATTTTAAGACCTATTTGAAGAGTTGAAGCGCTACCATCTGCTTCATATTGATTAGATTGTGGATCTAATATCTGTAACCAAGTATATTGAAGATTGTCATTATAGATTGTAACATTATTATTTTTTTGCATACCAGGTACAAACTCTATACCCTCTGACCCACTTAAAGTTGCGGGGTATGAAGTCGTACTTGTATCATCTATAGGTTTATAATCTGTTTCTACTACGTTATTATCATCTACACCAGTTGGATACCAAATATCATTTTCTGCATTGGCAGCTTGATTTTTAACTGTATCAATAGTATTAAATACAACTTTTGGTAAACCACCAGGCATACCGACTATTTGTCCAAGATATTCCGCATATAGACTTCCATAAGTTTCATCTAAAGAAGATTGTTTCTTTAAAGTACGTCTAAAAATCTTGCCATTATTAGCATCATACATAGAGTCTGAACTAATAATACATATCTCTCCATATCAAACATCTTTATATTCAGGATCCTGAAAACAGAGATTCATAACTTCATTTGCAGCCTTTGCCGCATTTTTTTGGTCTTCTGTTAAGTTTCGATATTTACTATCATTTTCACTAATATACTTAAAAGTACCTTTAATGACAGGGGAATAGCCAGGCTTTCCACCATAAAAACTTTCTAAAGCCATAATGTTTTACCTCCCCTTTCTTTTAAGTTGCAAATTCATAATCAATACTGAATCTATCAATATTTTCATCTTTAACAACTATGCCTAAATTTGTAATATTGAAGTCATCTAATTCATAGAAACCATTTTTTCCAATTTGAATTTGTTCTCCATTGATAGCTAAATACATTTCAGGATGGCCTCATACACCAATATGATTTAAAGAAGATTGTGGAATACATGTATCATTATTTAAAAGATTATTTACTTCATAAATATCTAATTTAGCATTATTAATGTCAATAAAAAGACCTTTATAAGTTTTATCATTTTCAATATATTCAATACTAGTATTCCAATCATTATTTCTATCTATTTCTAAATATAAATAAGAATAATTAATAGAATCAAATTTTGGAGAAAAAATCATATTATAAGTAATAGTATCTTCATCCATTTCTTTTAATTTTCAAGATTCAATAACTTTTAAAGGTTGATATTTCTCTAATTGAGGTTTACCGTTTTGTGTTATTAAAAAATAATTGTTATTATTTTTAAAAACATGCCCTACAGTATTATCTGTTGCATTAGTGACAAGTCCCACTTCTGTTTTGTTATTATATTCATATAGTAATACGTCTTGGTAAAAATTTGTACTTACTAAAGAATTTGGAACTATAATTTGTTTTATATTTTGATACTGATTAGTAATATCTATTGTACCATTTGCAGTACCACAAATTTTAATATCAATATCACTTGTATACTGAACGTGCCGTGGTAAAGTTAATTCCAAATAATAAGTATGACCATATTGAATTGTTTCATTTCCTAAATTAAAATATACATCTTTATATGTATACGTATTAGTTTGTACTTCTATAAATTGAGGAGTAATAGAATTTTCTCCGTTTAGTTTAGTTATATAAGGAGTTCCTCGTTTCATACGATATTGCCCCATACCATAGGTTACTGCCATCTTAAGCACCTCCTTATAATCTCTCTAATGCTTCATTTAACGTCGCAGATAAATTAGCTCCTGGACCAAGCGTTAAACTAATATTTTGTACTATAAAATCTCCATAAGTATTTGTTGTAGGGTCACTTAATGCAACTCGACTATTGGGCTCTAAATAAAAAACCGGCAAAGCACTTATGGATACAACTTTTTGATAAGAAGTATGTGAAAACAATTCATATCTTAATGCTGAATATGCATCGTTTAAATATCCTCCAATAGATAAGTTATTATATATCTCATTTGATACTTGAAGATATGGTTGTCCGTTATTGATACATTCTTGACGCTGTTGCTTTAACATTTCTGCCATATCTGTAATAGTTCTTAATTCTGTAATGGTCGTATTATCAGATCAGTTTACTTTTGGGTTATCTGTATTTAGAAAAACAATATTTGGAATTTCTGGTTCAAATAAACAATTAACTTTATCATTAAAAATTACACTTGTTCTTCGACCAATATTTTGAACACTAAATTCTCCAAGAGAAGATGAATTTGCATCAATTATATCAAAATAAAATTTACCTGATGTTAAAGTTTTATAATGAACAGATTTATCTTCTTTTTCTCCATAGAAGCATTGATTTTCTCTGCGGAGATCGTATTCTTCTGGCCAAGCATATTCTAGATCGTCAAAATAAGGTCCTGGATCTGTACCATTAATACTGGCCTGTAATCCATAAATTAATAATGCAGTACGTCAGTCATTAGCATAATAAGGACCTAATATTTCTTTTGTATAAGGATCTTTTAGAGAAGAACTGTATAAGATTGGTTCTCGGGTCAAAGTAAAAGGTTTATCTGTATTTTCAGATAAATCTTCAATTTCTTTTTCTTCTTGCTCTTCTTCTTCTGATTCTTCTATTAAAATGTTATTTTCAATTAAAATATTTTTTAATACTTGTATTATTACATCAACATTATCTTTAAATAAATTAATCTTTTTTTCTAGAATTCAATTATTAGCTTTTTCAGGTAAATCTTTTATAATACGATTTAATTTATCAATAAAATCAATATTTAAAAGTTCTAGCGCTCTTAGATATTCAGCTTGATTACCTGTTTCATTATATTCATTTTCTATTTTTATTTGATCTGTTTTAAAATTTTGATATAAAGATAATAATTCTTTAATTGAACTAACACTATAAAATTGAGAATTATATTCTTCTAATTCATCTTCATTTAAATTTAAATAAACAGGTTTATATACAATGCCGTCTCATCTTCAGAAAGTAGATATGCCATCTTCTTCAAGTCGATATATATGATCTGCTATACCAACATTTGGTAAAATTAAATAAGGCTCTTCTTCTGATCCGGCTCAGAATTCATGAAAACAACTTAATTTATTGGTTTCTGCAATAGTTTGACCTTCAAATTCTTCTGGATAAGTGTAGTAAATTATATTATCAAATACTCCATAATAAGGTTTATTATCTTTTGTACCTAAAATTTCTGGCTTTTCATCTATTACACATCTATATCTCAAAGCATATTGAGAATCAGAAGCTGTGCTTTCTTTGATTCCATCTATGATAAAATCATTTTTTATATTACTGTAATTAGGAGTTACACTAATAGAAGTTAAGTTTTCATTTGAGTCAAAATTATAAACTGTTTTTGGAACAGTCGTTTCTATTAAATATTGAGTTTCAGACCCTCCATCTAATAAAAACTGACCCTCATTCAAATTTACATGTCGGCCAGTATTTGCGGATTCTTGTAAGATTGTACTTGCTTGAGTTTCATTTAAATAATTTTTTATTTCTCTAAAATGAAAAATACCAAATACATCATAAAAATATTCATAGTTACCTAATTGATTTTTTATTTCATCTAAAACTGAGCAAATAGTGCTCCCCGCAGCTCCAGTGATCTCATTTAAAGGAACAAAATCACTATAGACATAGCCTATATCGTCTCCCATGGAATATTCAGATCAATTCTCTTTATCTTCTGGTACTTCTATAGAGATGCTATATGAATTGGTGTCAACATCATCTACATCGACAACGTCAAATCCTCCTTGTTTTAAATAAATAGGATTTTCTCCTTGTCATTGAACAACTTTACGAATTCTTAATGGAATATCTTGAATAATAATATTATTTAAATCTTCTCCGCCCCAATGATTTAATAATTCCGATATAATATTATAATATAAAACTTTTTGTTCAACGACAGACCCATCTGATAATTGGGTTGTCATCATATCAAATCGAACTGTTGCGGGTAATTGTCCTGCTATATCTCCATTTAATAGACACATTTTATCTTTTAAAGATAAGTTAAGATTAACAGCAGAAGAGGTAGAAGAATTTACACTAAATGAGTTAATATAGAAAACTCCTTGCGGGAATCATAAAATAGGATAATCTTGATATTTATTTGTAACATTTTCAATGCCTATTTCAATAAAGACTTTTTTATTTAAAGCAAAGTCCATTTCTATATTATCAATATTATAAGCGCCACCATTAACCGAGCAAGATAAGTTACAAGATCTTCGAACTGCACTGTTTCCATCTTTATTAATACTACCAGAGGAAATGATCCCATCAATTTCTTTGATGGGATCTTCTTCTCAATTTAATAAAGTTATTTTAACATATTGTTTTTGATTAACAATTTTATTTAGAGAATATAAAAATTGTTGTTTTTCATATTCTTCATTCAAGTTAGGATAATAAGATTCTTCAAGATAAGGATAAAATTTACGCATTTATTTTACCTCCTTTTTAACCATTATTATCACTATTGGTAGCGCTTATGTTTCGTTTTTGCCCATTTAAGATTTCTCATCCCTGTTTGTAAATATCGGCTTTATATTCGATTAAACCAGAAACGGGAACCTTTGCTTGCATAACATCTTGATTTGAATTATCAATAAAATCTATTGGGTATCATCCTTGATTTAAATAATAAATCATATAATAAGAAACAAAATTATTATCAATAATTCTATAGACTTTATTGTAATCAGGTTGTTTAATATTATCTATAATACAATTGCTTATTGAATCTAAATTAAATCAATCTTCATATATATCTAAGACACCATTATTAAAATCATCTCAGCTTAATATAGTTCCTTGTTCAGAATCATTATTTACAATATAAAGATTACCATCTGCCACACGAATTTTTACTAAAACATAATTATTATTACCATCTGTATCTAAATCAATATCATCGGACCCTTTAACTAAATATCAATATATTCCATCAGAAATTTGATTTCCAGGATCATATGGATTTGTTACTGTTTCATCAAGAACGCATTCTCATTCATCTAAGTAAGGTTTTCTTTTTTCATCTACAACAAACATTTGCCTACCTGCGGCTCAGCAAGAAGAAACTTCATAATTTTGTAATAGATTTAAAGTTCCAGTTCTAGGAATTATATAAGTATTTTTTTCACCTGCTTGAACAACACCAGGGACACTCTCTCTATAACTGATTTCATATATACTGTAAGGATCGCTTTCAATATTAATACCTTTTCAATAAATTAATCCCTCAGAATATTCATAGCTATCTTCTTCTGTTCAATTATAAACTCTATATTTTTCATTAATATAAGTGCTTATATTTGTTCCAAAAGACCAGTAATCGTTAACTTGTCCGACTAATGTTTCTTCTTGAGAATAAAAATCAGGTATATCTACATTATAGTAATCTAATTTATATGTTAAAGAATAATCTAATATAGCTGTAGCGTCATCATATAGTACAATCTCAGAAATAATTAAATTAGAAGGAACTTGATAATATCCTGTGCGGCCATCGGTTGAGGAAACAAAAATAGGAACTTTTGTTGAAGTACCGTTACTTGAATCATAATATGAAAGAGTTATTTTATATCCTAAACCAACATCATTATTTAAAAAGAATTCTTCATCTTCTTCTGCGGTAGCTATAAATTGATCAATATCTTTTCGTTTTGAAAAATATTCTTCTATATCAATCTTTTCAATATTTGAATTTAAATTATAATACTGTGGAGGCGATGTAAAATTAATCTTTAAGTTATGTAATAATGCTGAATTCTTTTTATATACATAATTTTTCCCTAAACCTTGATATAAAAAGTTTATATTATTGACAATAACATTTTCTACTAATCCTTTATAATTATTTTGAGTATCTTTTATTGCTTGGATTTCATATTGTTGTCCTAATTCAGTAACCGTTTTTCTAATCAAAGAATCAGAGTCAATATCTTCTCCATATTTTTCTTCTAAGTCAATATTTTTTTGCTCATATTCATTTTGAATATTAAAAATATTAAGACTATCTAATAACTCAAGATTATACCCGTCTCCAATTTCATATACAGTACAAGAAAAATTTCAAATTCTTCGCCCTAATTGATTGTTTGGAGTTAGAGAAATACCGTCTAACATAACAATCATATTTCCTTCTGTCATAGAACGATAAAGTTTTGGCTGACCATTATTTAATCATTTAACAGCTTCTTCTCTAAATTTTCGTTCTCACCATCAATTATTTGAAGGATAAATATCGTGACTAGTATTTTTTTGAGAAGACTCTTTTTCTTTATCAATCCATGATGTTTTATTTTCAATATCCTTTGTATAAGTTCCTTTTTTGTGTTCAGAATCAAAATTTTCTAAAACTGTATCATTGCGAACTATATAGGTTCCTTTTTGAGCATTATCATAGGCGTGCATATCATCTGAATAATCTAAATCATTTAAAAACTTTCTATTATAATCACTTTCTGCTACTATTAATCCAGATAGATTAAATTGCTTATAATTTAATTTAGCATTTTCTGCAAATTTAGGATAACGTCCGCCAAGAGTGTCTATTTTAACTCTATTTACAACAGGAGTCATAGAGTTAATTTGTCCATCGTATCTAATTGCTAATTGTCTATCTCCAGCACTAATTAGAATGTCATGAAAGTCAGGATAAATAATTATAGGACTTTTATTAACAGATGTTTGAACACCGCCTCTAAAGCACAAATATTGCGCGGAATATCTATATCTCACTAAGCTACCTACAGTTTTATCTGTAAATTTAACTGGTTGTAAAGGAGTAGAACAAGCTACACATTTTATAATACTTCAATTTTTAAAATCACTTAAACTATCGGCTCGGCGAATAAACATATATCCAGGCTCTTGTTGATACAAATAATTTGTTGATTGAGTGTCTAATTCTGGTTCAACTTTAACTTCTCCGCTAATTTCTCCATCTTCTTCTGTTACTATCTTTTCTATTATGTCTCCATAATAAGGAAGCTTTTTCTTATTAAAAGATCAAGTTCAATTTGGTGTAAATAAAGCATTTATTAATTTAAAGTTAAAAGATTCTTCTGCGGTAAAATTATTTTTTGTATGAATTGTTATATTTAATATGTAATTATAATTAGGATCCTTATCTGTTAAATCAGCTAAATAAGAAAAATTATTTGTCCAATAGCTGGATTGAGAAATAGAAGAAATATTTAAATTGTTTTCACTAAATTTATAGGCATCTGGATAAATGATACCACTATCTAAAATTAAATTTTGAGAATTATCATCTTCTTCTCTAAAAATTTTTATTTGATAGTCTTTTATCCACTCTTTTCCCGCATCTGTTGCATTAATTGTTTTATTATCTTTAAAAAATACTAATTTACCAACAATTGGAATAACGCCTGGTGTAAATTGAGGTGTTTTTTTATTTCTTAAATTATCGTTAGCTATCCCATTAGAGTTAACAATGGTAAAATTTGTTAACTGAATTTCTGTATGCGGGACTGCTTTTAATAATGAAATACTAGATCATTCAGAAAAATAACTTCTGAAAATGTTTAAATAAGTAGAATTAAAAACTGTTCCAGAAACATTTGCGGAAGCTATAATATCGTCTGTAACGCAATCAAATCTTAATTGAACTTTATAGTAATAGTCAATTACGAATTCTGTAGCCTGATTTTTTAAAATAGTTTTAGGGATTTTTATTTTATATAGATTATTTTCAGTATCAAATTCATTAAAATAACTATCCTGAAATGGGACAATTCAAATACCATCAATTAAATAAGTTCCTGTTGGAACAGAAAACGCATTATTTGAATTGGTTGCTAAAGCATTTTGATTAGTTTTTTGATTAACTAAAGAGATATGTAAATGATTAATTCCTAAATATGAATTATAATTAGAAATAGTAAATGTAATTTCTGGTCCTTCGTCATATTCAAAAGCTGGTTGAAAAGTTCCAATTAGAGGAGGATAAAGTGTTGATAATACTGTCGCCATTTTATCCTCCTTTATTTAATCATTATTATTATCTATTTGATAAAACTCAATAATCTTACTACTATCATCAGGGAGCTTATAATCATATCATGAAAACATTCTTTTATTAAAAAATGTTTTAAGATAATCATATAATTGAGTTAATGAAAATTTTCTGTTATTATCTGAAATAATAACATTGTCGCTATAAGCTCCTATTGGAATAAATTCTTTTTCATTACTATCCTTTTTTGTAACCTGCAGTCTTGAAATAATATTAGGCATCTTCTATTACTCCATCCTCTTGGTTAGAAGATGCATTCATCATCTCTTGATAAGCTTGTTGTTGCTCAACAAGATAGTCTTCAAAAACTTTATCTTTTAATTTTAATAATATTCGTGATAAAGCATCTTCCATTTCTGCTGCTGAAATATTATAATTAGACATTGTGTTATCAACTCATCGCTGAAGTGAAACTTGTAATTCTAATCGTAATTGTAAATTATCCATATCCTTTTATCTCCTTATTTTGTAGCTTTTGATGTTATATTACCATTAATAACTCTATAGGTACCACCGTTTTTATGATAATTAATGCTAATATGTGATCCAGTAAGAGTACCACTAACACTAGTTACATAATTATTAAGACTAGACTTCTTCGCATATCGGCTGTCAGCTGCACTAGTCGTCAAAAAACCTCGATTATTTATATAACGTTCAAGACGTCTAAAAATCGCATCTCATATATTTTGTGCATTTGGAAGAGTAATAGATACAGAATTGGTTGTAATAGAAGGTTGACCTTTTTCTTTTATTGTAATTTTTGGTACACTAAATGTTAAATTTGACTGATTTTCTCAACCAAAACTTAAACTGCCACCACTTCCAAAAGATATAGAAGTTCCTTTTTTAGGTTGAGGAAAACTAAATAAACTGTTTCAATTTTGCCCTATAAATTTATTTGCTTGAATATCATTAGATACCATTAATCCAATATTTATATCTTTATTATTACCATATTTTCCTTGAATCTGTAATCCGTGTGTAATAATTTGACTCATTCCTACATAAAATTGTTCTGAATAAGATTTATCTGTTTCATACCAAGGAAAAATTCCAATATATCCGTATCTACTTTGAACTTTAAATGCGGGATAAGATAAAATAGAGCTATCTTCTTTTCTATTTTTTCATCCATTATCTGAAGAATTTAAAATTAATTTTGTAGATTTAATACCTCCGTCTTCCCCTGCAATTAATAATATTTGCGGTTTTTCAGCTGTATAAATAAGGCCACTTCCTGTTTCAGCAGAAGTAATTTTAATTTGTTTTTTACTTTTTATGTAATTCAAATCTTCACCTAATAAAGAAGTAAAATTATCTCCTAAAAGTAGCCCGTATTTATTAATTTGTTCATTATTTTTTTCAACACGGACAAATTGACCATAAATAGAATATTCTTTTCCATCTATAGAGTAAAAATCGCTAGAAGAGGTATTTCGCAGAGAAATTTGTCCTTCGCAAGTATTACTTGAAGATAATAGCGTAAAATCTAGATTTTTATAAGATTGTAAATTTATTAATCTAGTATTTTTAATATCAATATTTTTATCTATATCAATTTTAGTATAAATATTATTATCTTTTTGAATATAATTTTTATAAGTTCCATTATATAAAGAATAAGCTTGATTTGAATAAGATTTAAATATAGGACTTTGTCTTATAATGGCATTTTCATTATATATAATTCCATATTCATTTTCTTCTTTTCAACCTTTATCTCCAATATCATAAACTTCTGATTCTAAGAATAATCATCGATTAGTTTTATCTTCTGCAATCTGTTTAAAATAATTAATAGAAATAAAGAAAGGTTCTGAACTTTTATTATCTTCTATATAAATATAATTAAAATTATTAAGATTAAAATCAATAAAAACATATCTATCATTAATTTTTAAATAAGTTTGATCTATTGGAAAACTCTCTTTTAGAATATATTCTTGTTCTTCTGTTAAGCAATATTCTTTTAAAAGTTCTCCACCCAATCATTGATCTAAACTAATCCACTCATAATCAGAAAAAGTTTTTGGAACAATAAATCTTCTATATATTGAACTATAATTATTATTTTCAATGTTTTCTATTTCTTGATAGCTATTATTTTCAAAAAGATATACGTTTTCTGTATCTACATTATCTAATGAAATATAAGAATTAAACTTTTCAGAATAATAAAATAATTCTCCTAAAGTAGTTATTTCTATAAAGCCGTCCAAATCTTTTAATTTATAATAAGTTTGGTTATCTTCATCATTTTCTAATTTAGAATAAAAATTTGTACTATTCTTATAATAATAATAAGATTTTGCTCGTTCTACTTCATCTTTTAAAAGATATTGAGACATGCCATCTACAATTTCACCTTCATATTTTTTATAAATATTTAAAATATTAGTGTCATTAAAGCTTGCATCTGTATTAAAATCAACCATACTTAAATTTGCCATTTCAAATTCAACTTGGCCGTTTTCTGGATAATCATCGATAAAAGTAGGTCTTAAAACATATCTAGTAGTTGCGCTAGCTGTCTCTTCATAATATTTTTGATACCAATAACTATGGTCAGGCAATTCTGAAAAGAATTCTTTTGAATCACTTAACTGTCATTCATTATTTTCATCCATTGAATAAGTATCAAGGATAAAATTAGTAACATAATAAGCTTTTTCATCAATATTAATTTTAAAATATAAATTAAATTCATCAAAAGAGTCTCTCCAATAATGTTGAACATTTTCTATATAACCAAAAATATTTTCTTTATCTTCTATTATAATAAAAGGTCTTTCTTGTGAATTTATTTGATTTTCTTTTATATATATTGTTCTTCCATCTGGATCTTGTCTTTTATAATAAATATCTCGATAATTATCAATCTTTATATAATTATCTAAATTATTTTCATTTATATAGTATAAATTATTAAGAAGATTTTCTTCAGACATATAATCATATTGTTCATTTATCTGCGTATCTATATCTTTTTCTTGAAAAACGAAATATTGATTTAAAGATTCGTTATTTAATTCTGATTTTGTCTCTGAATTTAGGGCATAATAATTTTGACTATCTGCATCAAATCTATAAATATCTTCTACTCTTTTTACTTCATTTTTAATATTTTTATAATAAATATTATTATTATACGAATTAATTGAAATATACTCATCTTTCCCTCTAAGATTAGATTTATAATAAAAATTCAACTCATCCATTAAAGTAAAAATACGAGTTTCTGGATCAATATAATATTTCATAATCATATTACTATTAATCCTATTAAGATACTTATTCATTTGACTTAAATTAACATATTTATTAGAAACAGGACGAACGACCTTATCTAAAGAATCTTTATCTTGAACATAACAATCTTCTGCACTAAACTTTTTATATTTATTATAATCAAGTTGAGTATTTAAAGGTTTTCAATTATTATTACCAGCATTAAACTCTTCAACCATAGAATCATTTAAAACTTCTTCTCCTACATTAATCTGTAAATCATTCGCGGTCGTTAATGCGTTAATATTATTTGTGCCAGTAGTATCTCTAAAAAGATTAAAATGAGTTGATCCTAATTGTAATCGAGCCTCGTCTGTTGAAATTTTTAATCCAGCATCCGTTTCAGATAAAAACTTATCATCTAAAGGATCTCTTCCAGACCCATCAAGTGCATACATTTGAATATTTCTACCATGTAAAGCTAATGGTCTACTATATTCTCCATCTTCATCTGTATATCCACCAGATATATGTAATGTAGGATTATAGTTTTCATCAATTTCATTACTACCTTTTACTTTTAAACCATTTATCTTGGTAAAGAAATGAGCTAAAGTATTTTCTTCATTTGCTGTAATTTCAAAACCTATATGGCTAGTTTTTGGAACAGGATCATAAGCAAAATCATCAAAAGCATTTAAGGCGTTAATAGCAAATTTTGTAATTAAGCTACCCGCTTTTCAAGTTCTTTCTTCATCACTTCCTGCAGGTATTATAATGTCGGTTGTATTTGCGCTTCTTAAACTATTTGCAATAAATTCACCCTGACTGTTAATACCAGCCAAGAATGTGCGGGAACCTAATTCATATTGCTCTTCATTACCACTGACTCCTTCAATACCCTCTCTATTACCTCCGTTATGTCTAAAGATAGTAAATAAAGTAGGAGTTGCTGTATCTAACTGTAACTCAATTGAATCATTTGGTCTAATAAGAGACTCTTTTTCTGACATTTCATTTTCAGGAACTTCAGTTTCTGAAAAAGGGCGACCTTTTATTGAAATATAAGGACTTTCTCCAGCATATAATAATATACCAGATTCATCATATTTAATATCTCTTTCATGATGTTTAAAATAATTATCTTTCAAATCCTTTTCAATTAAACCTGTTTTTCAATTAGGAATATAATCATGTAATTGTCTTTTTTCTAACTGCCCAGAATAAACTCATTTTTCATTATTATTATCATCAATTTCTTTTTTACTAGTATAGTATAGACTTCTATTTCCTAAAGTCCATCCACCTATGACACTTTCTTTTCCAGGACGAAGTTCTATTCTTCCTTCATTAAAATTGTTACCATTTTCTAAATTACCATTTTCATCTAAATGTAATCCATTTGGTAATCCAAAAGTAGCATTTCCTGTTTTAGCATCTAAAAAGATAGATCGAATACCATTTACATATCCAAATAAGCCAGTTTGAGCTTCTGTTTCTCCAGTATGCCCAACCTCGCCTTCTGTTTTACCCATTAAAATTCCAGTAAAACGATTATTTTCATCTTTTTCTCCAGCGCCTATTTGTGGAGATAAAACGTATCCTTCATCTTCATTTATAGTAATATGATTACCATCTCATGCGTTTAAAGAAGCAAGTCCAAAAGTGTTGAGACTCATATAAATAGGAACATAAGCTATAGCAATTAATTTATCTTTATCGTAAAAAGAAACTTGAATATGATTAGTTGTAATTCCACCGTCATATATATCGTCAGGTAAAATAAAAATCATTTCTTCTGCGCTTATGTTTTCTGTTTTTTCAAAAATCTTTGTTGAAGTATTATCTTCCAAGAGAAGACTAATGTCACCTTTAGCTTCTCATAAAATTCTATCAATATTCTCTGGAATATTAATAAATTTTAATCCTTGATTATGATTATATATAGGATTGCGGCCGTCCGCATTATATAAGATTGAACTTAAATAATGGCTGCGGTCAATGGCAATTAAATTATTAACATCTAAAATAGATCCACTATCTTTTGTATATCAAATAAAAGGTATATTGTATGTTGCATAATAAGTTTGTCCAGTTTTTAATTGAACTTCTGCTTTAATAATTTGATATAAATCTTTTTGAGAATTATTAACTGATCCACTTCAATTTATGTCGTATGAATCATTTGAATTTTTCTCAATAGTAAAATACTTACCATAATTTTGTGAGTAAGATATATTCCCTAATAAATTTCAACGAGGATAAGTTGAAGCATAATTATTGGATGATAGGGTATTTCCTTTTTGATATAAAGCGACATCTAAAATACCTTTTTCGCCAATAATTGCTAATACATCTGACAAAGCTCTTCTTTTACCATTTCCATCTGGTACGTTAAACATAGCCTTTGTAGTAATATCAGTGCCATTATCTATATCTTGAGCATAAAGGGTTAATGGCTGACTATGTAAGGTATTTAAAACATCGTCACCAGTATAATAAATTTTTGCAACAACATCGGTACCATTGGTACCATTTTCACCTATTTTAGTAAATAAAAAACTAGTGTCTTTATATAAACTTTGGTTATTATAGGTTACATGACAAGTAATTTGGTTATTTCAAAAATCTGGATTATATAGATCAATAATTTTAAAATCACAAATTTGTCCCTTATATATTTGTGAATTTTCTTCTGAATCGCTTTCTAAAATTTCTTTTGCATTAATCATAGTATTTTCTGTTGGAAAAATTCATTCCACTGAATAATTACTACTCTTAATTTCTGCGCCAGATGGAGCAAAAACTTTTGCTCGAATCGGAAGTATTTCTAAAGGTTCTTTGTTTTTATCTAATGTTGGCGCATTACCATATTCATCATATTGGAAAACTTGATTTCCATTTTCAATAGTAATTTTAAAGCTATTTAAATCTATATCTAAGCCTTTGTTTAAGAACTCTAAAGTTGCAGACCCCGCATCTACATAGCGGATATAATTAGAGCCTGTTATCGGCATTTTCTTTTTTACAAAACAATTAACTGTAAAACCAGAACTTAGTTTATTAACTGGATAAACAATTCTCGTTGCTTCAATAGACTTTTTCGTAGGAATTTCTTCTAAATTATTGTTTAATTTATAATACTTTATATCTTTAACAATATCTTCTGCATCAACATATGCTAACACATTGTTAATTTCATCAATTGATTTGTTATCAACATCATTTAAGAAAATCTTATTTCCATTAATAGAGTCTGTTATTGCTCAGTAATATCTATATTTTGGATATGTTTCATCAGTAGAAACTATTTCATGATAATTTTCTATTGTATCTGAATCGTTTAAGTTTTCATTAATTCGACAAATTACTTTTGGTTTAATATTATCTTCAAAAAAGCTGAACGTGGTTCCAATATCTGACTCTAATAAAATGTCGGTACTAATAGATTTGTTATATACTGAAAAAGTTGTATCTAAAACAATTGTGTTATCTTCATTTTCAACATATTGAACAACACATTTATAATTATTTTTATAAGCTAAATTATCATTACCAGTTGCAACAAAATTGTATCCTCTTGCTAATGGAATTCTTTTTCAACCAATTCCCGCAATTGCATCATAACCAGATGAATTTACGTCTGTAATTGAGAAATCTTCTTTAAATCATAAAAAGGAAGCTCTTGTACTTTTGGATAAATTTTCTATTCCTTTTCTAATAAGACTAGCTTCAAAAATTACTCTATCTATTGATTCAGTTCCAGTTAAAACTCCTGCATTAGAATCGGCATCCGAATTTTTTGGTTGAACTTTTAAGATGTAATCTTCATTTTGACTTTCAATTGGTTTTACAGGATAAATTTGAAGATTTTTAACGAAAATATCTGGGCCAGGATTATTTAAAGGCCAATTTAATTCACTTTCAGAATTTTCTAAAAATCCTTGCTTATATAAAATAATACTATCTATTCTAATAAGATTTTTAATATCTATATCTAAAATCTGACGTTGAGTATTTCATTGATTAAAAGATAGAGGATTTCCAATCATATTGTTTGAGCTAATTTTATAAGCAATAGTTTTATTTTCTGTATCACCTATATTTTGATTTCATCAAATATTATAAATATTATTAAAATTATTAAGATTATTAGCTAATTCTAGCTCATTTAAAAAATCTAAATATCCTGTTAAAGTATTGCTAACTATGTCTGTATATAAGATTTTTGTACTATTATTAGTTGAAAAAGTTGTTCTTAAACTATTTGTATATTCTATTAATAAACGAATATTGCTTTTTATATTTGCATTATATTCTTTTACTTGGGAGATATAATAATCATGAATATCTTTTAATTTAATCTCATAATAATCATATAAATTTTGATCATCTAAAGATGGCTCTTCAGAAATGCTTTTAAAATCATAAGCTTGCTTTTTTGAAATATATGCTTTTCCAGTAATAATTTCCGCAACTTTTTCAAAAACTTCTCCATTAGTAGAACCATAATCTTTATTTAAATTATTAAAAACAAGATTTAAGATTAAGCCATACTCGCCCTCTGAACGTTGTCTTTGTTCCATAGTTAAATTGGTTTTAAAATCTGCTTTAACCATTAACCCTGTAGATTGATCTTTTAATATATTTAAGCTTTCAATATTAAAAGCTAAATTTTGATCATATATCATTCATTGTGTTTGATCTAAATCTCGTCTATTATAAACTTCATTATATTGTCCATCTGAATTGTAACTACAAATTTGATTGTATCTATGTAAAATAGTGTCTGGATTTTCATTTTCTTCTAATGGATTGTGATAAGAATAAACTCCATACTGTAAATTAGAAATTTTTTCTGAATCATCTTTTTTTGCATTATATAATAAATTATTACCAACTAAACAGTATTGATTCTCTATACTATTTATAATAGAAGAATCTTTCTCAAGATTGATATTATTGGTTCGACCAATAATAACTTTTTGTTTAGAAAAATCTCCTTGCGGAATTAATACATAAACAGAGGTATTAGGTAGATAAATTTCTTCTGGATTTAAAACTACAGCTTCAAGAAACCCACCCTCATATCTAAGTCGATATAATGTTTTTCCATTAAAAATACCCATATTTTTTTCAACAATAGCGGTAATAGTTTTATCTACTTTTAATTCATTAGTGCGCTGTTCTACAATAGTATTAACAGCTTTTAAAATACTTTCTTGTAAATTCATTTTATTAACCATTTAATACAGCGCTCCTTTTCTATAAAATAAAAACGGGAGAGTTTAAAGACAACTCTCCCGTTAAAAAATCCTTGTGTGTCTCACTCTTAATAAAATAAAAAACGAGTAAGATTAGTTATTTATTTTAGCCCCTAATATTTCTATGAGCATATTGATAAGCCTGATCAGAAAGTTCAAGTAAAGCTTGCTCAATTTGATAAGAATCTTGTACATTAGGAAATTCTGCTTTTATTTCAACTCTTTGTTGAACTTCATTTCCAATAGAAGATAAAGAAGAATTAAAATTACGAATTCCAGCATTTTGAGAAAGGCTAGCTAATTGATTGTTTATACCCGCGGCGATAGTTCTTACAATTTCAACCGCAGCTAATATATTCTCAGTATCGGAGCTATTTAATACTAATTCCTTTTGGTGTAATAAAGCTAATTTACCATTTTTATATAATGGAGTTTCGTCTTCTCACTCTCCAGTATATCCTCCAGTATCCATCGCTGCGAGTACATTTCTCTGTAATTCATCTTCATTAAACCATCATTTTTGATGTCGACGTTGATCAGTATTTTGACGCCCGTTCTCATTATCCCCAGGCTGTTTCTTTCCAAAACTTGTTAAGCTATCTCCTGTTGCATAAAAACCATATTTATATCTAGCATTACGCTCTGTTGCGGGAGCGTCAAATTTTACTCACATATCTTCTGGTAATCTCCAACCAGTATTTCCTTCTGCATCTTGTTGTACTCCGCCATATCTGTCATAATGTACAAAGGTGCCTTTCTTTAATTTTACTTTAGTGCCTTCTTTTACCTGTCTAGCACCAGTAGCAAAATCAAGAGCAGTTTTATAGCTCTGAGCTTCTGCTGTCTTTGTATCAAGAGTAGCATTAGCCTTCTTTAATGATTGAGCTAAACTAGAAGTTGTATCTTGAGTATCTTGTAATTCCTGTTTATACTTCTCTATGCTACTTAAAGCATCTTGTAATTTTGCATCATCTGAACCAAAAAGATCGTATAGATTTTGTGTTTCAGTCGCTAAACTCTTTGTAGCCTCAGCAGCTTTGTCTAAAGAATCTGTCATAGTATCCGCAGAAGATCCTATTGTAGTAAGAGCTCCTTTATTACCTGCCATTTTTTCTTTTAAGTCTTCTGTCTGAGCAATCATTTCACCATTAGCTTCTTCGACAGCATCTTCAAAGTTTCCTAAAGCATCTGTAATATTATTTGTCATTGAAGCTCATAAAACTTCAGTATCTTCTTTAAATTTATTTTCATCCTCAAATAAATTATCAAGCATATTAGCCGCACTTGTTGCGCTGTCTTCTGTTCCATTCTTAACTAAAAATGTAAGAACATCGTACATACCATTAGTAGTATCTTTGAAATCTTCTTCCATACCACCTAAAAGTTTACTATAATCTGCGGATAGCTGCTCTAACGCTTTTGTTCGAGCTTCGTCATCATCTTTATACTTATTAAATATATCGGCTCGCTTATTTAAGAAGTCCTGCACCATGTTTAAAGCTCGGTCATTGTTAGAAATTGTTTCATCTTTTGTTAATTCATATGCATTAAATTCAGAATCTAATAAATCATCTTGAGCAGCCTTTACATCTTCTTGATTGGCTCTATAAGTATATCTATAATTACCTTGAGAGTCACGACGAAGTTGCATTTGATTTTTATTTCTTTGAGCATCTTCTAATGCAATTTGTTTCTGAAGAATTTCTAGTCTTGCGTTAGCTAATTTGACATCATATTCGCTAACACTGGCTTGATCTTGCAATTGTTTTAATTGCTCTTGCATTTGTTGGCGTATCTTATTTTGAGTTTGTAAAGATGTGCCTTGAGCATCATTTAATAAATCAAGATACTTAGACCGAAGCTTATCTATCTCGTAGCTTTTTTCAACTTCATCTTTATAGCGTTCCATGTAATCTTTTTGAAGTTCTCAGCTATCAGTTAAATCATTAAAGTCATTTCCGTTAAATAATTTATCATAAATAGATTGAGTATTAGCATTGACAACATTTTCAAATTTTTCTACCCAAAGGTCAGCCAATTCTTCGGCTTTTTCAAGCATTGCGTCTTCAGCATCATTCATTTTATCTTCAATTTCTTGAATTAACTTTTTATCTCCTGTTGCTAATGCTCTCTGATATTGCTGATTTCAATATTCATATGCAGTAGTTAATTGATCTAACTGATTTTGCATTATATCACCCTGTTGAGCATAGAATTTATCTAGCTCCGCATAACTATCTTCTCCGTAATATAATGCATAAGTATCAGACATACGTTCAACTTTTTCAACTAATCTATCATATTTATCCATTTGACGATCGATTGCATCTTCTGCCTCATTATAAATATCTAAAGCTGCATCTCGATAATCTTGAATAAGTTTACGATATTCCTCAAAACCATCTTTTAAGGCTTCATAAGTCTCTTTATATGTATCAGTTAAAGCCGCTATATCTGTTCCAAAAACATTGTCTTTTGATGTAGGATTATTCATTCATTCTTGTAGAGTGGCTAAATCTTGACTTAAGACACCTAAATAACCATTATTTAAATTATCCGCAGATAAATTATTCTTACGAGAATTAAAGAATTCTATCGATTGTTGGATAGCCATACGTTCTTCTAATTCATCTGCTTTTGCTAAATCAGCTTCTTTTTGTTTTATTAGCTTATCATAAAAATCTTCTGCATCTTCTTTAGTTATATTGTAAATAGTATCTAATTTATTCATTGTTTCAATTAAATCATCATAAGGAGTATCATCAATTGAAAAACTATTTACAAATGAATCAGGGTCAAAGTCTCTAAATATAGTATTAAGTTCAGCCGCAGACTCTTTAATATCTTTCAATCCATCTCTGGCTTCTTCATAATTCTTAAAAGCTTCGATACGAATATCTTGCATTGAATCTTGTAGCTCTTGGATTGTATTATTTAATTCTTCTGTTTCTACAACAATTTTATCTAATCTTTGAGCATCTTTACGAATTGCATCACCATATTTATCTAAACTATCTATATCTTTTTGAATTTGTTTAGTTAATTCTTCATTTCCAGTTTTAGCTGCTTTATTATATTCATCGATCATTTTATTATGAGCATCATCAACAGCTTTACTAATTTGTTCATAATTAGAAATTATGCCATCTTCATCATAAACTGGATCAGGAATAACAAATAATTTGTTATATTTTTGAACTAATTTTTCAGCTTGTTTATCTTGCTCTTTTAGATGCTTTGTAACATCTACTTTTTCTTCTTCTGTAAGAATTCGTAAATGTTCTTTTTGAAGCTCAATTTGTTTTTGAAGTAGTCCAAGTTGTTTATTTTGATTTGCTCGAGCTTTGTCACCAACAAGTTTATCTTGTTGTTTTTCTACACGAGAAAGTTCTTTCTCAACTTTGTCTAATTGAGTATTAACTTCTTCATAATAATCTTTCTCGTGATCTTTTTTATCTTTTTGCTCAATAGTTTTAGCTTTTCCACCGCCGCTACCTTTTTTACTGCCACCTTTGTTGTGTGCAAGAATTTGATTGCGGCCAACATAATAATTATGATTTGCAAAAACTTCAAAATTATATACAATTTGATGCTCAATATTAGTTTCAATCTTATGAATTACATGTCAAGTACCATCTGCAAAGAAGACTCATTGTCCTACTTTAAGATCTGCTGCATATACTCATTGAGGAACTCCGCAAGTAATTTTATCTGTAACTAAAAATCTGTGAATGCCAGTAACTCTTAATTGTTCATCTTTAATATATAAAGTATAAATAGGCTCAATGGTATCGTGAATCATAGTTTGAAGAACTTCACTATACTCATTTCTTTTAAGTAATGTATTATAAGAAAGAACCATATCTCCCTTTTGGATTTGTTCAATTGGTTTAAATCCAAGAGAAGTAGAAACTAAAGTACCAGCTACGAAGCAAGACTTACCTTTTCCTCCACCGCCTCCGCTTCCACCGCCTCGACTTGAAGGTGAAGCTATTTTAGGAGCAGACCCTTGATAAGTTGTTCCTTTTGCATTTATTTTAGGAATAGTAACCGTATTATCTCCATTAAATACAACTTCATCAGAGACCTTAACAGTTCTTGTTCCTCCCTCTGCTTTAGGATCTACAATCTCAATTGTACCATCTGTTGTTTGCTTACTGTTATCTGCAACTTTGTAAGTTTCATATGTAATATTAGGTTCTCAACCAAGAGAATCAAAAACTTTTTGCATTTCTTCTGTCGTTGCACCTACAGCTTGTAATGCTATAGCTAAAGCTTCTCCAAAAGTCGTTGTATCTAAAGTTGCTCCGACTTCAATTTCTTCATTATCTAATTCAGAAATTAATCCAAAAAGTTCTTCTTGACTAACATTTATTTTATTTCAATCAAAATCAGCATCAATTAAAATTTGTTGAGCTGCTGCTACTCGCAATCTTTCAATTGCATCCATATCGCCTTCTGCAGCAGCGGCTATGTCATCCATATGTTCTTTAATAAACTGAGTACTATCGGCTAATCCAGTACTTACATCAAAATCAAGAATATTTGTTAAAGCATCTTCTACTCCATGGATTGCATCAGAATAATCTTCTGTAGCTTCAATTCCCTTAGAAGTATCAGAAATAATTTTATTTCAATCATCTCAACTATCAGCTAAAGATTTTACACCTTTATTTAATCGGGCATTCGCATCAGCAATTTTTAAGGCTTCTTTTCGATTATCTTTTAAAGAATCCGCAATGTCATCAGAAATTTCAGCCAAATCTTGTAAAGAATCTGCATATTCTTTTACATCTTCGGCATCTCTTTCTCAGTCTTCTCCGACATATCCTTTATCATCACGTTCTTGTTTTAAAATTTCATCATCTGTTAATTCAATTTCTTGATTTTCTTTCATCTTAGAAAAAATATCATCAAGAGACATCCCCTGACTTAAGCCTTCTTCAATTTCTTCAGCTAAATCTGCAACTCTTGCATCTAATTCATCCGTATCAGATCAATCTATTAAATCTGAGATTTTTGCTTTTTCTTGATCTGATAAATCAAATTTTTCACCTAATTCATTAATTTTATTCATTCCAGATTCGCCTGCACGAATTCCAGAATAAACATAAGGATTTTGTTCAATTTGATTTTGAGCTATCTCTAATTGAGCTTGCGCAGCACCTTCAAGATTATCAGCATACTCTAAAGCAGTTGCAGCTAATTCTTGTTGTTGCTGTTCTGTGATTTCTAATCCATCTGTAATATTTTTTACATATTGAAGAGCTTGTTGATAAGAAGTAGCTTCAAAATCACCCGCGGCATTTTCTTGTCCTTTAAAAATATCTGAATTTAAAGCCATAGATAAAACAGAATTTTCAGCTTGAGCATATTGATTATCTAAATAATCTTTATTTCCCTCAACATAATTGGTAAGACGATCTATCCGATTTTGGCTTTCTATATTTTGTTGCTTTAATAATTGATATTTTTCTTCTTCTTTTGGATTGCCTCGATCTAAAATAGCTAATTCTGTATTGCGATTTGCAATACTTTGTTGTTCAAGATCTATTAGTTCTTTTGATTTTTCAACTGTTTTTGCTATATCTGCGGAAACACTTCCGTCTGCTTGATATTGCATTTGACCATTAGCTGTATTAACATAAGAAGCTGGAGTTGTATCAATTCCTAATGCTTCTTTATCTTCAAAAGTTAATCCAGCATCAGTAGCGGTTGTTTTTGAAATAGAAGAATCTTCGCCTCTTAAAGCTGCATTATATGCTAACTGAGAAGCCGTTGCTTCATCTATTTTTTGTTTTAAACTATCATAGTCATCTGCAGCTGTTACTACTATACCCAAAGCTTCAGCTTGTTGTTCAAGAGCTTCTCTTAAACCATCAGCTGCTTCTCCAGTTTCTTTATAATTATTATAAAGTTCCTGTATATTTGCTGCATTTTTCTTTAATTCATCAGTTTGTTGATTTGAAGCTTCTAAACGTTCTTGCTTTAATTTTTCAGCTTCTTCTCGTTGTTGCTGATAATATCCAACTGCAGCACCTAAACCAGCTAATAATAAAGGAATGCCAAAAGTTAAAGCAGCTTGTAAAGCAACTTGCTTAACTAACTCAGCAGTTATTATTTTTCCAATAGTACTTCTTGTAGTTTCTGCTGTTGTAATAGCTGCTTCATTAGCTATTTGTTCTTTTTCCAATATAGAAATAAGCTCATTTTGTTCTTTTTCTGTTTTTTTAGCTAAAGTTTTCTTAAATGCTAATTGAGCTCCTGTCATAGCATTTTTTGCACTTGTATTTTCGGCTTCAGCTGCTTGTTTTGTAGCATTATAAATTTCTTTTTTTGCTTCACTAATTTTTTTATGAATTATAGTTCTTTTATCTAATAAAGAATTTAATTTCTCATTAACTTCTACCATTCTTTCATCAGAAGAAAAATCTATTTCTCCCATTTGAATTTTAGATAAAGCATCATTCATTTGCTGGAATGATTGTCCTAAACCTCCATTTTTTAAAGTATCAATGGCAGGAATTAATTGAGACATAGCCATAGTAAGATTCATTACTGTTTGAATAACTTTTTCTCCAGTAGATAAATCTTCATTAGCTCATAAACTACCAAGACCTTGAAAAGCTTGTCAGGCAAAAGTTAATTGTTGAACTGCATTCATAGTATCAAGAATTGCTTTTATATTTTGTTGTTGATCAATTCCTTGACCTCTAGCCCCTGCATTCTCTCCAGCTCTTTTTTCTTGAGCTTCATTAAAAGAAATTTGAGTTTCGTTTTTTTGAATTGTGTCAGATGCATCAACAACAAATTTTTTTGCACCTTCTTTATTGTTATTTACTTCAAAAAGTCCTTTTTGTAAAGTTACAACTCTATCATATAATTTTTCTAAAGCTTTTTCTGCTTCAATTGAATCTTCAGGAAGAGCGGCTAAATCTGCCGCTATATTTTCAAAAACTTGATCTCATTGATCAGCTTCTTCTTTTGACATCCCTAAAATTCTTGTAAAATCAGCTAAAGTTTCTCTAGCAAATTGAATAGAATTAGCCAATTCTTCTTGTTTATTTTGTTCATCAGAAGTATCTTGTTCTACCTCTTTAAAAACAGTTGATAATCGATGTAGACTATTTGCATATTGTGCAGCTGCTTGTTCTTGTTGTGCAAAATCTAAATTATCTAACTTATCTAAAACTTCCTTACGATTTTCTTGTAAATTAACAGTATTATAAGGACTATCTTCACCTTCTTTAAAAACACCATCTGCACCTGCTTTTGCATAAATAGCATTTATTAAATCTACATTAGTTTGAAGCTCTTTTTCAGACTCAGTTAGTGCTGTTGTGGCATTTACTCATTGTTGTACATCATCCATATAAGCATTGTATTGAGCTTCATTTAAAGCTCCTAATTTTGCTTGATCAGCAGTTTTGCTAATATAAGCACCAACGCCTTGAGTTCTATCAATTCCAACTCTATCTAGAGTATCATTTACACTATTTATATTCTGCTCACGTATTTTTCCTAAATTATGATTAGCAATTGCATCATTAATACTTCTAGCTATATTTTGATTAAATACTTGTCCTAATAAACTACCGATACCCAGAAGAACAGTTTTTCCTCCTCCAAGAACATCAAAGAATTGTTGTAATAAGTCTACTGCACTTTGCGCAGCATCCATTCAAGGGTAAATATCATCGGTATTAAATATCGTACTAAACAATCCTTCTAATGACGCTTGTAACTTAGCGCTACGACCTTCAATAGACTGAGCATATTCTTCGTTCATTTGATCAAGAGTGCCGGTTGCGGAAGATCCTGTAGCTCCTAAATACTCTTTATACATATCAGAATTATCCATTAATGAAACAAAACGGTTAACTTGATATTTACCCGCTAAAGACTGAGCTGCTGCAATTTTACTAGTTTGATCAAGATCGTCTCATACAACCATAAGATCTTCCATGATATCGCCAACATCACGAATATTCCCAAATTGATCTAATACTTGAACGCCAATATCATTTAACTGTTTAGTAACATCTCCAAGACTAACTCCATTTTCATCTTCTCCGCCCTGAGAAATATCAGAAAAACGAGCATAAAGAGTCTTAAGACCATTACCAATTTGTTCTGGAGCTTCTCGTGTTACAGACTCAATTGTAGCAATTTGTGCGGCAAGCTGTTCTCCACTAACACCCACAGTGTTAGCCATTGAAGCTGCACGCTGTGATGCCTGTGCAAGTTCACCTACATCGGCCGCAGAAATATTTGCAATTAAAGCTCAATTATCCATTGCTTGTGTAAGTTCACTAATACTATTTTCAAGACCATAGGCATTCATATATGCTGTAATTTGATCTGAAGTAGTAGCAGTATCTTGTTGAGAAGCATTTGCAACTTTAGCAGATAATGTAGCTAATTCTTGAGATTGTCCAAGATCATACCCTTGCTGAGCAAAAATTAATGAAGCATTAGTCATACCTGTTGTTGTCATACTAACAGCTTTAGCGGCTTCATTAGCAGATCGTGCAAATTCATTCATTGAATCGCGATTATAATCTGTAACAAGCATAATTTGAGTTAATGAGTCATCAAGTTCTTTAACGTAATCTATTGAACTATGAATTGCATTCATAAATTGACTAAAGAAACTTGAAACCATACCTCATCTAAAAGTATTACTAAAAGTAGTAAATACTTTGTCCACCGCAGATGAAGTACGTTCCATACCACCATTAAAGTTAGCAATCTGAGTTGTTAAACCATTTAATGCAGCTTGTCCTTCAGCACCCATCATATTAAAAGCTGATTGTAATCCTTTAGCACTAACTCCGCTAGCATCTAATTCAGCTCTAAACTTTGATAGATCTAAAATTCCAAGAGAGGAATTGAAAGAATTTGTAAGAGCGGTATTTAATCCCTCTAATTGAGTTTTTGCAGCTTGAACTTTATCTGAATTTAACAATTCACGATTAGCCATTTGTTGCATTGAATTTTCAAGTTGTTTAATTTGACTTTGTAATTTAGTTAAACCACTTGAATCTAATTTAGTTGAAATATTATATTCAACAGTATTGGAATATTTCAAAGTATTTTCACCTTCCTCTCGGAATGTCCTTATGTCTCTATAATAGACCTTTGGTCTATAACAATATCTACTATTAAATGGAAAATTCCTTATTTATCTAATAAAAAAAGAGCCTTACGATTTTCACTCGTAAGGCTCTCTATATTAAACATTAAATAAACTATCTAATACTTGTTCAGAATTAACTGGATTCTCTACTTTTGGAGGTTGCCGATTCATACCCCATTCATTTGCAATTTTAAGTGTCTCTTGAATATCACCATTCTTAGTTAAATCATTAAATTGTCCTGCCATATTCTGAAGAACTTCAGAACTAAAAATCTCAGCTTTATTTAACACTCCTCCAACAGAGAGAAGATATTTTTCATAGTCTTCAAAATATTGTGCGGCAATCTTGCCAATGTAATCGACAGTGTCTGCATGATTTTTAATTAGATTCTGAATATATCCCATTTCTAAGAAATGATCAAATGCAGTAAGAGGATTTTCCGCAACCATAGGACCATCAATATCATCTAAATCTTCAATTAGTAAAAGAACTTCGTGACAAACTAATGCGCGTTCAAATACGAATTGATTTAAAAATCCATTATCTTCTGCTTCTTCAAGACAAGAATTAATCATATCGTAGATTTCTTGGGAAGTAAGAGGACAATTTAATACTTCTTCAATATTAATCATATTCAACTCCTTTTATCTCTATAACTATATTTATAGTATACTAAATTTTTTCTATTTTGTCAAGATTTTTGTTTAAAAATAATATCCTAAATTTAGAGATATAGAAACTTTTGTTTCTTTTAATTTTTCATATATAGGATTATAAGCTTTTTTAGAACGTATTCATCCACTTGGAATAGAGGGTCTTCAAGGTGGGGCTTTAAAAGCAGAAGCATTAATTATTCCATAATTTTTCATTCGTGAACCCTGTAGAGATCTTCCACTTGTTCATGAAGTATCTCTTACTCCAAAAGAATTTAAATTACCATCGCTACTATTTTGATAGGCGTGATATAGATTGTCAAGAAGATCCGCTACAGGAATAATTCTTATGTTATTACTAAATCTTTCTCTGACTATGTAATAATCTAATCCAGCTCCTAATTCTTTAACTCCTTGTGCAGCAATAATGTCCGCAGCAGCTAATACTTTAGCTTGCTGTTGAATATTCATTCAATGAGTATCAATATCTGCAGCTGTTATCTGTGAATCTGTATCTCTAAAACGAGTAAAACTTACATTGTCTTGTAAATGGTTATCTCCTAAACCACCTGCAGTATTGATTAAAAAATGTCATCCAAAATAACGGCCCATTTGTAATTCCGCATAGGTTTTAACAGATTCTATTGTAATATCTCTAATATTTCTATAATTTTTAGTCTGGAAAGTTGCTCAGGACATTGTTCCAGAAACAACATTCTGTGTTACAACAAAGTTATCAGCTTTGCCTTCTGTTGATGCATTTGCTAAAGTTTGTTCTATTTGTCTATACAACATTTCTAATGCTTCACTTGGTCTAGTTGTTATAGTTAAATTTTGTCCTTTATTTTGACCTATGGCCCCCATTAAAGAACTATTAGCTTTTCCTAGTTCCATCATAACAGCCATTCATGCTATAGCGACTGCAATTTCTAATAAGGAACCAGATACACTATTAAGAGCATTTATACCAGCTGTTGCAACACTTCCTTTTTCACCTTTTATTCCTGCTGTTCCACTATTAATCGCTGCTTCTAATTCTAAGATTTTATCATTATAAGACTTAGCTTTTTCTATAGAACCTATAGTTAGTCCTCCTAAATTAGCTCCTAATTTCAAAATTTGATCTAATGCGGTAATAGCTTTAGCTATTTCTTCTCCTAAATCAATGTCTGTTTCAGCTTTGCTTAATCCTTCTTCTAATTGTTGTTGAGCTGCTTCAAAATTTGTTAATAGCTTCATTGCAAAATTATTTTCTAATTTTGTTTGAAAATCTTGTGGAGTTAATCCATAAAGTTTTTGTAATTCTGATTCAAAATCAGATCGTTGAGTATTTAAACTCCCTCTAAGATCTTTTATTTTCCTCATTCCAGCACTTTTAATTTCTTGTTTTGCCGTATTAATAATAGCATATGGGTCTACATCTTCTTTTTCCAAATAATTTCCATAAAAAAGGTAAAGATAATTTTTTATAGCCAAATATATTTCACCCCCTAAAATCTCTAATAAAAAAGAGGGGTACCCGCAAGGGTACCCCTAAATTGGAGACTATAAGGGTCTCCCACATTAATTAAATTAAGGCTCTTCGTCACCATTAGCTTTAGTGGCTGTATCAAAGATACTATTGGTATAAGGCATATTGGCAGCTTGATCAGCTGTGTCAACACCCTCGCCGTAAATATCGGCACCGGTTGTACGGTTAGTATGACCAATAATAGTAGTATCAGCATAGTTATGTCCACCAGCATCGGTAGGATCAACAATCTGAAGAGCAGCCATTACCTTCTTAGTCTTATTAAACTTAGTATAAGCAGGGAAGGCGTCAATGGTAAAGGTGAAGGTTGAAGGATCACCAGAGTTAGCCATTGTAAAGGTGAAGTTAGACTGAATCTTACCACGAGGAATAATAAACTGAGCAGGTAAGTCCTGACCAGTTACCTCATCACGGAAGAGAGTGTCAGCTTCAATATAGTAGTAACCAGCAAAACTCTCCGCATCAATCTGAATCTCCTGAGCGCCATCTTGATGTGCAGTATAGCAGTCAATACGGACAGTATTACCACCCTTTACATCAACGTCAGTATAATTGGCATCTGCAAGCTGGAAATAAAGAGCATCAGAAGCGCCAATTGTAATTTGATTGTCTACAAACTGAGCATCGGTAAGACCAGTAGTAAGACCAGCATCAGTGAAGATCTCAGCTTTCTTAACGGCAGAAAGGAAGGTCTTAGGACCACCAGCACTGTCTAAAATGGTAGCGTAAATAGGAGCTTCTTTAGAAACTACAATCTTATCACCATTACGAACATCTGCAGGAAGCTTAACGTAATACTTAGCAGTATCACCAGTACCAACAGTCTCAACAACTAGGTCATAAACTTGATGTGTGTAAATTGTCTGACCAGTAGTAGAACTACCTTGAACGATTCCCGCACCAGAAAGCATAGAGAAACTTACAGGGGAAATTAGAGCATCTTCGACAGTGAATGTTAAAGTCTTCTCGCCGTCCCAACCAATTAAACGAGGATTACCTTTTCCACCCTGAGCATAAACTGTAGTGGAAGCGCCCTCAAGAGAACTGGTTTTAGCTGTATCAAGGTAAAGAACAGGCTGACCAGCATCGAAATGCTGATTACCAATATCAACAGCAGTTAAAGGACGGAAGACAACATCACAGATCTCGCGTACACCCATTCGCATAAGCGGACCTCCTTTGTCTCAAAAAACGAATAGAAAAAAATGTATACAGTCTTTTCTTTTGTGATATTTTAGAATTTCGCGCTTTCTAAAAAATCTCTTATAATTAGCTGATCAAGGCATCAGCGAATTACTGATATAAATTACGATTTCATTCAGGAGGGGTTTCCATTTTTGATGTATCCATTAAAGGCATAGAAGAAACTCTCATATAAAAATCAGATTGTTCTTTGCTAAAAAATCTTTTATAAGCATCATATAATTGAAATGGTGTATAAGAAAAAAATATATTTATATCCATATGCATTCCAATAGATAAGACAGAACAATAATCTGCAAAAACAGAATGCGGACCTTCTGAAGCCGCTTTTTGTTGATGAACCTTTTGACGTCCCTTTTTAATTTTCTCTGCAATCTTTTGTGCAGCTTCATTTGCAGGATTATAATCAGGTTCTCTTTCATTATCTCCTTGCGGAATAAAGGCATCATTTAATACTATTTGTAAATTTTCAAAGTTAAAAGGAGTAATGCGTCCTACAATTTTAGAAGAGTCTTCAATTAAAAAATCTATACTATTTTCAGTTATTTTTACAATATAATTTGGAAAAATTAAAGAAAATAATTCTTTAAGCATTTTCTTTATTGTAAAATCTTCCTCCATCAAAATCAATAATAATTGGAAATCTGAAATCATGTTTAATTCAGAATTACCCTGCTTTATCATTTGATTGAATTGTTCTATATTGGTTAAAATTTGAATACTTGTTAAAAAATCATCTTCTCCAAATAAAACAATATCTTTTATTTTAGGCTGAGTAACAAATATATTCATATCCTCAACCAATAAGGATTGTCCTGATAAAATCAATCCTAATTTTTCTTTATTTCCTTTTATCCCCATTTTTAATCACCTACCAGGCTCCTCCGCCTAAATCTTGCGGGGCTGGTAAAGTAGGATCAAGAGTTTCACTATCATCTCCACTACCATGAGTAGCTATATAACGAAGGACAATACCTCCAAGATATTCGTTCATTACAATCTCATTTGCACCCAAAAATCGTAGAGTACCAATACCAGATAACTTTGTTTCATTTAACATTCCATCTATATATCCAGCAATTTGATATGGGCGAAGTTTGTAATCATCTAATTCTCAATAGTCAAGATGACATATAATTGAAAAAGTAATTGTACAATCTCTATAATGTGGATTAGTAGTTGGAATAAAATCATCAAATTCTAAAAGAATATACGCTTTTACTTCTTCATGCTCACCAAATTCTAATTTAGGAACATTTTTTAAATATTGTTTATCTTTTAAATCTTGAAGATTAATATTATCAATAATTTCTTGATATTGAATTTGTTCTTCATCAAGACAATCCGCAGTATTAATTACTAAAAGTTTTTTCAATTTATCGCTATAAGGGCGACTCTCGACAAAGAGTCGCCGCCAAATAGTTTCTTGATCGGTTTCACAGGATAAAAAAGTTGATTTAAAATTTTTAGCTAACAAGGCCGAGGTCTTTTTCATTTTTATCTCCTGTAAATGATCCAATAGTAATAGGTACGATTATTTGTTGTTGTTCTCCATCTTCTTCAAAAGCACAAGTTAAATTAAACTTACTCTTGCGGCCAGTAATAATTTCAATTTTACAATATTTACCGTCTTGGTTAATTATTTTAGCAACTGCCACATTATCAATTGAAAAAACAACATTGTCATTTTTTGCTCGATATGTATAAAAACCATATGGTGCTACTTTTGTAGGACCTTCTATAAATTCACGTTTTCAATCAATTGTTGACTCTAAAGTATAATCGCCATACTTAATAATATAAGATCCAACTGCGCCATCATGTATACGTACTTTACACATATTACCATCATTCATAACTTCAACTATCTGTACTCTTGGATTATTAAGAACTTCTCAAGAATAATCACTATTTAGATATTCTTTTGGAATATAATATCCTATAGTAGAATCTTGCGGGACTAGTGTTTCTCCAATGATAACACTATCATCCGTATTCATAGCACGTTTAATTTCAGGAAGTTCCGCAATTGGATTGTCATAATATTCTTGCACTTCTATTTCAAGAATACCTGGTACAGAAATGCTGTCTGTAACTTGAACTTCCCAAATATGATTATCTACTTTTATATGTGTAAAACGTTCAAAAAATGCTCTCGTTTGCGCATTTAATTTTATATATATGGTACCAGAAAGATTTAATTCATTAATATTAATTCCTCGTTTAATAAATCAACGGAGGTCTGTTTCTGTAGGACCTTGAAAATAAATTCAATATTCTTCGTCGTCTATTGTCATTGTGTAACGACATCGAATAATAGAACTTCTTAAATAAGCCGTTTCTGTTAATCTTGGAAGATATATCATCCAATGAGTTCCATCATCAAGACATTCAAAAACATCCCCTGGCTCAAGTCCCGCATCATATTCAACAGAAATAATCTTTTTATCATAATCGGGTTTTAAACCAGAAACATCATCATTAATTAAACAAGGTCATGCTTCACGTTTAGGGGTTTTAATTAAGCGAGATTGATAATCATCTCCTAATGCTGCTCGCAAACTTCGTAATTTTTGTAGGTTAATGCGGCCGAGCCTATCTCCGCCATTATATTGTAATCTTGCACTTAATGTTTTTAGAGACATTTGGCCGCTCCTTTCTTTAAAAACATTCAGCTACTTTATCTAATAGTCCACAACATTCAAAAATAGTGCGACGATAAAGCATAAAATTTTCATCCCCATCAATTTCCTTTAATCCTTGTAATTTACAAATTAAAGTTACTAAAGGATCTAAAGTAGAAAAAAGTCCCTGCATCCCTAAAAGTTCAAGAATAATAGTTTCAAGAGGTTTTTTACAATCTTCACCTTCTTCTTGCATAGGAAGTAATTTAAAAGTTTGAGATTGTAAACGTTTTAAATTGCGGCGAATTGTTGCATTATCTACCTCAACATCATAAACACTAATCATAATAATGTTTATCAGATATATCCATGACCCTAGCAAAAGTAGAGCCATAGCCTCCCGTTTTCAATCTTTTGCGACGATTATATAATCGTTGTAAATGAAAACCTTTAGTTTCATATTCTTTTTTAAGCGTAACTAACTGTTTTAAATGACTAGCCTGTGAAGTAAATTTAAAATCACTACCACTATACTTTTGTTTAACTAAATCAATATTAGCAAGTTGATAGCCAATTCATTCACTAATCATATATTGACGAATTATCATCATTTCTTCTTGAGTTAATTTATCACCAAATGTTTTATTTGTTAAATCAAGATCAAAAATATTTTTTCTAGGAAATTCAAAATGAGGTAATGCGGCCAAAAGAATTTCTTCTAATAATGCATCTGTATCTTCTTTTGTCATTTCCATAAACATATCGTCTGTAATCCCCGCAAGAAAGAAATCATACATCTCTTCAAAAGAAGTATTTAAAGGAGTTTCTTCTGACATTGCCTCTCCTTTCTAAATTACTAATTTTGTAAACGTCGTCCAGTTCTACTAGTAGCAGGCTTATCACTTAAACGACGATGAGTATTTTGAGGAACAGTATCATTACTCTCTTCAACCATTTCTGCAAACTTAATCATTTCATCTATATTTAAATTCATCATCTTAGAAATTACTTTTCTACGATTTGAATCAGGAATTTTCCATTCAACTGCATAATCAACAATCATTTCTCGAATACCTTGTGGAGCAAAATCTAAAGCATCTTCTAATTGCTCAATAGGAGAGTCATTACTAAGTAAAACGTGCTGTATATCTTTTTCTGTCCAATCGTATTCAATTTGATCGCTTGGTATATTAAATTCTGCGCGCATATCAGCACTTTTAACACAAAGATAGTTCTTTAATAAAATACTTCCACCAACTGTATAATTAAGAGCACGAAGTTCTTTTGCAGGAATTTTTCTCTCTTGAAATGCTTCAAAAACTACGCGTCGGTGTTCTTCTGGAATTGTATAAACTACTCGATGATTAACCATATTGCGCACAGGTACTAAAGTTGTATCATTAACAATACCCATTATTTTCTCCTTTTATCTCTTTAATAAAAAAAGGAGAGGGAGTTTTAAGTCCCTCTCCCTATAATTAAATTAATGTTCAGACGCTGATTCCTATGGATCTAAGAATAAGCTATCTGGATCGGGTCTTCCACTTGTACTATTGTTAGTTCCAGAGGTTTCAGAGCCTGGTTCTATCTAAGGATTAACAGTTTCAGCAGGAAGATTATGTGTACGAGTCGCTTTAACGAGATCGGTATTACGATAACTAAAAATAAAGTTGGTGAAGAAGGTAGCAACGCCAAACTTCTTGTAAGTCTGGAAATCGGTGCTCCAGTCATCATTATCTTCAACGGTGCGAACTGCGGTAGGTCCTTCAAAGACAATCTTAACAGGCTTATTGTCTTGTCCAATAGGCATAATATAAGCCTGAGCAGGATCAATTACTTTCTCCTTATTAGTCTCGTCAACAACAGACTGAGGAAGAATAATAACGTTATGACCCTTATAATTGCCTAGCCAACCATCTGCCCAAAGACGATTCTTCATATCATCAGAAACCCAATTCTGTTGTGGAAGCATCTTGGCCGCAAATTCAAATGTGCAGTAAATTGCAGCGCGGCCATAAGTATCAGCAATAGCTAAAAGCTCGTCCATGGTAGCCTCGTCAAAGCCTGCAACTTCAGCACGCTGATAACGAGGAAGACCCTGAACGACAGCTTCAAGAGCCTTAGCAATCTCACGGTAAATGAACTCGTCCATACCTTCCATTACAAGACTGGTAAGCTCAGAGAACTGAATGCGGCCATCGAGCATTTCCTCGAAGCCGATGCGAGCGGCTCCACCAATAGCAGCAGTTCCAACCTCAAGACTCTTACCATCAAGCATGAAGACTTCGTAACGACCAGCTAGACCAACACGAGTAACGAAAGTCTTAGCACGCTTACGTGCGGCTTCGGTAACACGCATACGGAAAATAGCTTTGTCGCCCTGAGCAACATTACGAACCTCTGCAAATTGAGCATACTGTTGCTCAACGCGTGCAGGAAGAACCTCATCAATAGTCTCTTCGATTAGACGGAAGATGATATTCTTATTTTCACGATAATCACGATAAGTACCAGCTAGCTTTTGAAATTCAGTGGCAAGAGCAGCATTAACTTGGTCAAGAGTATAAGACTCATTGCCGAAAGAATAAGCGGTAGGAGCGGTAGGATCAGCCTTAACGGCGATACGAGCTAACTCACGAAGATCATTATATTCCATCTTATTCCTCCTCTCAATTAAGCCTTAATGCACTGTAACTTAACCGCAGGCTGTCCATCAGGAAGAGTATATTCTTTGACAACACGGAATACAACATCGCCTTCAGAACCAACTGCTAAGAAGCCGTCAGCACCAGGAGTGACGTCATCCCCAACTTTAAGTTCAGTATTGTTTGCAAAAGTATTAGTAGTAAAAATGTCACCAGCTACAACACCAAAAACACGAGGATAGATCTTACCATCATAAGAATCCTCAACTTTTTGAGCCCAATCTTTATGCATCTGATGACGCTCATCATAGAGCTTTTCCTCGTTATAAACGAGCATCCAAGCGCCGTCGCCGTCAAAATTGACTTCACCTGCGGCGTAGTCATATTTAACGAACATGCCGTTCTCAAGGACTTCAATATCCTCAGCGGCAGGAAGCTGCGCATAGACGCGACCATCACGAGGAGCAGAGAGATGATTTGGCTCTACTTGGCCATAACCATCACGCTTAATTGTAATAGCCATATTACAACCTCCTTTAATTATTTAACTGTATGACGAAGCGCTTCAATGAAAGCAGGAACGCCCTCAGATGCTTCTTCGTCTAGAGAGAAAGTCATTGCTGGAGCAGGATCATTATCCTCTACCTCTTCTTGACCGTCAATCATGTCGAAATTAACGTTCTTTTCAACGTAAATAACAGCTAATTTAGCTTTAATTTCATCAAGACTAAATTCAGACTTATGAGCAATAACCTCAGCCTTATCTTCATCAGAAAGCATATGATAAGATGCAATTAAAGCGTCTTTCTGTTGATTTTCTACATTGAGCTTAAACTCACGAAGTTCTTTAATCTCTGCGCGAAGAGATTCAAGTTCTGCTTGTAAAGCTTCAAATTCTTCTAAGGAATGCTGATTATTAGGCTTCTTTTTATCATCATCGTCTTCATCATCAGCTTCATTAGACTCGTCTTCGTCCTTGTCGTCAGATTCATCTTCTTCTTCCTTTTTCTCAACAAAATCATTAACTGTTTCCTCAACAGTTTCAGCAACTGTATCGGTATCATCAGCAGAATTTGCTTCAACGAACTCTTCTTCTACAGATGTGAGCTCTTCATCAGCAGTCTCGTCTGTAGGGGTTTCTAGCGCATGCTCGAGCTCAAGCTGCGTCTCAGCATTTTCCGCAGATTCATTAAGTAATTCATTTTCAGACATGTTCAACCCTCCTTTACTATTAAGAGCTGTTTGTAAGTCGTTCATCATGCTAAATAGGGTCTGTTGAAAATCAGTATCTTTACTGAAATTCTTACTGACCTCTGGAGACGTTACAGAAGCTCCTTCATAGCAGGGCTCAACATTGTCCCCAAGAATGCACAACTTACTGAAAGTTGCGTCATTAATAATGAAGAAATCTACACCAAGATTATTATCAGTCGCCCAATGTCCTTGAAGTGAGCTGGAATCTAGCTCCATTGATTGCGGCTGTCCTTCATTAATTACCTTGGTGAGTTCTTCAAATTGACCAGACCAGAGATAACCCGTTGTCATTAGATAGGTACGTTCAACTTTGTTGTCAAATTCATCTGTATCTGTAAAGTTTTGGAATCAAACTTCTGCATCAGGTGAAACAAAGCCATAAGGAATGGTCTTAACAGAGAAAGTAACTTCTCCATCCTCAATATGCATTACATGTCCATGATCGCCAAAATCTTCTTTATCTTTGTTAAATGCCGCAACAATTGGGGTTCCCCGCAATGTTTTAGACATTTCTAAGGCGGTTTCACGGTTAATATAAGAGCCATTCCGATTGTGACCTAAATAAAAGACTTTAATTTCGCATTTTTGCATCAAAGGGTTAACATCAAGAGGCTCAAGATTAATGAACTCGGGGCCTTGAATCATATTTACCTCGGATTTATTCTTTAATGCCATCTATCTTACCTCCCTTCATTAACCCTGTGATTCTTCATTTGCGATAGTCTTATCGGACTTTTCGTCCTGAGGTAGCTCTGGACGGCCACCTTGCTCACCCGCTGATGGTTCATTACTAGTCTTGTTCCCATTCCCGCCACCAGACTGTTGAGTTTTGCTTATGGTAGAAGACATTTGCGGAGGAGTAAATATCTCATCAAGCTTCATCATTTGATTCTCAAATATCGCAGTTGCAAGTACGGTACTTGGAGATTCTCCAAGAGCAATCTGAGGTAATAATTTGGAAAATCCAATTTGTGTTTGCTCTTTATAAAGCTTGGAAAGATCTCTATAATTATAAATAGTAGTAGGAAGCATCTGTACTTGATATTTTAGACGCTTCGGATTTTTGTTGAAAATTCGTAATAAACTTTCAGCAAATTCCTCAAATTGAAGAAGAAGATTTGTCATAGTGGCTTCATCGTTAAGAATAGATTTTTCAAGAGCTAAATTGCCACTTGTATTAAATTGCATTTGGCTAACGCCAGCTTCATTATAAACTGTACGTTCAACTTTATCTAATTGGTCCGCGGCAGACATATTACCTTTATCGGAAAGATCTTCTACATGTACATCCGCAAACGTAGTTAAAACATCTACTCCTATAGCACCACCCAGCATACCAACTGCATTTTTATGCAATTCTCGAGCTTCATCTACATCAAAGATAAGATCACCATTTTTATCAATTGGCATCTCTTGGATAATAAGACGAATAAGTTGTTGTTCCATCTTCTTCTTATCTAAATCTTGTGCATCCTCAAGATCAATTAATTTTGGTACAATTGATAAAAATAGAGGAATATCACTATGATTAAGATTAAATTTAAAAGCAGCCCCCGCATCTAAAGCAAATCATCCAAGAGTGTCACCATTATGATCTTTCTTTAAAGTATTATGCTTATATTTAATATAAGCTTGCTGAAATTCTTTAGGAAACATTTTTAAAACTTTAATGCGGTATTCTGTGTCAGAAAATTTATCATCAAAAAATTTAACATTAAATTCTACGATTGGTAAATTATTATACTTAAAACGACTGCGGCAATAGTCAATTGGCAATTCTTGGATATAGCAAGCATTTTTCTGCTCTATTTTATATCCATAAAAACAACCATTTTTGATAACTTTTAATGCGATTTCACCAAAATTTTTCTTTAAACGACAATTATCAAGATAAGCTACTGATTTTAATCAACCTTCAATAACTTTTTCATCTTTAATTTTATCATCATAACGCACAGGTGTTATCATTCAATCATATCGATAAAGATAAGCCATATAACGACATAATCGTGAATAAATACCACTTCTAAGGAAAAAATAATTTGAAATTGCCCTAAGTTCTTTTATATCTTGTCGTTCAAGAGCCCTATAAACATCCTCTTTTCTAACTTTACGACGATTACGTTTATCAAAAATAGACGTATTTAAAGTAACATCATCTTTAAATAATTTTTGATCAATTCGCATTTTATTAAAGTCTATAGAAGGACGCGCAGTTTCGTTTGAAGCAATTAAACGAAAATCTTTTGTATCACTCAAATGCTCGACCTCCTTAATATCCAGCCGCCCGCATAATATAATCAAAATTAATTCGCGATTCATCATAGTAAGGAATGCAAATTAATTTAATATTATGGTCTAAACAATATTTTCGTTTTTGTATATCATTATATTTTTGCCGTTCAACACCTTTAGACCCACCAAATTTATTTACTGCGGTATAATGTTGTTTCCCTTGAGCTTCAATTAAAAAATCTAGCTCACCATCCTCTGTAAACACGGCAAAATCGAAACGTAAGTGTCTACCACTTGATGCAATTAAATCATCAAATTCATATTCTTCTTCAAAAGGAACATCATAATCAGTTAAAATATTGTGAATTTTAACTTCCATTGCTGAACTCATCATAATATTCCTCTTTCAATAAAACTTACTTATTCACTGTATATGGTTTTACAGAATACCTATTAATAAATTTTGACCCCAAATTTTTAATTAAAAAACATAAATTTTGATATATCGCGTTTACGTTTCTTTGAACGACTATCTTCTTGTAATTTACAATAATATAAACCATAAATTAATGCAGAAAACTTATCTTTTTTAATCTTTTTTGAAGCTTGTTTTAAAATAATATGCGCACCATCATTTTCGTATACAAGATTAAGCATTTGGTCTTTTAAAATACTCGTTTGTACAAAAGGCATAAGATAATCTGCACGCTGAGACTGGCTCATTTTTTTACCTTGTGCTTGAGACAATAATTTATTTTTTGCAATAGACTCGTCTACTAAAAAGTTTACTCTACCTGAATTAATTTCTGACTGACAATAAGCGTACATTTCAGAATTTAATACTTGATTAGCTTTCATAATATACATCGCATCAGTTATAGTATCATCAGTTTTCATATTGCGATATTTATTATCTTCGTCGTTCATTACGCCTCAATTATATAGTGTTTCACCTGTGTCAGGATCGATAGTATCCATTGTAAGCATGTCTACGAGTCCCGCACCTAAACCATTACCGTCGATTACAGCTACACGACATTTATATTGTTGAAATAGTCGTTTAAGTTTAAGTGCTTGTAAACCAAAGTGTTCTTCATCAAAAGAATAAATATTAACAATACGTTTGCGCGGAATATCGCCCGCACCTGGAGTTACTTTGATAATAACTACTTCAGTAGTACAACCAAATCTACCAACGTCAACACCCATTATATAATATCCATCTTTTGATGTTTTATTAGAATATTTTCATTCTGGCATGTTAATTTTACGCTGTTTATCAAATCTATCTGAACTAAAGAAAGCTGATTCAATATCACCGGTTCATTTAGACTCATACTCGCGTTCAAAAGAATCTTCATTAAATGTACCATCCATTTTAAGGTCCCGCACAAAGTTTTTATCTAAAAGTCCAAAAATAACAGGAACTCGTCAGCTACCACCAAGAACAATTGCATCCTTTGGCCGCACAACAGATCGACAAAGAATCTCAATTAATTTTTCGTAGCTGTATGTATTTTTGTAGCCCGCAGTAGTTACAAAAATCTGAGATTTATTTAACTGTTCGTTTGAATCAGTTTGACCTTGAACCATGCGGTCAACATTAAGAGTAGGGATAAGAACTTCATTAAGAATATCCTGATCAATACCTACACATTCTTCCATAAGACCACTATTAAAACGACGTCCACGAGTTTTTTCAGATGCCGCAATATTTTCTAGTGTTGAACCATTTCTAAAAGTATAAATAACACTATCTTTAGTTTGTGCTGTTCGAGCTCGAGTACCGCGCGTGTCTCAAATAATTTCTCTCTCTATTGCAGGAATTAATTTGCAAATTTCTAATACTTTACCTGAAAGGATTTCCGCAGACTGTTGCTTACCGCCTGCAACGGTGAATAATTTAGCTCCAGGATAGAGAATAGCTTTTAACATTAGAGCCATAACTGACATAAATGATTTAGACCAGGCTCGCACGAAAGTGGCATAGACATATTTATGCCGGAACAGCGCCCGCAAGAATAATCTTTGATAAAAAATAAATTTAAAATTATAAGGATTTCCAAGAGACAAATAATAATCAACTAATTTATCAGGATATACTCGTCAATAAGCAATTAATTCTCTATATTGATCTAGATGATTGTGTATTTCCTCTTTAATCGCGTCACTATCTAATTCTTTTCGTCTATTAGATGCTTGTAAAATATCTCTTAAAGCCATTATACTTCTCCATCCAAGAATCGTGCAAGCATTTCACCTTCTGCTTCAATTTCATTTTCAAGAAAATATTGCCACTCTTCTGCTTCGTCATCTGTAAGTTCTTCATCCGCAGCCTCTTCCGCAGATGTAACAAGCCCCGCGTTAAGATCAACTGAATCTTCTTCTGATTTTTCAAGTTTTTCAATATAAGATTCAATTAAGTCTCCAAGACCTAGTTCATTACTAACAAGAGAATAAGTATAAGATTTAAGATCTTTAAGAGTAAAATCTATTTTATCTTGCGGATATTGGTCTGGGTCGTATTGAGGAAGGGCTGGAATAATGCCACCTTCTTGCTCACAAAGTGCTACTAATTCTCCAATAGAAGAAAGAACTTGCTGTTTATCATCTTTATTTTGAGCTTCTGTAAATTTGCCTGACTTGCGGAGTTGGTCAAAAACTGCGGCTAAATTTTTATAACCTGTTACATCACCCGCATCTAAGCATTCGTCCATTTTAAGAGAAGTTTTACACATTTTTTTAAGAACTTCTTCTCGGTCAACATTAAGATCGTATTCTTGAGCATATTTATTGTAAGTTGTTTCCATTTTAATTCATTGTTCAGGAGTGTAAACTGTACCTCATTTAAGCATTAAATAGTCTATATCTTTATCATCTAATTGATCTGTTCAATATGTAGGATCAAATTGATATTGCGGCGTCTGCTCTTGCGGAGGTTCAGGCTCAGGTTCGGGCATTGAAAGAGCTCCTTCTGGTTGAAAAGGAAGTGTTTCTAATCCTTTGATAAAGCCATTTTCATCTAAATCAGTGCCATATTTAACTGCATTCTTTTTTGTTAAGGTATCATATTGAGTTTGAGTAATTTCTCCAGCTTCTAAACGTTGGAGTAGATTTGCTTCATATTCTTCATCAATTTCTGTTTTAGCTACTGGTGCGGTGGCCGCATTATCTTCTGGATTATCGGAATCAGAATAATGAAAGTCTCTATATTGCATCATATTCATTGTCCGCAAATAAGTACCAATTACTGATTTTGGACCAAATTTACCTGGATTCTTTTTATAACGTTCATTAGTTATTTGAGTTCATTTTTTTTCAATATAAGGAACATCAAACATTTCTAAGATTCATCTAAAGGTTTCTGGCTTGCGGTTATCTATATATTGACAAAGACAATCTTTACAAAGATCACAACGATTGCCAGTTTTCATTTTAAAAAATTCTGTTTCTTTTAATGAACGGCCGCATTTACTACATACTTTATAATCTCCAGCCATGAAAAAACACCCTCTTTCTTATTTTTCTGATTTTTTCTTGACTGTTATTAGTCGTGAAGCATTTTTACACTCTTTACATTGAGAATATCAACCATCTTTACTTGTATTTTTTGCAAAGAAGAGAGGATGACCTAATTTTATTTGGCCGCATTTACTACATTTTTTTCAATAACCGTATTCTTTTTCTGTGAAATATCATTCTACGTAATTTTTTTGAAATTGTTCTACTATTAATTTAGGAATACGTTTGCGTCAAAGAGAAGAGTAATATTGTTCTGAATGTTCTTCTCCATAGTTTTGAAGAACTTTTTCTCGTATTTCATCATTTGTAAGACCGTCTACTTTTCAAATTACTATATCTCAAAGCATAGGATGCTTTTCCCGCAAAGCTTCTTCTGTTAAATCTTCAAGATCAATAAGGTGTCACCGCATATCGCAATGAAGATCTTCTCAGGATTCTTGTTTTAATCCTTGATAATGGCAGAGAAGAAAAGATACGTGCTCTGGATTAAGAAGAGATAAAGGTTTATCTGAATGAGGTATCATATCATCGTCAAAATAAATCTCTTCTGGAATAGCGATTGAAGCTAAAGTTTTTATTTGAGAAGTTGATTTAATGCGGCCAACTTGAGAATAGTTGCCCTTTATAATATAAGCTTGCTTTCAAGTATCTATAATTGCTTGATTAATTGATTTACGACGGTATTTAGACGCTGTTTCTAATTGTTTTTTAAGAGAAAGAATTACATCCATGCATTCTTTGATACCAGGAATATTTTTTATATCTTCTTCTGAGATAGGATCTTTTGGATCAAGAATTTGAGTTTTATCGTTGCGAATGATGTTATATAGACCATCTTCGCCATTTTCAAGTTTATCAACTAGACCTTCATAAGATACCTGCCTCTTGTCAATAGTAAACTCTCTATTGGGTGTTAATATAGGATGTTCTTCTTCACGTTCTTTTTTTGTTTGATTACGATCACGAATAAATAAAATATAGTCTGCTAAAATGGTTAGAGTGCTATTATTAAGAGGAGGATTATCAGCTAAGAGAGCTTTAACATATTCCACTCGTTCTTGAGGAGTGGTTAAAGAATAGTCTAATTCCACTAACAAACCTCCTTTACTTAAATAAGTTTTTTAACTTTCATTTAAATTATAACACATTAACTAAGTATTTGTCAAGAAAAAATCTTAGTTAATATAAAATTTTTTGAATAGAATTTAATTAAAAAGACCCAAGATGTATAATTATTATAGACATATTAACTTTATTTTAATATAATTAGATTAAAGAGAAAGGAGAAAATATGAAAAGTATTAAACGAAGTATTGCAAGTAAGAAAGGTGCGGCAATTACAAAAGCTAAGAAGAGTTTGGCTGGAGATTGTAGTCAGAGGATTAAAAGACCTAGAAAAAATGGCAAATTTAAAATTTTTTAATCGAATTGAAAACTTAAAATTGCTCTTAAGAATTCCCGAATGAGCAATTGAAAATTGCTCTTGAGAATTTTCTGGACCCCGTCGGCTCGGGCGAAGTGTCCAACCTCGGGATGTGCCTGTATGTACCGCCCCATGCGTGTGCATGTGTGTGTCTGTACTGTTACCCTAAACTAACACTGTGACTGTATGGGCAATTGTGGAGAGACTGTGGACGCCCAAATCGTCGGGGGATAACGCTTGCATTCGGCCCCGATATGTGGAGAATAGTAGACAGCGAGAGGGAAAACCAAACGCCAAGCGGGTGCAAGGCCCCTGATAATCGGATAGCCCACGCGTAGGACCTAGCGGATTCCTATAGGATTGGAGAGAATAGGCGCACACACGTGCGAGCGGGAAAATGCGACACACACGCGTAAGAGGGCATAAGCTACCTACCACCTAACAGATAAGCGTGTTTCACGTGAAACACTCACAAGATTGGAGATGCTACAAATGGCACGCACACGTAAGGACAACAATTCGCCTATGTTTCGCACTTTTTGCGAATACTATGATGAATATGCATTCACTCATAAGTTGCTCATGATGGTTGAGCTGTCTGGTCGCATTTACTATGGTTATATCCGCATTGACCTCAACTGGTTACTCACGTATTGCTACCTTGGCACGGCTGCCAACGGTCTGCCTAAACTGCGCATAAAGCCCACTAATCGCCAAAAGGCGGCGCTCATCAACATGATGAGTGACATGCATACAATGACGCTCGAAGAGTACGAGCGTCGTAGCGCTCCATATGTTAGCCATATCAGTGCTAAAGACGGTACGGTAAAAGCTAACAATAGGGGCGTTCGCTTCGAAGCGTGGGCGGTAGAGAATATCTACCACCAAACGTGGAACTACAACACTGATGCACATATCTACCATACAGACGTGGCAGATGTGGAGATTAAAACAGGCTACGACGGCTCGATGATGACCTATGAGACGCTGGCGGGTCTGATGAACAACTAGTATCTAACAGGGTAGGGCCGTTTGGCCCTACCCTATCACTTACCACATAGAATGGAGGAAACAATGTTCAACCATACTTACGTCATCACGCTCGATATGAACGTTCGCCGCTTTATCGTCACCGATGAGAGTGGCCGCGAATGTGGCCGCTTTAAAACGCGGTATATGGCAGAGCGGTGTGTCCAGCAGGAACGCGACTACGATGAAATCGCGGAGCTGCTTGCAGCCAAGCGCTACTAGCTCATAGCGGGGTAGGTTAATCGACCTACCCCATCACGTCAACAACTACTTTGGAGGTTATCCTATGAGTGAATTCGTCTGCACCCTCACTCTTTCCCGTGATTATCCGCTCTTTTATAACACTTTATATGATGCTTATTGGACGCCGTTCTGCGGACAGTTTTTCGATACTCTGGTCGAGCTGCAAATCTGGTGCAACGAAATCGATGCACAAACCTATCCCTGCTAGTTTTCAACATAGGGCGCCTGCGGGCGCCCTTTTCTTTTACACTTACATGTTGATAACTATGTTGAAAACCAAGCACCTGGAGATAAGTTTTCAACATTCTCGCGCGCGGCCGAAGAGTTTTCAACATTTTCAACATAAAAAAGTTTCCGGTTCCTTGTATGGCCGAAAGTTTTCAACAATTTCAACACGAAAATTTTCAACAATCTCAACATTATCAACAATTGTAGATAAAATATTAAAAACTAAAAAGTTCCTAAAACTCCGGTATCTAATTATGTTTTTTATATGAAACATGAAAAAAATGAAAAAACTCCATAACTTTTAAATATGAAATTTCTCCACAAAATCTCCACAGTTGGCCGAAAATTTTAGCACATCGCACAGACAAAAACAACCCACAAATGAAACTTTTTTCTGTTTCCTCACAATCTCCACAAAAAAACGCCGAACCCTCGGCTCGAATTTGTAGATTAATTATAAAAATGAAAATCCTACACATTTTCTCCATATCTGTCTGTTAGAGTTAAAAGTAAGAACGGCCCCGAACACAAAAACGAACAAATTATGAAGATTCTGTGTAGATTTTGTGAAGATTCTGTGAAGATAAAATTGAAAAACACAAAATCTCTATAAACGTTATCTCTATAGAAATGACGCTATAAGGGCGGAAAAAATAAAAATTTAAAAAATGAAAAATATGGTAGTTTCCTTTAAAAATACATATTACGCAGCTGTAGAAACCCGGCTCCTAAAAGTGAAGAAAATGTGAATTGAAAAAATTCCTTGCTTCCTTTAGCTTCATTCTGTATAGTATTAATTGTCAGGAGAACAAAGAAGAAAGGGGGAAAGAAAATGACTCTTGGCTTCGGCGTAGGGGGCATCCCGCGTAGATAGTAGGGGTGAACGTCCCCACACCCGCACCAATGAGGACCCCGAAGTGAGAAAATTCTAGACCCTCTCTCACTTTGGGAGTAATAAAAATTTGTGTTTCCTCGTTCGTGTGCTTGCCAAGCGCCGCATGGGCGAGTTGAATTTAAAAAATATCCATGTTTCCTTCACAATTTAACACCGAAGAACTTCGGTGCATAATTATGTTCTAATTATGAACTTGAAAAACAAATTAGTTTCCTTTACACATCTTGTAGTATTATCTAATTGTCCCCAAGAGAAAGGAAAGAAATGCTAGTTTCTGAATTGATTTCTATTCTTGAACAGCTCATGAAAGATAATGGAGATATCGAAGTCCGTATCTATGACACTTATGAAGCATCGGAAGGATGGGGAAAAAGGGAAGTTTGGTCTACAGATTTAGGTATCGATTATTGCGAGAATGAAAGTCTAAATGCGTGTGATAATACAAATACTGCACCTCATGCAACTTTTATCGGAATTTATTAATCAAAAGAGTTTTGTGAATTTCTCTACAAAAAATTCGCATTTCTAAACCGAAGTACTTCGGTTCGTTCGTGTGATGAAAATGTGAAAGCAAAAAAATCATTGACGCCTCCAAAAGAAGAGAGTATATTATTAATCAGCGGGAGGGCAAAGGGCACTCCCAAAACCGCGAAGAGTTCTTCGCAGAAAGAAGGTCACAATGGCCACTAACATCACTCGCAAGTCCGCTCTGTCTATCGCTATTACCGCTCTTGACTACATGAATACTGAAGCTATTCGCCCCGAAGCCCTCGCAGATGTTGATTACCTCGCGACTATTGAGGTCATGAGTAAGATGGTTGAGCAGCTGTCGAAGCCACGTGCGAAGGCTATCTCTAAGGCTCGTAAGGGTAATGAAGCCCTTGCACAGTGGGTCTATGACCATGCGGGTGATGTGGTTACGACAAAGGATGTTGTTGCCATGGGTAAGCCTGAGATTATGACCACGCAAAAGGCCGCCGCAGTGCTTCGCGTTGCTTGTGAGATGGGTCTGTTCACAAAGGGTGACGGTAAGAAGGTCGCTTATGCAAAGGTTTACGGTGAGTGAGCCATTTAAAAATGAAATTGCGCGTGGCCCCAATTAGGGCCACTTTTTTTTTTTTTGAAAATCGAAAAAAATCACTGTTCCTTCACAATTTGAAACCGAAGTTCTTCGGCCTTAACTTATGAACGAAAAATGAAAATGAAAAACGTTCTTGACATCTTTTTTCAAAATGATATTATTTAATTGTCTCCAAGAGAAAGGAAAGAAATGCGCTGGACTGAGAATTTTATGCGAGAGTGCGGAAACTGCATCACTGACAATTTCAAGACCAAACTTTTGAAGGGTCCGTGCTGTGGGCTGTATCTTGTCGGCCAAGCTCTTTTTAATCCTTTCACCAAAGAGGTTTCTTATTGGGTTAAGGTCGGGCAAACTACAAAATTGCAGAATAGAATTTCTGCCTATCGCACTAATAATTCTGCCATTTACTATATTGATTGGATTGAAACTGTACAAACAGACCACGAAGGCTATTATCACAAAACACTAGCAAAAATTAGTATTAAAAAACATCGTCAAGAGTGGTTCCAAATTACAGAACAGCTATTCCTTAAAATTTATAATAATGGTTTTCTTGTTTTGGATGCAATATCTGATTATAACCCACCTATTCCCGCGCCTTATTCTACAGAAAGAAATGAAACTCATGATGAAATGGTTGCGCGAATTATTGAAGAAAAAGGCGTTGTCCCCTATGCTATTGCTATGGAAAGAATTGCAAAAATGAAAAAAGAAGGACGGTTAAAGTAATAAAAAAAAGAAGTTAGGGTATCTTCACAAAAACCCCACAACTTAGCGCCGAAGCACTTCGGTTCTAAAATGTGTAGAATTTGTTTTTGTCTCTTGGATTTGATAGTATATAGTTAGTCCAAGAGAGAGGATAAGAAAATGATTAAGGCAGACGAAGCAAAAGCGAGAGTCACAGCCTACCATGCTCACAATGAGTCTGCTATCCTCACTATGCTTGAAACTATCGATGCAACTATCGTTTATCATGCGGCGCATGGTGACACAAATGCGACCTATCAGCCGCCTGTAAAACTTGACATGGGTATGATTGAAGCGGTCTTGCACATTCTCCGTTCTAATGGTTATGTGGTTGAGTATTATAATCGTGGTTACTTTCTGATTAGGTGGTAGTTATGTTTGACTTTATTGCTATGTTTGCTATGCTGTATGTAGCGCCTATTGCTTTTATCGTATGGAATGTGAAGTAAAATGACAAGACGAACATTTGTTTTATTGGTTGCGGCGATGATTGGAGTATGCGGGCGTCCATGCGGGCGCCATCCGCTTCATTAATTCTTCACACTTTAAGACCGAAGTACCTCGGTTCTAAGATGTAGAAAAAATATGGAGAAATTGTGAAATTGAAAATCTCATGACAGAATGAATTTAATTTGGTATAATTTAATTGTCCAAAAGAGAGAAAGGATTTTAGAAATGGGTATTAACTTCTTTGGTTTTGCAGTTGCTTGTGCGATTCTGTATGCGGCAACTTATTTCCTTGCGTGGTATTTTTATGACAATGAGAAGTTTGCGCCCTATGTCATTTTTATCTGTTCTATGGCAATGACTGCTTTTGTTACCTCTTGTCTTGTGTATGTCACTATTATGGTCTTTGGGGGTTAAAAATGCACTATGGCTGGTTTGAATGTGTAGTTGTATCCCTTGGAATAATTTGTTTCTTCTTGTCAAGCATTTGTGAGTATTTTTTGTTCGGATGGCTTATTTGTTTTTTACTTTTCATGTTCACACTGTAGGAAGGGAAAATCATGATTGTTTATGTTGTTAAGACTACCGTGTATGGCTACCATGACCATGTGGTTGTGTATGGAGTGTATTCTAATCTTGCACTCGCGGGACGTGCAGCTATGCAGTTTATCAATCTCGTTATGAAGCAACCCAACCTTACTATTACTTTTGACTATTATGAAGAGCCTTGGGGTTATTCATTTCCTCTCACCGCTTACATGGATGGTGATATGTGGTCAAATGAGTATGGTGAAATTGAAATTGACCGTGTAACAGTTAATGAATAAAAGTCAAGAGTTTGGAGGTCCCTTCACAAAACCTCCGCATCTTTAAGCCGAAGGACTTCGGTACTGAGTTATGAAAAGACTATGAAGAGTCTACCCACGTTGTAAAGACTCTGCCTCTATGCTACAATTGCCTTAACGGCAACCCAAAAGAAAGGAAAAAAGATGGACGAGCTGAACAAGGTCGCGGCTGCGCTGGATGAGTTGGGAATTCCTTACACCACCCCTTGCTCTTTTGGTATTGAGCGCATTCACTTTACCTCTCCTATTACTTCTGGCCGTGTTTCTGTTATTTATGGTCGTGGGACTTATGGTGCAAAAGAGGGGCTGCTAGAGTCTATGCCACCCGCACATGAAGATTGGGATGATGAGGTAGAAGGGTATCTCCATGCGGAGGACGTAATCAAGGCATTTATTGCCAGATAGTAAACAGGAACTGAGCATCTCCATAAAATGCTCACA